>DGFG01000101.1 GCA_002391555.1 Firmicutes bacterium UBA3906
TCAAAGGCCTCCCTTTCCCCGATATTCTGGCTAAGTTCTTTACTAATCCAGCTATTGTCTAGGTCTACAACACCTAGCCTTAAGGGCTCACTTCCTAGGTTTGTATACATGGCTATTGAAACAAGCAGGCCCATTAAAGGGAGTACAAAGAAGATAAAAAAGCTAGATTTTTTCCTAAAGGTTAGCCTAAGGATGTTTTTTGCCAAAAACCATGTTTGACTCATCCTACACATCCTCCCTTCTGTATGCTAACGAAGCATATATTATAAAGATTGCTGCTATGGCAAGATTTATAGCTATGGCTATAAAGATATAAGAAGTGTCCTGATCATAGACCAGCCTAAATAGTGCTTGGTTAGTCCACCTAATTGGGGATATTACAGATATTTTTTGTATGCTTTCGCCTAGGACCTCAAAGGGGACATAGCCCCCTCCTAGCAAAACCATAATTGGGATTATCGTGTTTATAATACCCGAAAGGGTAGCTACATTTTTAATGACGTATGATAGGCCAATCCCTATACTCACTGCCATAACCGCTTCAGATATAATTACCATAATCACTAAGTGGGGCTTGTCTCCCCAATAGGCATTTAGGATAAAGCTGCTAAAGGCAAGGACCGTAAGACCCTGCAATACCGTTATGCTTATAGCTCCTAACACCTGGCCTGTGAAAATCTCGTACTTTTTAACAGGACTTACAAGGAGTCTATTACCGGTTTTTAATAGCTGTTCTCTTTTTACGCTGTGGGCACTAGTAGATGCTGAGTATAGGAGTATAAGGGTAAGCATTGTAATTGCATAATAGTCCATAGAGGCTATGTTCCTTTTCCCATCTAAGGACTTAACTGCTACTAGGTCTGGTATTTCCATGGCCATTGCAGACTCTAATTTATCAGGGACCTTTGTAGCAAGCTCCTTGTAAAGATTATACTTTTCCACAAAGGTCCGGGTCATGGCCTCTATAAGATTAGCCTCAAAGGCATACCTTTCATTTTTATATAGCCTAATCTCCTGCCTATCTGTTAGGTATATATAGGAGCTTTGGCCGCCATCGGCTATTTTACTAATTGCCTCCTTGGCATCATCAGTTGCTATAAATTCAATTCCAAACTCCTTGGAAAGCTCTTGCCTAAACTCCCTATAGGCAGAAGATAAATAGGGGTCTGCCTCGTCTGTGTATACTAGCTCTATATAGCCTAGGTCAATTCCAGAGTCAAAGAGGGGTGACAGGGCTGTACCTAGTATCAGTATTAGGACTATAGGAAAGAGAATCATCAAGATATTGCCCTTTATATCACGTATTATATGGATGCATTCCTTTTTAAAAATAGATAGGATATTCATCTTACCAGCTCCTTATGAACTTTAGTCACGTAGCTTTCTTCCTGTCAGGGTTAAAAAGACTGTCTCAAGGTTGGGACTTTTACTTTCTAGGCCAGCTATATGGATATCATTACTGCTGAAATAAGAAATAATTTTATCTAAATTATTAATGTCCCTAGAAGAGCTTATACTTATTGTGTTTTCATCTGACCAAATATCTACAACGCCCTTGATTTCCTTTAAGCCATCTATATTTACCCTTTCAAGGGGGCTTGAAAGATTTACTATTAGGGTTGACTGGTCGGTAACTAGTGACTTAAGCTCATTAGAGCTACCCATGGCTATTATCTTTCCATGGTCCATTATTCCTATCCTGTCACAGAGGTCTTCTGCCTCCTCCATATAGTGGGTGGTGTAGATAACTGTACAGCCTCTGCTGTTTAGGGTCTTTACCGAATTTAATATATGCTTTCTTGACTGGGGGTCAATTCCAACTGTTGGTTCGTCCATAATGATTAGTCTAGGGCTATGGGCCAGGGCACAAGCTATATTGAGCCGTCTTTTCATACCACCTGAAAACTTTTTTGGGGCCTGGCCTGCCTTTTCGCTAAGGCCTACAAAGTCCAAGGCTTCCATAGCCTTTTCCTTTACTAGTCTTCCCCTTAGGCCATATAGGCCAGCAAAAAAGCTTACATTTTCAAGGCAGGTTAAATCCTCATATATGGCCAGGTCCTGGGGTACTAGCCCTATCTGCCTTTTTACATCATCCCCATTTTTGCCAATATCCTGACCAAAGGCTTTGATTGTCCCCTTATCTACCTTAACAAGACCTGTCAATATATTAATCAGTGTTGTTTTCCCTGCACCATTAGGACCTAGGAGGCCAAAAATCTCTCCCTCTACTATGGTCAGAGAAATATTGTCTACAGCTACTAGGCTGCCATACTTTTTTGTAAGGTCCTTAATTTCTACAATAGCCATCAAGTCCTCTCCTCTCCCTATAGGCTCTTTGCCTTCTACTACTGATTACAATAATACTAAAAAAATGACCCCTTCATAAGTAGAAAAGGTCATATCCTAATATGACTAAAGTCATGTTTTTAAGTATATTTTTAAAGCTTGTTTTTAAAGCTTGTTTTTAACCTATAAAATGGCCAAGCTTTAGCCTTTTGCTAGCTTAGCCTTCCACCCTTTAGGTAGTAAATCGCTATCTGGGTCCTATGGTCTAGGCCTGTTTTATTTAAAATGGAGCTTATATAATTTTTAACTGTCCCTTCGGCTATAAATAGGTCTCTGGCTATCTCATTGTTTGACATGCCCCTTGCTATAAGGTCCATAATCTCAAGCTCCCTATCTGTAAAACCGGCCTTGTCTATAGACCCCGTCAGATTAGAGAGGCCATTTTTTATCTTGCTTAGGACTAGGTCCTCCATAACAATACCCCCATTGTAAACAAGCTTGATACTATCCTTCATCTGGTCCGGTGGGGTATTCTTTAGCAGGTAGCCCTTTGCCCCATTTCTAATTGCCTTTAGTATAAAGTCCTCATCGTCAAAGGTTGTAAGTATTAGGGGCTTGGCCTCTGTTAGGTCAGATATCTGCTTTGCAGCCTCAAGACCTGTCATAATTGGCATCCTAACATCTAGTAGGGCTACATCTACTCCACCCTTGAGGCAGGTCTCTACTGCCTCCTTGCCATTTTCTACACAGGCCACTACTTGAAACCTTTCATCCATATCTATAATAATCTTGAGCCCCTCCCTAACTAGGGCATCATCGTCTGCTATTAGTATCTTAATAGGCAAGTTCATCTGCACCTCCAATTGGTAGGATGGTAATTACAGAAAAGCCCCGGGACCCATCAAATATGGCCTTGCCCCCTATACTAGCTGTCCTTTCATCTATACCAGCTAGGCCTAGGCCCTTGTTAATTCTACTAACCCCCACCCCATTGTCCTTTACCTCTAGCTTTATTATCTTGTTAAGTACACTGATACTGACTGATATATCAGTTGCCCTTGAATGCTTTAGGGAGTTTGTCAAGGCCTCAGTCAGGTTATCTGAAATAACCTTCCATTGTTGATAGCTAATCAGGCTAAGATCTCCTCTGTCTGTTAGGTTAACCCTGATCATGCTATTGGCCCTAAACTCATCTAGGATTGACTTGACCCTATTTATACCTAACTGCTCTACAGCTGGCTTTATATTATGGAGGGTCTGTCTAATACTTTCCATGCCCTCCCTTAAAACACCTGTCACCTTGCTAATAATTTTCTTGGCCATGGCCGGGTCCTGCTCGGACACTAGCTGGGCTGCCTCTAACTGGATAAGGCTGCTTGATATTGAGTGGCCAACCTTATCATGAATCTGTTGGGCTATAGAGTTTCTCTCCTCTAGCTGGACTAAATAGTATTCTTGTTTTTTGTATTGCTCATAGGAGTCTATCTGTTTTTGCATAAGGTCTAGTTTTTTCCTGTGCTGGTCAAGCCTATTGACTAGCTTTATATCCCTCTTTTCTGCAGCCTTGGTGACTATAAACAAAAGACCTATCATGATAGCCAGTAACAAGTATTCAGGCCAATGGCTTTGACTAAAAACAAGGGCTAGTAGGCTAGAGAACACAAGTAGGTCTGGAGGCTTAAATGCATCAACTAGGTCAATTACCGAAAGGGGAAATAAAAAGATATATAGGCTGTCTAGCTTTGCCACAAATACAATAGCCAACAGTAGACCTGTAAGGGCTGTTATCCTTTTATAAAGACCCCTATCAAATAAGTAATAGATCATGCTTAATGTTATGTAAACTAGTATGGCAAGTATATTAGGAGCAATAGTCCTAAAGCCCCCCTCTAGCTGCTTTATAGCTATATAGATAAGGACTGAAAACTTGCTTATGATTATCCATTTTTCGCCCATAGGAACCATCCCTTTAGCCTTTGTATCTATCTTAAAAGCCTGTGCCTAGCCTTAAACACAATTACTGCCAAGCTTTTACTAAGCCTGAAATAACCACCCTCAAGCTTTTTACTAGGCTTTAAAATTATCTCCCTTTCATGCATTTGCATAGGTCATAATGTAACAAACTAGCAAGCAAAGGTCCTAGCATCCAATAGACAGACTAGCTATACCAGACTATCTAAGTATATGCTATTTCTTTTTTTAGCTGCCGTCAATAAAAAAGCCATTAGGCCTTTTTGGCCAAACTAATTTATACTTTTTTCTACTAGCTACTTTAGTATATAATATAGTATAGGCCTATAGACTTTAGCCTTAGGGCCCTGTAGAAATTGAATGCAGGCCTTAACTTTGATACTATATATTAAAATGGTGAAAGAGTACATGAATTTATGTTTGGTTATATAATACCGGATAAACCGGAGCTAAAAATCAAGGAATTTGAGCTTTTTAGGGCCTATTACTGCGGCATATGCAAGGCTATAGCTAGCCGCTATGGACATATACCTAGATTTGCCCTATCCTATGATTTAACCTTTCTGGCTATATTTTTATCCTCCATTGATACTGATGATATAAGGCTAGACCTATCACGCTGTATTACAAAGCCCTTTAAGAAAATACCACTGGTAAAAAGGGACAAGGCAATAGACTATGCAGCAGGAATGAACATCATCCTAGCCTACCACAATATCAAAGACGATATCTATGACAGGTCCTATAGGGCTTATCCTATCTTGCCCCTGCTCTACCCTGCCTACCGCAAGGCTAAAAAGGCCTACCAGGAGCAAGATCTATTTATAAGGACCCAGCTAGATGAACTAAGGGAGCTTGAAAGGGAAAATTGTCCCTTAATAGATCAGGCAGCAAAACCCTTTTCAGATCTCCTAGCCTCCCTTGTAACAGAAGCAGCCTCTGGCCATGGAGAGGAAAACAAAGTCTTAAGGGATTTTGGCTATAATGTAGGCAAATGGCTCTATACTATAGATGCCCTAGATGACCTACTAGAGGATATAAAGGGCAAGAACTATAATCCCATTCTAGCCCAGTTTCTACCCGACCTTAGGCCCAAGACAGGAAAAATCGATAAAGAAAAAAGAAAAGAAATACAAGAATATCTTAGCTTTGTTTTAAACTATACACTAAAGCAGGTCTGCTTATCCTACGAAGCCCTTGATATTAAAAGAAATAAATCCATCCTAGATAATATAATATACGGTGGTATGTACAATAAAACTAAGCAGATTTTAAAAAAGGAGTGGCTAAATGAATCCATATGAGGTCCTTGGCATAAGACAGGGAGCATCAGAGGCAGAAATAAAAAAGGCCTACAAGGAGAAGGTAAAAAAATATCATCCTGACCAATACAGGAACAATCCCCTAGCGGGTCTAGCAGAGGAAAAGCTCAAGCAGGTAAATGAAGCCTATGACATGCTAATGAAGGGCTATTCAACTGGCTCTAGCGGGTCATCTTATAACACTAATCAAGGGCAAGGCTCTAGCAGGTCTCAAGGGTCTGGCACCTATAACCAGGCTGATTTTAACAGGGTCAGGCAATATATAAATATGGGTAATATAGGCCAGGCTGAGAGAATACTAAATAGTATGACAGCTAGACCGGCAGAATGGTTTTTCCTGCGTGGCCTTTTAGACCTAAGGATAGGTAACTATGGTCAAGGCTACACTAACATTACCAGGGCTAGCAACATGGACCCAACCAATATGGAATATAGGCAAACCTTAAACAACCTAAACTCCACTAGCCAGGGCTATAATACCTATAGGACAACAAACCGGCGTGATTCTAGCTCAGACATATGCAAAATTTGTACCACCCTCTATTTATGTGATTGCTGCTGTGAATGCATGGGTGGGGACTTAATTATTTGCTGCTAGGGGGTAGAAAGAAATGAAAAGTAAATCAAGGCAAGTAGCTATGGGCGGTGTCTTTGTTGCCCTGACTGTTCTAGCCCTACTAGCTGTATCCTATATACCAAATAGCAAGCTGTTTTTTTATGGCCTAAGCTCACTTTTTGTCTCCTTTGTGGTAGTGGACTTAGGGATCAGGGCTGGCTGGATCTTTTATCTGGCCTCTAGCCTACTTTCACTACTTTTAGTGGCAAACAAGCTTCTTGTCATCCCCTATCTTGCCTTTTTTGGCCTATATGGTTTGGTTAAGTATTATTTAGAGTATATGAAAAAGCCTGTGCTTGAGTACCTCCTAAAGGGGTGCTTTTGCGCTATCAGCCAAGCTGCTTTATACCTTGTTTTTACTAGGCTATTCGCTCAGAATATTGAGTCACAAATCCCCATATATTATCTTTTTTTCATCCTGCTTATTGCCTTTTTTGCTTACGACTATCTCTATACTAGGTTTTTAAGCTTTTATATATATAGCTTTAGAAAAAAGTCTGGCTAATTGCTTTGCCTATACCTATCCTTGCCCAATGGTAAGAAAGGATACTAAATAAAAGTGGCTAGTCTATTAAAAGAATCTGCATTTAAAAATAGTCTACAATGAAAAAAGAGTCTGCGAAAAATACAGACTCTTTTTATGTCTTTTATCTCTAGCCTAGGGTTAAAACTAAAACTCTTTACTTACACTAGTCTATCTTTTTC
>DGFG01000084.1 GCA_002391555.1 Firmicutes bacterium UBA3906
TAAATGGATAGAAGGGCATGTCAGGGTAGGCAAGGTTTACCTAGAAACCTATAGACACGGCACTACTATTAGCCGCGAAAAGATGGAAAAGGTCATCGAATTTTTTAAAGATAGGGGTATAGAAACATCTGGAGGTATTACAACAGATGCACCGCCTGATGGAGAAGGTGGTTTTGATCCCCTATGCTATACTAGCAAAGAAACACACAAACTCCTAGGGGAGGTAGTTAAGCTTACTGCCAGCCTATTTGATGAATTTATATTAGATGATTTTTACTTTACCAACTGTAGGTGTGTGTCCTGTATAGAGGAAAAGGGTGATAGGACCTGGGATGAATTTCGCACTGATTTGATGAAGAAAATCTCTCAAGATATCATCAATACCGCTAAAAAAGTAAATCCAAAGGTAAAAACCATAATCAAATATCCAAACTGGTACGAGCATTACCAGGAGGCAGGATACAATATTGAGGATCAGCCTAGGATATTTGACTATGTTTATTCAGGAACGGAAACCCGTAACCCCATGTATACTCAGCAGCATCTTCCCAAATACTTAAGCTATTTCATAGTTCGCTATCTTGAGAATGTATCTAATGGCAAGAACATAGGAGGCTGGTATGACCCCTATGAGTGCACCTATAATTATAGCTCCTATGCCCAGCAGGCCTACCTTACCCTCCTAGCCAAAGCAGGAGAGCTTATGATGTTTTCTCTAGGATCCTTGCTAAGTCCTGATTACTCCCTGTGTATACCTATAAATGGGCAGATATTTAGGGAAATGGACAAGTACCTAGGCAAGCTAGGTCAAGCTACAGGGGTGGCAACCTACCTGCCATTTCATAGCCAGGGAGAGGATTACCTACATAACTACCTTGGTATGATAGGTATTCCCTTTGAGCCTACAGCTCATTATCCAGAAGGGGCTAGCAAGGTCTTTTTGACCCAGGGGGCTACAAGGGACAAAGATATTATTAAAAAGATCAAGACTAGTTTACTAAATGGCAGTGATGTTATTGTGACCTCAGGTTTCCTTAAGGCTGCACAAGACTTAGGCTTTAATAAGGAACTTGCTAATGTAGTCTATACAGACCGAAAGGCCCTAATAAACACCTATGCTTACTCAGATAATGGGGGTGTATCCTTTGGAGGTCGTGAGGAATCCTCAAAGCATATTATGGTTCCCCAGCTTGAATATATGACTAATGATACATGGGAATTGGCCGCAGGCTTTGGAGAGGATAATAGCTTTCCCCTACTTTTAAAGACGCAATACGGAAAGGGTCGCCTATTTATCCTAACAGTACCTGAAGACTATGGTGATCTTTATAATTACCCAAAGAAGATCCTCTACCTAATAAGGGAGGTTTTCAATAACAATTGGCCAGTTATGTTAGACGCAGTATCAAAGCTTGCTATCTTTACCTATGATAATGACTGTTTTGTACTTCATTCCTTCCAGCCCTGGTACGATGAGGCTAGACTTGAGCTAAGGGAGGGCTTTAATGGCCTAGAGGATCTGGTAAGTGGTCAAAAGTATAGTACAAGAACAGAGGGAGACAAGCAGGTCGTTAGGCTTCGAATATCCCCTGGAGTGAACTATGTATTTAAGGCAATATCCGAATAGAAGGACCTAAGGAGGATAAATATATGCAAAAGAAAAGAGAATATATAGCCTATGAGTATAACCATGCCCCAGTACCCGGAGGTGGATTTGTAACAGGCTTTGTTTTTCACAATAGAGTAAAAAATATTTTGTACGCTAGGACAGATATAGGTGGCGTATACCGGTATGATTTTGAAAATGATAAGTGGTGGTCTTTAGTAGACCATGTAACAACTTTAGAAAAATGGGAAACCTATCCCCTTTCTATAGCACTAGATGATAACAATCCTGACTACCTATACATTGTAGCTGGGGATTGGGAGAAAAACTACCTATTAAGATCAAGGGACAGGGGAGAGACCTTTGATTACTTTAGGCTACCTGCAGGCGTTCACGGTAATGCGCCAGGCAGGGGCACTGGTGAAAGGCTAGTAGTAGACCCTGTTAGTTCAAACAAGATTTACTTTGGCTCCCAGTCCGAAGGCCTTCTGCTATCAGAAGACTATGGCGAGACCTGGCAAAGCCTAGCTGTTCAGCCTCAGGGTGGAAAGGTAGAAAAGGATATATCCTTTGTGTGGCTTGATCCTAGGTCAGGTAGGGATGGGTCCTGCAAGACCATAGTGGTAGCCTGCTCAGGCGAGGGAAACTCGCCAGGCAAAAATATAAGGGCAAGTAGCCTCTATATAAGTAAGGATGGGGGCAAGACCTTTAAAATATTGCCTGGACAACCACAGCCACCAAAAGAGGGTGAATACCCTGGCTTTGTAGGCCAAAGGGCCAGCTTTGATGGACAATATCTGTATATAACAATGGCCTCTGCCCTAAGGTCATGGGCAGGCTGGAGAGGTTATGCCTGTGATGTAGGAGGCCTCCATTATGGCTGTGTCCTAAGGTATCATATTGATGAGTCAGGTGACATAAAGGACTGGTCCAATATAACCCCTAATATAGCAGGAATAATAGAATTAAAAGAAGGTATAGCCACAAGCAACAGCTTTGGGGGTATTTGTGTATTTCCAGACAAAAAGGATTGGCTGATATGCACAAGCCAGTGCAGTCTAAATGGAGACAGCGTAATGCTTTCAAGAGATAGAGGGTCTAGCTGGGAACCTATATTGCATGGTCTTGAAGTTGGTAGGATGGACTTTTCCACCGTTCCCTATATGGATCCTAAGTACAATGGTGGTGGAAACATAATCCACTGGCTGTCGGATATAAAGATTGATCCTTTTAACAGCAACCGAGCTGTTTTTAACACAGGTACAGGTATATTTATGACTGAAAACCTTTTAGAGGCAGCTAGGGGACAAGAAGTAGTCTGGAGGCCAAGCTGTAAGGGTCTAGAAGAGACGGTTCATTTAAATGTCTATAGTCCACCGGCTGGTGATATAAAGCTTATCGATATAATAGGTGACCTAGGAGGCTTTGCCTTTGCAGATCTAAACAAAGCAGCTGGCAATTCCTTTGACGACCAAGACGGCAATAGGTATATAACCTGTCTAAATGCAGACTTTCCGGACTCAAACCCCTACCATGTGGTAGTAACCGCAAGGGGTAACTGGACAGGCAGAACCACAGGGGGCCTTATTTGGTCAGAGGACCAGTGCAAGACCTGGACCCGGTTGCCAGATCCAGTGGGTATTACAAGTCGGATTGATGACCTGATAAGTGAGATTAGAAAGCCAAATACCAATTCTGGCTGGGTGGCAATATCAGCAGATGGAGAAAACCTTGTCTGGTCAGTAGGCCAGGGAGACCGGCTGCCAATAGATGCTGTTGTATATACAAGTGATCTAGGCCAGACCTGGCAAAGAGTAAGGATCTATGACCTTAAGGGAGAGCTTGTAGAAAACGAAATAGATACCCTAAAGGTCTTATCAGATAGGGTGGATCCAGCGGTCTTTTATGGCTTTGGCGATGAGTCCAAGTTTTACATAAGTACCGACAAGGGTAAAAGCTTTGTGCAGCTAAAGGCCTGTCCTGACTTTCCACTACTTGAGCTAGGTGGGATGGACGGCAGGATGCCTGCGGAGATAAGGGCAGAGTCAGGCAAGACGGGCATAGTATGGATATCAACTGGAGAAAAGGGCTTATGGAAAGTTGAATTTAACAAGCAAGAGAAAAGAGCCAGCTTTAATAGGGTGTCAGCTGAAGGCGACCATATTTTCAGGCAGGGCATGGGCAAGGAGGCAGCTGGCAGCCAAGTAAAGACACTCTATGTAAATGGTATTATAGATGGTGAGTATGGCTTTTACAGGTCCTTTGACGAGGGCAAGACATGGCAAAGGATAAATAATGAAAAGCAAATGTTTGGAGATATTAGGACTATATGTGGCGACCCAAGATGCTTTGGACGTTTTTATATAGGCACTGGCACTAGGGGAGTCCTATGGGGCCAGCCCCTAGAGTAAGAGATATGAGTCTTTTTTAGGGGCACCTAAATTTGTTACTACTATCCTTAGATGAAAAATTTAGAAAGCTGCTAGCCTTTTTAGACTAGCAGCTTTTATGTACTAGGATAGTCGTCAATAAAATCATTTTATAGCTGTCATTATAGTGGTTACTTTAACATAAGATATAATACTTATAATTTGAGGATGTGTAACAGATGGTCGATGATGACAGGGACAATGCCCATTTACTAAAAGCTATACAAGAAGCCCTGATTAAATGGAGGGAAGCCGAAGAGCTTTTTATGTACCAAGATATATACACAAAGAAAAATGACCATATCCTTAATATTGAGAGGCTAAAACAAGCATATATTGATCTGCTCAAGGAGGCCAAGAAAAGAAACCTTTCACTTACCAAAGACCAGATGGCTGAAAGGATTTTTAGCAAGAGCCTAGATACTGATTAACTTTATCTAGGGACTAAAGTAAAATCGTAGTCTAGATTAGGGACTCCATTATTTTTCTGTATACTTCAGGGGCCTTGAGCTGCCATTTATCACATACACTCTTAGCCTGCTCCATAGTAGTTAGATTTAGCTTTAACTCTATAAGTGTAATGGTTCCCTCCATGACCCTGAGTATGGCTACATATTCATTGTTCTCAAGTCTTTTGTATTCGGCTGTTAGCTGACTCTCTTTTATCAATCTTTCTCGGTTTTGCTCAGTATAGGTCAAAATCATATCTTTTGTATAGGAATCTAGCCTAGATGAGAATAGGTCTATGGCCTCTTTACCAGTATCTGTGATGGAGTAAAGATGGCTGTTACGATTGTCTATGTAGTATAAATGATTGGTTTCACATAGTTCTGACAAAAGTTGCTGGAGGTCAAAATAATTCATCAGATATCTGTTTACGAAAAATTCAGTAATTTGCTCGTTTGTAAGGGGAATATTTAGAGAGTTCACAAAGAAAAGTATTGTTATTTTATTATCGGCCAAATCTAAACGTCTCATAAAGTCTATCTCCTAGCTAAACTAAATTAATCCTATTATACAACACATAAATAGTAAAAGACACAGGAAATTTTAATCCTGTGCCTAATATTAGTCTTTACTAGTCATATAGTTAATCACTTATTAGCCAGACTGTTTTCAGCCATGGCAATTAGCCTTTTTGTCATCTCGCCTCCGACCCTACCACAGTCAGCAGATGTCAGATCTCCCCAGTAGTCTTCTGAACCCTGATAGACAGGTAGGTTAAACTCTGCTGCTATTTCATATTTCATATTGTCAAGGGCTTGATGGGCGCCTTTAACTAATTGTCTGTTTTTCCCGGTATTTTTGCTTCCAGCTGCCACTTTACTACCTCCTTTTATATTTGAATGGCTTGACTTTAATTTGCCACAAACTATATAAAAGATACTAAAAAGTATATGGAAGTATTGCTATATTGCTGGATAGTATATGAGAAAAATATCATAATAATAAGGACATTCTTTTTAGAATGCCCTTATTTAAGTAATTTTTAAATTTTAAGACTAAACCAAGAAATCCTTTATATCTTCAAGGAAATCATCACAGTCATCACAATAAATTTCAACTGCAATTGGCTTGCTTAGGTCCAAACTGAATATACCCAAAATTGATTTTGCATCGACTACGTGCCTGCCTGAGCGAAGGTCGATTTCATATGGATACTTGTTTACGATGTTTACAAAGTTTTTAACGTTTTCAGCAAGTGATAATTTAATATTAACGGTCTTCATAAATAATACCTCCTAGATTTTACTTTTGCTTTAAGTATATCGCAATTAGGGATAAACGGCAATACTATTATACATAATTAATCCATCTTCTAACACATAGTAGCAAATTATCTTATTCAAGGATTATACAATTAGGATTAATGGACACAATAGCATAATAAGAGTTTTAGCAAGGCTAATAAGGAGGCTTTCTTTGAAAATTGGTATTCCTAGGGCATTGCTCTACCCTATCTTTTATCCAATGTGGGAGACTTTTTTTAAGGAGCTTGGTCATAGCATAGTTAATTCAACTAGGACAAATAAAAGAATACTCGATAGTGGGGCAAAGGCCTGCGTGGAGGACGCATGCCTGCCTGTCAAGATAATGCATGGTCATGTTATTGACCTAATAGATAGGTGTGATGCTGTTTTTATTCCAAGACTAATCTCTATTAGCCAAGAGGAATATATATGCCCCAAGTTTATAGGTATTCCGGAGATGATAAAAAACTCAGTAAAGCCTTGTCCTAGCTTAATAGTCTTGGACTACAATGCTAAAAAGAGTACTAATATGGCTTATAAGGGATACTATAAACTAGCTAGTGACCTAGGCTCAAGCAAAAAAGACATAAAGCAAGCTTTAGAGAGGGCATTAGGACAACAAAGGGCCTACGAGAGAGCCCTCTTAGGAGGGAGCAATCCCTTATTAGCACTAGAGGGCTTAGAAACTTTTTCTATAAGGAAAGAAATAAAGGGTACTATAGGCTTAATAGGCCACCCATACCTTATTTACGATAGGTATATTAGTATGGATGTCTATAAAAAACTAATCAGCCATGACTATAGGGTGATAGTCCCAGAAAATATAAGACCTGAGGCAATAGAGAAGGCTTGTAGCATATATCCTAAAAAACTCTTTTGGTCTTATGGAAAGCATCTCTTAGGCAGTGGTTTGTATATGCTAGAACAAGGTCTAGTAGATGGCCTTGTGTTAGTGACCAGCTTTGCCTGTGGTATTGACTCATTTGTACTAGAGCTGCTACAGCGAAAAAACAATAGAGATTATAAAAAACCCTTAACCATAATTACCATAGATGAGCATAGTGGCCATGCCGGCTTTGATACGAGGCTTGAAGCCTTTATAGATATGATGGAGTGGAGGAAGGAAAATGGTAATAACATTTCCTCACATGGGAAAGGTTTATATATCAGTTAAGGCCTTATTTGACGACCTAAGGGTAAGAACTGTAATACCACCCCCAATAAGCAAGAAGACCTTGGAGATAGGCACAAAGCTATCTCCGGAGATGGCCTGTCTTCCGCTTAAAATTAATATGGGTAATTACATTGAGGCCATAAAAGAGGGGGCCGATACAATAGTCTTGACAGGCAGCTGTGGACCATGCAGGTTTGGATATTATGGAGTAGTAGAAAAAGATATTCTAAAAGACCTAGGATACGACATTGAAGTAGTAATCCTAGATGCACCCAAAACAGGTCATCTAAACTTTATAAATAATATTAAAAAGATTTCAGGCTACTCTAGTATACCCGACTTAGCCAAGGCCTTTAGGGCAGCCTACAAGGTCACCCTAGAGGTTGACAAGCTTATAGACCTACTTTTATATAAAAGGGCTAGAGAGACGCGTGTAGGAGAGGCAGATAGGTGTCTTGCTAGCTTTGAAAGAATGGCTAGGCAGGTTCATGGTAGCTCTCAGATACTAGATTTAACAGAGCAGTTCATGGAAAGGGCATCTAATATCAGAGAAGAAAGGGGCTTTAAACCACTGACTATTGGCCTAGTTGGAGAAATTTACACCCTGATTGAGCCCTATGTAAACCTAAATATTGAGAGCAAGCTAGGTAGGCTAGGAGTCGAAGTCCATAGGGGTATAACATTAACGGACTGGATAAAGACCCACTTGTCCCTTGATATGAAGTATAGGCAAGAGAGGAAGACTATGCTTGCTAAGGCAGAGCCATACCTAAACCTATGTATAGGTGGTCATGCCTGGGAAACGATTGCTTCAACAATAGACTTTTATGAAAAGGGACTAGATGGAATAATACAAGTCCTACCTTTTGGATGTATGCCAGAGATTGTAGCAGAAAGCATAATGCCAACTATAGGCACAGATCTACAGATACCAATAATGACTCTTTCTGTAGATGAGCTAACTGGGGAAGCGGGATATATGACAAGGCTAGAGGCCTTTGTTGACCTATTAAAACAAAAGAAAGGCAAGGTAATATGACTGGCAAAGATTTATACCTAGGAGTTGATGCTGGCTCTGTTAGCATTAATCTAGTCCTAATTGATAGTAGATATAGGCTTATAGAAAAGCTATACCTAAGGACCCAGGGTAGACCCATAGAGGTTTTAAAGGAGGGTCTAGAAAATTTGTCCCAGCTAATAGGTCCAGGCTTTAAAATAAAGGGATGTGGTACAACTGGTAGTGGCCGACTCTTGGCTAGCGCTCTGCTGTCTGCAGATATAGTTAAAAATGAGATTACAGCCCATGGGACTGCAGTTCTAAATTTTATACCTGAGGCTTCAACTATATTAGAAATTGGGGGCCAGGATAGCAAGATAATACTGCTTAGAAATGGAGTGGTATCTGACTTTGCCATGAATACGGTATGTGCAGCAGGCACAGGCTCTTTTCTAGATAGACAAGCCTCAAGGCTAGGGATAGCAATAGAGGACTTTGGCTCTTTGTCCCTAAAGTCCACAAGTCCCGTTAGGATAGCAGGCCGATGTGCTGTTTTTGCTGAGTCTGATATGATACACAAGCAACAGATGGGCTGCAGTGCAGAGGATATCATAAAGGGCCTTTGTGATGCCCTTGTTCGGAACTATTTAAATAATGTTGGCAAGGGTAAGGATATTCAGCCCTTAATTGTATTCCAAGGGGGAGTAGCAGCTAATATAGGCATAAAGAAGGCCTTTGAAGAGGCTCTAGGACAAAGGATTATCGTACCAGACAATTTTGAGGTTATGGGAGCTATAGGGGCTGCCATACTAGCCCATAGAAAGGCCAAAGCCACAGGCTCAACCAGCTTTAGTGGACTGGCCTCACTTAAAAAGGACTTTACAACAAAAAGCTATGAGTGCCATGACTGCCCAAATCTTTGTGAAATAGTTGAGATAAGGGTTGGAAGCAAGGTCAAAGCTAAATGGGGGGACAGGTGTGGTAAATGGTCATCATCTATAGAAAGCTTGAATAAGGAAAAAGAGCTTAATGAGGGCGTACCTTCAGCATAGGAGATAGATCTTTTTGGGATAATAATACTATAGAAAGTTCTAATGCTCTTTATAGAAGGGCAAGTCCGATGATAATAGCAACTAAAGGTATGGGGCTTAAATAGACAGATGAATGAGATATGTCCAGTATGTAATGGCCTATACGATACATTACGGTATTGTTATAGGTGTCAGCAGCCACTAGTCCAGCTAGGACGGATAGAAGACTATAAGGGTCCCTATAGTCCATATATAGATATGGACCTTTTCCAAGACAATAGGGATACATTTACTACTGGTGACAACTGCTGCACACATTTGTACAAGTGTCCTTCATGTGCTACTATATATCATGGCTCAAGCTTATTAATATCAGTATAAAGGCTAAAAACTGCCATTTTATTAGAGTTGATTTGGACATTGTTTTGTATTATGATAATAGTAGAAGACAGATTATCCTGCGGTGTACGTTGGTCTATTGTTTTTAACCCACAGAGTTAATATGGGAATCCGCGTTTGTTTCCTAATACCAGGCCCTATCATAGGGGAAGGTAGATGTAGACAACAGGTATCCCACCTGTCGAGAGGCGGGTATTGAAAATGATAGGTAAACGGCATCTTGGGATAATAGGCCCTCAATATATTGGGGGCCTATTATAATAAGATAAATTTATAGCTATTGACAAAAGCAATAAAGATGCTATAATAATTTATGCGACAAAAATTGATGCGGAATAGTGTAATGGTAGCACATGTGACTCTGACTCACAGCGTCTGGGTTCAAATCCTAGTTCCGCAGCCAATATGCTCCCATGGTCAAGCGGTTAAGACTCCGCCCTCTCACGGCGGCAACAGGGGTTCGAGTCCCCTTGGGAGTGCCAAAAATGATAATGTTTTTACCATTATCAACACGATTTAGACCATATGATTATTTAATGAATTTTAGCTAATCATATGGTCTATTTTTTTGCCTAAATGTATTAAAATTTAGCTAAGGAGTAAGATAAAAAGGAAATAATCTTTACCCAAAAATCCTAAGACTTATAAAAGGGGAGTATCACTTGAGGCTTGCCGAAATTATTAAAGGTCTGGAATTAGTAAGGGTAAGGGGTAGACTTGATATTGAGGTTCGGGGTATAGCCTATAACTCCAAGAAAGTATGTCCTGATTTTATCTTTGTAGCTGTAGAAGGTTTGAGGCTAGATGGCCACTCTTTTATAGGAGAAGCTATAAGTAAAGGGGCAAGGGCTATAGTTGTAAGCAAGGACATTGATATAAATGGGGTTACCCTTATTAAGGTAAAGGACACTAGGGCTGCCTTAAGTAGTCTGTCTGCTGCCTTTTTTGCTCGACCCTCAGAGAAACTTGGCCTTATAGGGGTAACAGGCACCAATGGTAAAACCAGTGTAGCATACCTTATTAGGCAGATACTAATACACAATAAAGAAAGGGTAGGCCTTATAGGTTCCCTAGGTGTAAGCCTATTAAACACTAGTCTAAAGACAAACCATACTACACCAGAATCCCTTGAATTACAAGCTTACTTTAAAGATATGGTTGAAAAAGAACTTAGGCTGTGTGTTATGGAGGTATCCTCCCATGGGCTCAAGCTTAAGAGAGTAAATGACTGTGATTTTAATATAGGAGTCTTTACTAATCTAACACATGAACACCTAGATTTTCATATGAATATGGAAAACTACTATAGGGCAAAGTTAGAACTATTCCTAAGGGCAGAGGATGTAAATATTATTAATATTGACGATTTATATGGTCGCCGTTTACTTAATGATCTATCTGACCAAAAGGCCAAACTTGTCAGCTATGGGATAGAGGAAAAGGCTGATCTTAGGGCCGAGGATATTAGATATATAGGTTATAGCAGTAAATTTAGCCTAGTAAGTCCTATGGGATATACTGACATAAATCTTAAGCTACCAGGTAAGTACAATATCTATAATAGTTTAGCCGCTATCGCATGCTGTCTACAGTTGGGGATGAGCTTAGACCAGGTAAAAAGGGGTCTAGAGGCAGTCAGCTTTATACCAGGTAGATTTGAAAGAATATGGGCTGGGCCTAACTTAAGTATTATTATTGATTATGCCCATACTCCAGATGGCTTTGAGCAACTACTGACTACCATAGATAGGACCAAGACAAATAGGATTATTATGGTTTTTGGTTGTGTTGGAGAAAGGGACAAGACAAAAAGAAAGGTTATGGGCCAGATTGCGGCCAAGTATAGTGACGAATGCATACTGACAACAGACAATTGTAGGTCAGAGGATCCAAGAGAAATCATAAGCCAGATAAAAGAGGGCTTTAACAAGGATACTAAGTATATCGAGATACTAGATAGGGCTGAAGCTATTAGGTATGCTATTTTTAACAGCAGGGAAGGGGATACTATACTAATAACAGGCAAGGGACATGAACATATCCAGGTCATAGGGAATAAAGCCATTTATTTTAATGAAAAGGAAATAGTAAAATCAGCACTAGACGTACTGTTAACAAGGCCTAGGCTTAGCATTAAATTGTAGTAGCCTAGGACTTTTTTAGGTTTGACTATAAAGATATGCATGATATAAACTTATAGGTATAGATAAAAAATATGGGGGGATATTTTATGAATATTGCATGTCGATTTCCTGGAGGCAAGAGCAAGGCTCTGACCTTAAGCTATGATGATGGTAGAATAGAGGACAGAAAGATGGTTGAGATTATCAACCGCTATGGGATAAAAGCGACCTTTCATATCAATTCAGGCCTTTTAGACAAGGAGGGCTTTATTAGATCAGATGAAGTAAAAGACCTATTCGATGGTCATGAGATATCACTACATACTTTAAACCACCCTTTTCTAACCAATATACCAACTGAGCAAATCATAAGGGAAGTGCAGGACGACAGGAGAAATCTAGAGGCCTTGGCCGGCTATCCTATCAAGGGCATGTCTTATCCCTTCGGAGTATATAATGATAAGATAGTAGATATTTTCAAGACCTTAGGTATTGTTTATAGCAGGACAGTTCATTCTACTGGGACTTTTGACCTTCCAGGGGACTTCCTAAGGCTAAATCCAACTATACACCACAAGCAAGATTTATTAAAAAAAACAGATGACTTTTTAGCAATAAATAACGATAGGGTTTTACACCTTTTCTATGTTTGGGGACATAGCTTTGAATTTGAATATGACAATAACTGGGACCTATTAGAGGACTTTTGCAAAAAGGTAGGGGGCAAGGAGCAGGTCTGGTTTGCTACTAATATAGAGATATATAGGTATCTCAAGGCCCTAGAAAGCTTGGACTTTTCAGAAGACACAAGTCTAGTGTACAACCCCTCATGCCTTGATATAAGCCTCTGTGTAGGAGACAAAATAGTTGAGGTGGGCCCTGGTCAGCTAGTGAATATCTTTTAAGGGTAAATATAGTCTGTAGGGGGATTGTGGATTGGATAAGTATATATTATCAATTGACCAAGGCACAACTAGCTGTCGGGCTATGCTATATGATAGAAATGGACAGCTATGCTACTCAAAGTCAAAGGAGTTTAAGCAGATATATCCAAAGCCTGGCTGGGTAGAGCATGACCCTATGGAAATATGGGAGACTCAGCTATATGTTATCAAAAGCTTGTTAAAAGAGCATGATATTCCTGCAAAAAGTATAGCTACTATAGGGATTAGCAACCAACGTGAGACAGTCGTAATCTGGGAAAAGGCAAGTGGTCAAGCAATAGGTAACGCCATAGTTTGGCAGTGTAGGAGGACTGCTCCTATATGTGAGGACTTAAAAGAGAGGGGTCTAGAAAAGGAGATATATGATAAGACAGGCCTAGTAATAGACCCCTATTTTTCGGCAAGCAAGCTAAAATGGTTCCTTGATAAACATCCTGGCTTGAGGGATAGGGCAAAAAGGGGAGAACTTTTAGCAGGCACGATTGATAGCTGGCTGATTTGGCAGATGACCAGGGGCAAGGCTCATGTAACCGACTATACTAATGCATCAAGAACCATGCTTTTCAACATCAAGGATCTATGCTGGGATGATGACCTGATAGAATTATTTGACATACCCAAAGCTATTCTGCCAGAAATCAGGCCTTCGGTTGGGCACTTTGGATACCTAGACCCCATGTTTTTAGGCCAAGAAATACCCATCTGTGGCGTTGCAGGAGATCAACAGGCAGCCCTTTTTGGCCAAGCCTGTTTTAATAGTGGGGATGTCAAGAATACCTATGGGACCGGTTGTTTTGTTTTGATGAACACTGGTAATAAGCTAGTAAGGTCAAACCATAAGCTGCTTTCAACAATTGCCTGGGGAATAGGCGGAGAAGTAGAGTATGCCCTAGAGGGGAGTATCTTTGTCGGGGGAGCTGCTATCCAATGGCTAAGAGATGAGCTTGGTATACTTGAAAATGCTGCTGAGAGTGAGAGGGCAGCAGAGTCAGTAAGCGATACACAAGGCCTATATATGGTTCCTGCCTTTACAGGACTTGGTGCTCCACATTGGGATATGTATGCCAAGGGTGCGCTTTTTGGTATTACAAGGGGCGTAAATTTTAAGCATATTATTAGGGCGACGCTAGAATCTATAGCCTATCAAAGTCATGATTTAATGAGCCTCATGGAACAGGATTCAGGTATTAAACTCAATGTTTTAAAAGTAGATGGTGGTGCATCTGCTAATAACTTTCTTATGCAGTTTCAAGCCGACTTACTAAAACTCAATATTAAAAGGCCGGCAAATATCGAAACTACATCTCAGGGTGTAGCCTTTATGTCAGGACTAGAAATAGGATACTGGCAGGACAAGGCGGATATTGAGGAAAACTGGCTTTGCGGCAGAAGTTTTACTCCCAAAATGGAGGAAAAGGATAGGGTAGAAAAACTTGCTGGCTGGGATAGGGCAGTGAAGTCCTGTATGACCTTTAGGTAGTAAATAAGCTTTTTATTCTACCTCATCGAGATTACTCAGTAAAATATCTCCCTTGATTTGAGCTAAATTAATCTTTTCTGCATCGATTAAAAAGCTAAAATCGTTAATTATTGCATCTATTTTTTTAATTAGTTCATTGTTTTTTTCACTCATTCGTAGTTTTGAGTTTTCCCAAGCCTTTTTTAAGGCAGGCATTAATACTTTGGCATCCTCCCACTTGTCCTCTTGTCCATATATGATAGCCTGTCTAGTCAGGTACTTCATCTGTTTTATATCCGGAGGTTGCCTGTGCTTGTAGGCGTTTAAAAAGGAGGAATAATGGGAGTATAGGCTATTGGCCTCTTTTAGGGTCTTGTCCTCATCTCTAGATAGGATTGCCTCAGTAAGTAGGTTAAGGTCTTCTTCAAAGCTAGTAATCAGGTCATCTAATATACCCTCTTGTATTGCTGCAGGCTCATAGCTATTCCACATCTTATGGATTTGCTCGATACTAGCCTCAAGTTCATTCCAGTTTACAAGTATTTGCTTTGCTTGACTGACCTGTTTTTCTTGGTCACCTTGTTCCTGACCCTTATCTTGCTTATTGGCCTCTTGGTCTTTACTTTGATCCTTGTTCTCCTTTTGATCCTGTTTTTGATCTGACTCTTGATCTTGAGCCTGGTCATTCTTTTCTAGCTCAGCTTTTGATGGCTGGATTAGCTCACGTTCTTGCTTTTTCCTGTTTTTTTTGACCTCCTCGATTTGACTCACAATTTCTTCTGTCTTTTCCTCCATACTTACTAGGGATTTGGGAGGGTTTTTTAACTGATCTGCCTTTTGAGTATTCTCATCAGACTTTTTCGAAAAAATTCCACAGCCACTAGCCTGTATAGAAAAAAGGATAACAAGGATTAGGCAGGCTGCTTTTTTTATAATTTTATATAACAAACAAATCACCTCTAGTTTAGTATTACCAGCAAAATCTCAATCATTCCATCTAGCTATTTATCCTAAGCAGCAAGCCTTGAAATAAAAAACAAAATAACGAATCAATATAGGTTCTTTTTTGTTTTACCTTTAATTATGTGGAAATATGTACTATAATTGAACTTGTTGTATATATATATAGCTTTAATATTGGCAAACAAGCTAGTCACGGAGGCGTTAAAATGTCAGCTATCATCAAAACTTTTGACCTATCACGTCAATTTAAGTCTGGGAGAGATACTATAAATGCACTGAGTGATGTCAGCATAAGCGTTGATCAAGGTTCTTTGACAATACTAAAGGGGAGGTCTGGGTCAGGCAAAACGACACTGATAAACCTTTTAGGAGCGCTTGACATGCCTACAAAGGGTAAAGTATATTTTGATGGGCAAGAGATCACTAGCATGTCGGAGGCGCAGAGGGACCTTTTGCGTAGGAAGCAGATGGGCTTTATTTTCCAGTCTATCGCCCTTATGCCCCTTATGTCAGCCTTTGAAAATGTGGATTTTGCTCTCAGGGTAGCTGGTTACAAGGCGAAGGATAGGAAGGAAAGGGTAGAGGAGTGCTTATCAATTGTCGGACTAGCAAAAAGAATGGATCACAGGCCACAAGAACTATCGGGAGGAGAGCAACAAAGGGTGGCAATTGCTAGAGCTATCGCCCATAGGCCAAAGGTAGTTTTTGCGGACGAGCCAACAGCAGAGTTAGATACCAATATGGGATTACAGGTTATGGCTATTTTTAAAAGACTAACCGAGCAGGAGGGCCTGACAATAGTTATGACAACCCATGACCCCAATATTATGGATATGGCAGATTGTTTATATAGTCTAGAAGATGGTAGGATAGTAGGATAAAGATTTGGAGGTAAGGACTTGATACGTTGCGAAAACCTAGTTAAGATTTACAAGACACCTGACTTAGAGGTAATAGCATTACAGGGTCTAGACTTGACAGTCGAACCTGGAGAGATCATGGCTATAATAGGGAACTCTGGTAGTGGTAAATCAACACTTCTTAATATGCTAGGTGGTCTAGATAGACCATCAGCGGGGACCCTTATAGTTGATAACAAGGACCTATTAAAGCTTACAGATAAGCAATTAGTCAAGTATAAAAGAGAAAGTGTAGGCTTTGTATGGCAGAATAATGCTAGAAACCTAATACCCTATTTAACAGCCCTAGAGAATGTAGAACTACCCATGGTTATAAGTGGTAATGCAAAAAGAGAAAGGGCCATGGAGCTTTTGGACATGGTAGGCTTATCCCACCGATACAACAATAAGCTAAGCCAGCTATCAGGCGGGGAACAACAAAGGGTAGCCATAGCTATAGCTCTAGCCAACAAGCCCAAGCTACTTTTAGCCGATGAGCCTACAGGTGCAGTTGACACCAAGACAGCAGACCAAATCTTAGATGTTTTCAGGGAGTTTAACAAAAGGTATGGAGTTACAATTGTTATAGTTACCCATGACAGGCTCTTATCTAGAAAGGTAGATAGGGTAGTATCAATTAGTGACGGTAGGACCAGTAGTGAATTCTTGCGCAAGAAAGTAAGTCCCCTGCAGGCTGATGCTACAAGTTACAAGGACTTTCGTGCAATTGAGGATAGCGATACAGACCAGACTCATGAAGAGTTAGCTGTACTAGATAGGGCAGGCAGGCTACAAATACCACAAGAATACCTAGATGCCCTTGGCCTTAAAGGGAAGAACAAAATTCGGGTTGAATTAGATTCTGATAGGATAATCCTAAGTCCTCCGGAAAAGTAAATAAGAAAAGAGCAAGGCCACCATTTGATAAATCAAGTGGTGGCCTTTATTATGTACACTGGTGGTTAATATTAATTGATATCTTTATACTAGTTATTATTATAGTTTGTACCTTTCAACATACTTGCGTAGCTCCTGGGACAGGGTGTTTAGTTCTTTAGCAGAGTTAGTCATGGATAGAATAATCTCTCTTTGCTCTTGGGTGCTGGCAGCTACTTCTTGACTAGATGCTGCAGCCTCTTC
>DGFG01000034.1:0-481 GCA_002391555.1 Firmicutes bacterium UBA3906
AGATGTGTATAAGAGACAGGATGATGTCTGCATTGGGGACCTCATATTCTTCATATACCACACTATCCCCATCTTCCTCAATGAGCTTTTCTACTACACTATCAAACTCTTCACGGGTGATATTGTAACGCTTTACAAATGAAACTAAGACCATTTCATCCCTGTGTTCTCCATAGTTCGTTTCTTCACTACTGTCTTCTGCCCACTCATAAAAGTCTTCTAACTCCTCTTCATCTAACAGCCCCCAAAATTTCCCTACTATCGTGTAATATGCTATCCTATATTTGCGTTCAAAGTTATAGTCATCATTGTTTCGGTCTTCTAGTATTATTGACCCAGGCTGATACACAGGAAGCTCACCATAAACAGGGTGGATGGTAACAGCAGGGTTAGTACTCGGTGTTGGACTTGGGTCTATTGGGGGAGTGGGACTGATGCTAGGGCTAGGCGTTTCATTAGCTGTTAAGTTACTACAGCCATA
>DGFG01000034.1:697-1094 GCA_002391555.1 Firmicutes bacterium UBA3906
CATGATGTAATGTTTTTTCATAAAAGTGACCCTCCTTTTTATTTGCTCGGGTCTATTATCTAAAGATGTTTGTTAAGATAACATTATATCAAGTTTAAATAAATGTCAATATTGTAAATAGGCTCTATATACTCTTAATTGATAGCAAAATGATGATATGCAAAGGATAAAACCCATATTGTATTGTCTTGTTGAGCTTGAAATCTCTTTTTGCTAGGATGATAACAAGAGGTGAAGCAATAACTGAGTATAGCTGAATCATATGATAGCTATACAGTGGACTTGCTATAAGGGTCAGCAGACCCTGGTATGCCACAAGGGACCAATCCCTCCAGAATATATGAAAACCCATAACAGTCAATACTCCGTATAGGCCATATTCCAGTTTGATTTTAAA
>DGFG01000034.1:1416-2144 GCA_002391555.1 Firmicutes bacterium UBA3906
AGCCTATTTTCACTGTCATAGAGCTTTAGGGCTATAAGGCTTATAAAAAAGGTTATGCATATATTTAAGGTTTGGGTTTGAAACAAGATCATATATGGGTATTGGCTAATTATACCTAGGGCAAGGAGCCTTATTGCATATCTTTTTAATGAACTTGTATACCTATAGCCCCTAGCAATCCCCCAGGCAAACAAGGGGAAGGCTAGCCGGCCAACAATCCTTAAAATAATGTCATCTGGGAAGAAAATGACCCCGATATGATCTATGAGCATGGTTAGCATAGCTAATAGTCTGAGCATTATTTGGCCTCCAGCCTAAATTGATTAATAATCTCCTCCTGGACCTGGCTGGGACCTATGCTTGTTGACAGCCCTTGTTATGACTTCTACAAAGGATTTGGGTAGCTGGTCCACATAAGTTGCCATAAGAGCTCCATTTATCACATTTTTATTATCCCTTAGCTCCTCAAGAGCAGCTTTTTTTATAATTGCCATTATATTTTTGGTGGCCTGGTCCGGTAGCTTATATTCAAGGGGTGCATCAGTAAAAGCATCACTATTAAAGCCCTTTATTGCCATTCCTAGATAATAGCTTAAAAAGCTATGCCTATTTATAGTAGCCAGATACTTTAAAAGTTGTCTAAAGGAGAATAAGTCATATAGCTCCTCTTCAAAATCCCTGCCCCTTGTAAAGTAAATTTCTTTTCTGTCACCATATGAAGACTTTTT
>DGFG01000034.1:2336-6142 GCA_002391555.1 Firmicutes bacterium UBA3906
GCCCCGTCTAGCTTTACAAGGCCTACCCCCTCCTTATCTAGGTCAATACCCAGTCTACGGGCGAAAACAGGAACTGCACCAAACTCTGTATCTCCTTCGACTAGTATAATAGCATTGCTAAACATGGCTTCTTTGAAGTAAATAAAGCTTCTAACTAAATGTTTGTGGGTATCCATAGCAAACCTTAGTCTACTCCCACTTACTGCCTTAACCCCATTGGCTGACCTGTATACCCTAACAATTTGCTTGTAGTTGTTTAGAAGGATATTGGGTGAATGGGTAACAACAAAGATTTGCCCATTTAAGCCGTCTATTCCAAAGTAGCCTTTTAAAAGTTTTAAAAAGCCCTTATTCTTGTTATTCATTATCCTTATAATGCTCTTTATAAGGGCTCTTTGCCTATAAGGATGGTTATGGATCTCTGGCTCATCAAGTGCAAGGATAAAGGGTAGATAGCATATACCCTCTGGGGTCTTTACCAGACATTGCTCCATATTGGCCAGTTCCCTTTTTAGGTCATAGATATATTTTAATATCTTTATACAGATGTTTACTGTAAACTGTATACCATCACAGACCTTGTGAAGGTCTATATCATTTTCTTCAAGATAGGCCCTAAGTCCCCTGGTAAAGCCCTTGTAGCTTTGGGCTTCTAAATCAGACAGGCTGAGTTCCTTGGCAGATTTAACCGCTGAATGATAAAGATAATTGAGTCTTTTTACCTTTTCTGCTGCAATAACCTGGTTTGTACTAGCATTTGTGTAGACTATATCCTGGTCTGGCCCTTCTTGTACTGCCTTAATCATCAACTGGCCCTGGTCATTATTTGCTTCTTTAAGACTATTTTTTAGTAGGCCTTTCTCTATGGCTTCATAGCCTATGGTATAGGTTATTCTAATAGGCCTGGCAGGATCGCAGAAGTCCGATTTTTCAAAGCTAGCTGTAAAGAACAGCTTGTTTAACATCTCTATTAAGTTGGTCTTTCCAGTGTTACTCTCGCCTACAATAAAGTTTACTTCATCGTCAAAAGTAAATGCTAGACCAGTAAGGTTGCGGAAATTTTCAATTTTTACGATTTTCTTGATATACAATTGTAAGGCCCCCGATATTGCAATTTGTAAAAAACTTAAGCTTTTCTCCTATGGATTACTTGTACTCATAATCAAACCAGTCAAAATAAGCTGGATTAGTACAAGGCTTTCCATTACCTGTAGCGTACAAGGCAAACATGGCTCCTGTAAAGCCATTGAAGGTTACCTCCTTGGCTAAAAGCTTTGTATAACCCTTTGCTATTATTTTAAGCTGGTCTTTGTTATAGCCATAGCCCAAATAATAATGGTCCTTATCAGCCCTTATCTGCAAAACAAGGGACTTGTCTTGGGCCCTTTCTTTAGCAACAATAGCTGACAGGTCTCCTACTGTACGCCTGACAATCACGCATCGTTCGCCTTCTATCATGGTCAGGGCCACCTCATAATGATGCTCGTCATTTACATATACAGCTAGGCCTGCCTCCTCCCCGTCACGAGTCGGCTTAAAATCTAGTAGGCTTGTAGCCTGGCAGTCAAAATGCTGCTGCCTACGGCATACTAGAGCAGGGGACCCAATATCGCTTAGACTGGTCTCAAGGCCCCTTAGGCACAGCCAGCTCGGCCTATCCCTTAGGCTCCAGCTATCCTCCCTAGGATTTCTTAGAAAGTTCCAGCAAAGCTTTAGCTTGTCCTCATCAAAATCATCCCTTGAGTCTTCCTTTTCAAAGCTATGGGGAGCGAGTAGGTCTGCCTCCATTTCCAGGCTTACTCGACCCTTGTTGCCTATGATAGGCCAACCATCCTTGTCCCAGCTAACTGGTGCTAAAAAGGTTTCACGGCCAAGATGGTGGAAATATGGTGCAGTCATACGGTAGGCTAGAAACACAAGCCACCAGCTACCATTTACTGCCTGGATAAGGTCTGCATGTCCTGTGCCCTGTATAATCTCGTCCTCTGTATCCCTATGGGTGAGTATTGGATTGTGGGGGCAGGACTCAAAGGGTCCCCAAGGCGACTTGCTACGGGCAATGGTCACATAGTGGCCATATTCTGTACCGCCTTCGGATATTAGTAGATAATACATACCATTAATCTTATAAAGGTGGGGCCCCTCAGGATATCTGCCTCCTGTCCCGTCCCATATATGTTTAGTCTGGCTTAGCTGCTTGCCTGTTTCAATATCAATCTCAGATTGTGATATGCCGGGTTTACCCTCTACCCTTTCTGTACCTGTTAGATAGACCTTGCCATCGTCATCAAAAAATAGTGATGGATCAATAGCTCCTATTGGTAGCATAACTGGGTCTGACCATTCACCTGCTGGGTCTGTTGCTGTAACAAAAAAGTTTCCAAAGCCACTAACATTGGTAGTTACCATGTAAAACTTGCCCCCATGGTAGCGAATTGTAGGGGCAAAGATTCCACCAGATGCCCATGCCTTCTCAAGGGGCAGCTGGGACTTTCTAGTTAGGCAGTGTCCAATCTGCCTCCAATTTATTAGGTCCCTACTATGGAATATGGGGACACCTGGAAAGTACTCAAAGGAGCTTGTTACCAGGTAAAAGTCATCACCCTTCCTGCATATACTTGGGTCTGGATGAAAACCTGGTATAATCGGGTTTTTGTATCTCATTTATGCTATATCCTCCTGCTGTATTATACTACAGTCTTATTATCCACATTTCTTTAGTTTCTATTTTAAATCCTATATTATCAAGCCCACTGTTTTACAATCTCAAGTAGGATGGCACCTATCTCATCGATGGTAAACTGGTCCTCAATAAGAAAAAATCGACTGCCCTTGTCTCTCTTTTTTATAAATTGTACACTGTCTGTATACTTAACAAAGAACTTTAGACTTTTTATTGGGTATTCAATTACCCTTTGGGCACCGATAAATACAATTCTCTGATTGGTTAAGTACAAATAACCATTGTCCCTTATTGGTGTAAACCTATCAGCTATCCTTATATCTCTGGCCTTGTCATACTTGTAGCTACTGGTTTTGTCTAGCCTAACACTAATACCACAAGTCCTATCTGCCCGCCAGCCTGCCTTCCTTTTAATCACCATACGGGCAAAGGTCCTGTAATAACAAAGCTCATGTTTTTTTAAGCTTAGGCTAAGATTATCCGCAAGGGGGAGGATGCCTTCTTCAACCAGGGATAAATTGGTCAAATAGAATATGTACCTGTTGGTCTGGATGATCTCATCTGCTGATAGGTCTAGGTTTTTTTTAAGTTCCTCTATCCTTTTATATTCCTCAGTACTAATATCCTTGCCTTCTTGGTATTTACCAGCTTCTATAAGCCTTATGTTCCTTAGCCTGGTCCTTTTCTTTAGGTCGCTATACAATAAATCGTATTTTTCAAGGTCATCTCTACTTATATTTTGCTCATTTCTAAGCTCTCTTAAGACCCTTTCATCCTCTGCTGTAAGATACTTGTTTTCGGCAAATTTTTCTAGCATTCCCTTGTATATAATAAGCTTTGAATCTACTTTTTTTCTACAGGATTCACACCTTGAACTAGAAGCAGAAATTAACCCTGTAGATGGTCCTAGCCTCTTGCCACAAGAAATACATTTCCTAGCCCTTAGATACATTTACAACACTCCCATTGAAGCACTTACTCGCATCTACTATTCTACATAATAATCTAGTATCCTTTATTATCTTTTTTTCGGCTCAACCTAAGCCTTTTTTAGGGGGACTAGGTTTTTTTACTAAGACCTGATGATATAGCTATTAAAATAAAGAAAATAGCTCCGGTTAGT
>DGFG01000034.1:6379-14508 GCA_002391555.1 Firmicutes bacterium UBA3906
ATATATAGGCAAAAAATGAAAGAGTGTGTTACACTCTTTCATCAATTTCATGTTCAAATATTTTAAAATCTTCTAAATTCAACTTCTTGCACCAGTACTTAATTCTTTCCTCCGCTTCTTCATCTGTATATTTTTTATCTTCAAGCAATTCCACATACTCTTGTTCTTCCATACTTATCCCAGTCCCAAAATCCCTTGATAACCCGACTTTATAACCCTCTGTTGTCCTTATTTTTACGATATAGCAATTCTTATTAGCATTTATTTCCTATTCAAATATCATTTTCTATTTTACCCTTTCTTATCGCTTATTATCTCAATTTCTTTGCTTACAGGCTCTGTCTGATAATAACCAGTTACTTCACTGTCTTTAATTTCTAGTGCTGTTGAAAGGTCTCTTTATAATCTTTAAATACTATATTATAGGCTGTCGCCAAAATCTTCTCTAAATTTAGCTACTAGCTTTTCCTGCCAATTGCTAACTGGTGCTAGACGGCCAAAGAAGAATCTTAAAATCTTTGGCTCCTCGACAAAGGTCAGGCCCTCTATTAGCTTCCTGTTCTCATATAGCCAAACTATGCGATCTACTGCATATTTTACCTGGGACATGGTAAAGACTCTGCGGGGTAGGGCCAGGCGAACTAGCTCCATGTTTGATAGTTGCTCACTACCGTCTTCATTGCGCTGCTCACTCATGGTTCCCCTCTCCATTCCACGGACACCACTTGCTATATATATAGCTGCTGCAAGGGCTCCTGCCGGGTACTGGTCTTGGGCTATATGGTCTACAAAGGCCATAGCATCTATATGACAACCTAAGCCGCCTGCAGGGGTTACAACTGGAACACCCTTTTTCTCTAGCTGCTCAACCATATATTCAATAAAGAGTGGACCCTGGTTGATCATATTAATATCCATGGTTTCATCAAGTCCTATTGTGATTGCCTCCATTTCTCGTACTGACATACCACCATAGGTTAAAAAGCCTTCATACAAGGGGACAAGTTCTTTCATTTTTTCGGCTGCCTCGGCATTATTTGTACAGATACCGCCACCTCGGGCACAGCCTAGCTTTCGTGCTGAGAAATAGATTATATCTGTTAGATCGGAGATCTCACGGGTTATCTGCCTTATGGACATGTCCTTGCATTCATCTTCTCTAACCTTCATAAAGTAGAGGTTGTCAGCTAAGAGACTGGCATCTAGTACTAGCATAATGCCATACTCCTTGCATATCTTGCTGATCTGCCGGTAGTTTTCAAGGGAGAAGGGCTGGCCCCCTATTAGGTTTGTTCCTGCCTCCATCCTAACAAAGGGTATCCTGTCTGGTCCATTTTCCTTGATACAAGCTAGGAGCTTGTCTATATCCATGTTTCCCTTAAAAGGGTTATCACTTGTAATCTTTATTGCCTCATCTGTAAATAATTCCTCTACCCTACCACCGTTTAGCATTATATGGGACTTGGTTGTAGTAAAGTGGTAGTTCATAGGTATGACATCGCCTTCTTTTATAAAGGCCTTTGAAAGTATGTTTTCGCAGGCTCTGCCCTGGTGTGCTGGAAAGAAAATCTTTGTGCCAAAGATCTCCTCGATTTTGGCTTCGAGCCTATAATAGGTTTCAGAACCTGCATAGGAATCATCTGCTATCATCATAGCTGCGAGCTGTTTATCGCTCATGGCATTTACACCGGAATCTGTTAGCATATCTAGATAGACATCACGATTTCTTAGCAAAAAGGTGTTGTTACCTGCCTCAGCTATAGCCTTTTGCCTTTCCTCAACAGCTATTAGGTTAAGCTTTTGAACTATCCTGACCTTGTGCATCTCTAGTGGCACATTTTCTCCTGAATGAAATGTTACTCCTGACATAAGAAAATCCCTCGCTTCTATTTATTGTCATGAGTTGGTATTAGAGCACAGGGAATAAAAAAACACTCATCGAGAGTGTGGTATATGCATATATTGGCTACCACCCTGCCGTCCTACTTTTTAACAAAAAGCTACCTACCCATTCTACATATGCTATTTTACAACAGATTTTTACCCATGTAAAGGAAAAGACTATATAAATCTTATTTTTAACCTATCTGAAAGCCCCATATCTAGCAAAGGAGTTTTTATTTTCTAGCATATAAAAAGGGAAGAAGTGCGAGTATGCAATTCTTCCCCTTTACTAGCTTGTAATTGAGTCTTTTATCCTAGGAGCAACCGGTAGTTGACCCACAATCCTCACATACCTTGCAGGTACCGTTTTTGCGCAAGCGGGTGCTGCCGCAATTGCTACAGGTCTCCCCGTAGATCCTAACTGATTCTTCGTCATCATCAGTATCACTTATGCTTGTAGCAACAAAGTCCTGTTGGGCTACTGGAACTGTTTCAAGCTCGCTAGGCTTTACCTGGCATCTTGAAAAATCGCCCAGCTCAATGTCTATTATCTTGCTAACCAGGTCTGATATGGATGATGCCTGTTTTATATATGGATGCCTGCTAACAAAGCCTGAGGGCTCATACTGCTGTCCCCTTAACATCCTGGATATATCCTTTGCTGGTATATTGTATTGGAGCATGTTGGAGATAGCCTTGGACAGGGAGGCCAATAGGCCTTTGACCACTGTTCCCTCCTTGTCGGTAGAGATAAATAGCTCGGCTATCCTACCATCTGTATAGAAATTAATAGTGATATATAGCTCAATATCTCCTATCTTTGCACTATGGGTAAAGCCTGCCCTCCGACCCCGGGCCCTCACCCTAACAGGTACACCCTTGTTTATGGTCTTTGCCATCTTAAGTAGCTGCTTGTAGTTTAAGTCCTCAAGCTTTTGCTCCTTGCTTTCCCTAGATGAGCTAAGGGGTTGGCTGGCCTTTGAACCATCCCTATAAATAGCAATGGCTTTTGTACCTGTGGTGTATGCTAGCAGGTGGATATTTTCAATATCCTTTACCGTTGCTGAGTTAGGCAGGTTAACAGTCTTTGATACAGAACCGGATATCATAGGGGTTATGCTAGAAACCATGAGGACATGACCCTCAGGTGAGATAAACCGTTCTCCTGTACCACACTTACTGGCAGTATCAAATATCTCATAATGCTCCTCCTTTAACCATGGAGCTCCTTCGATTTTGCCGTCTATTATGTTGCCATTTTCATCCTTTCTCAGGATATAGGATACGATATCATCTATTTCTTGCTCATTATAGCCTAGGTTTTCTAGGGCCTTTTCAATAACTGGGTTTACCATGACCATTGAGCCGCCACCTGCAAGCTTTTTGTATATAACATGGGCATAAAAGGGCTCTATGGAGGTTGCTCCGCAGTCCATGGCAAAGGAAATCGTGCCGGTTGGGGCTACAACTGTAACCTGGGCATTCCTGTAGCCATGCTTGCTACCACTAGACAGAGCTTGTTCCCATACCTCCTTTAGGGCATGGCTGACCTCTGTTAGCCCCATGTCTGCCAATGCATCGTGGTCAACTGTCAAGGGCTGATAACTAAGGTTCTCATAATCATCTGTCAAGCTACCTGCTACCCTAGAATGGTTACGGATAACCCTGAGCATATGTTCAGCATTTAGGTCATACTTTTCAAAAGGTCCCAGTTTTTTAGCCATAAGGGAGGATACATAATAGGAATAGCCTGTCATAATACCCATGATAGCCTCTGCCATATTGCGGGCCCCATCAGAGTCATAGGGTAGTCCCTTGGCCATTAGAACAGAAGCAAGGTTAGCAGGCCCTAGACCTGTAGTCCTAAACAGGTGAGACCGCCTTGCTATATGCTCGGTTGGAAACTGTCCCCAATGAATAGATGCTTCAAGGACCAGCTGTACCAGGGCTACAGTATGTAAAAAGTCATCTACCTTGAATATATCATTGTCAGGATCATAGTATTTGTATAGGTTTATAGAGGCAAGGTTACAGGCTGTATCGTTTAAAAAGGCATACTCACTACATGGATTGGTTGCCTTTATCTGATTGTGTTCAGCCCACAGGTCTCCATCCTCACCTGCTGGGCAGGTATGCCATTCGTTAAACCTGCCATGAAATTGTAATCCAGGATCAGCACAGGAATAGGCAGACTGGTTTATAGCACCCCAAAAGTCTTTTACCGGTATCTCAGTGTCAACCTGACTATCTACCCTACCCCTTAGCTGCATAGTAGCATCAGGATCCTTATCAAGGTTTAGTATCTTTGACATAGTATCATCTGATATACGTACAGAGTTGTTGCTGTTTTGGCCAGATACAGTGTTGTAGGCCTCTCCATTAAAGTCTGTGTCATATCCCATCTTGCCAAGGGCCCTGACCTTTTCCTCCTCCTTGGCCTTCCAGGTTATAAAGTCCATTATGTCAGGATGGTCGTCATCGACTATAACCATCTTGGCTGCACGTCTTGTAGTGCCTCCAGACTTTATGGCACCAGCATTTTTATCAAAACCCTTTAAAAAGCTAAGTAGGCCAGAGGAATAGCCACCTCCTGATAGCCTTTCCCCCTCACCCCTTAGGGTTGAAAAGTTGGTCCCTGTACCAGAACCACCCTTAAAGAGCCTGGTCTCTGTTACATAATGCTCAGATATAGACTGCTCTCCCATGAGCTTGTCCATTATGGAAATAATAAAGCAAGCAGAGGCCTGGGTCCGTGTATACCTGTCCTTGCTTTCAACTACCTTTTTCTCTTTTAAATCATAGTAGTAAAGCCCATCTGCTTCGCCATCTATATCATAGGCCAGCTTTAGCCCAGTATTAAACCACTGGGGTGAATTAGGAGCCCATGCTTGGGATAGCATAAGGTAGACTAGCTCATCATAAAGTATCTGCTTTTTTCCCTCTGAGTCTAACATGCCCTCGTCCATCAGAGCACTGACCCAGAAATTCACCATTCTGTGTACTACCTCCCGCATACTTCTCTCATGGCCTACCTCATTTGGTACACCGGCCTTTCTAAAATAGTGGGAGGCAATAATGTCACATGCATTTTGTGAATAATCAACGGGAAATTCTAGGTCCTTCATGTCGCAGATGACCTTGTCCTTTGAATAGTCCTTGATAAGAACATCAACAGTCTTCCACTCAAAGAGATCATAGACAGTTTTATCCTTATCCTCCTCTAGGGCCTTTGTAAACCTTCTCACAATCAGATCATTAATAGACTCCATGATACCCTCCAAATATACATTATATAGTGCGATTCAAATTATATCATACTACCTGTAGTGTTTCAAGGCAAAAATTAGGGAGATTGGCAATCTTTTCGACTTGCCCTTCTCCCTCTTTTTATTGCTTTTTAGTATAGTCCAAAGCGAGGGTTAGCTAGGTAGCTGCTCGCTTTGTCCCTTTAGTATATCTCTAATTTCAGTTAATAAAAGTTCCTCTTTTGAAGGCTTTGGGGGTTCGGGTTTTTTCTCTTCTTTTTTCTTAAGCTTTGAAAGTAATCTTATTGCTAGAAAAATCGTAAATGAGATAATAAGAAAATCTAGGACGTTTTGAAGAAACTGTCCATACTTCATTGAAAGCACTGGGTCTGTCGTGTCATTTATGACCCATTCCATGGCGGTAAGGTCGATATTGCCTGTAAGTCTTCCTAGCATGGGCATAATCATATCGTTTACTAGGGATGTTACAATCTTGCCAAAGGCTGAACCTATAATAACACCCACTGCTAAATCAACTACATTGCCCTTTAAAGCAAAGTCCTTAAACTCTTTCCACATTGACATGCACCCCCTGTTTTTAAAGCTTTTGTTCACGATTTGAATCCCTTCCCAACTAGTACATAGGTATAACAAAATATAGACTGGTAAAAAATTTGTTCTTAAAAGTCTAATTTGAATATAACTTAATTTCTAGCTACCGTCAATAGCCTATCTCCTATAAGAAAAGTATAGGCTAGGCAGGCCTTTTCTTTTATGCAAATATATACAAATTGTTCTTTTGCTTATAAGCCTTGGCCAGCCTATTACCTTCAAGCTTTTTACCTTACGATAGTCATATTAAAGGCCTGAATAAAGGAGGCCTCTCCTACATAAAAATGTTCATTTTCAAAGGTCCCAATATAGTCCTCTCCTAGCATCTTGTAGATGTGAGACCTCATTGTAAACTCAGGCAGCCTGCCTACTATTTTTTCTCCATCAAAAAGAAAGGCAAGCTGGACAGGGGCTGCAAAACTCCCATCGGCTGTAAAATCACCGCCGGAGCTTATTTCAATCAAAATCGCCGGCCTAGCTCCTAATGCCAGTCCTAAATCCTTGGAATCCACTTCAAAATGGATGGGGGCGCCTGACAGAGATGGAATATCATCATAGCTACCAGAGGCTGCTCCAGTATGGGGCAAATTATAGGCTTTGGCACTGCGCCTGTCGGTAAAGACAGCCTTTAAGTTGCCCTTTTCTACTAGGGTATAGGAATCCTTTTCTCTTACTATGCCCTCCATATCGAAAAAGGGGCTAAAATTATACAAAGGGTTTCTATTTTGCTTTATTGTAATTTTTTCATTAAAGAGCCTTTCATTTAGCCGGCCAGAAAATATGGAGCTACCTGTTGCATACCTTTCCCCATTTAGGCACTGAGACAAAAAGCCCCTTAGTTCACCAAGCCCTAGGCTTATTATAGGTAGCTTTTCATCCTCAGGTAGGTCAACAGGATTTTTATAGGCTTTTAAAAGGCCATCATTAAAGGCCCAAAACCTATCAATATCAAAGGAACGCCCAAGATAGCCTAGCATACCATCAAAGAGGTTGGCTGACCTGTTTTCTTTTAATAGGAGGCCAAGGGAAAGATAGGCATCCCTGTACTCTAGGTCTAGCCCCTCTGTATTTTTCATCCTGTAGCAGATCTTGTTGGTACTTATACCCTCACTAAAGTCAAAGTCTGGGTAGTCCTTTCTTAGCCTGGCCAATACCTCCTCTGTCATGGAGAGAAGGTCCTCATCACTGACAATCTTTACACTATAATCTCTATGGACCTTTTGATTCTTTACAGGCTCAAAGGGGTAATCTACATTAGTAGCCAGGTTTTGGATGGCACCATTTACCAGCTTTTCATCGGCTATAGAACCTATGGCTCCTGAGATACCGATTTTACCATCCTTGTATACCCGTACACCCTTTCTTTCTATATCCTTGGTCCTTACAGCATTGGCCCTCGTGTTTAGAATTCTTATGGTTGTTTCCTTTTCTTCTATACTTATAAACTCTTTTATCATATTCTAAGGTCCTCCATTATTGTACAGATAGTTTTTTAACCCTGGTATAGGGGCCGCCAAAGCCCACGGGCAGCGGATACTGTTCCATCTTGCCACAGCCACCACCGACAAAGCTTAAAATCTCAAACTCCTGGCTGACTGCATCAACATCGGCAAGGGTTTTAAAGACACTACCTGTTACAACTGATACCCTAACAGGCTTGGTTATCCTACCCTCTTCTATCATGTATGCCCTGGCTGGAGCAATTGTAAAGGTGGACATACCTGAGCCATGTTTTATGTTATCGATAAATATACCCCTATCAATCTCACCTATAATCTCTGCTAAGGGCCTTGTCCCCTTTTCTATATAGGTTGTGGTCATCCGTACGATGGGCTCAAACTCAAAGTTTATTGCCCTGGCATTAGCAGTTAGACCCTCTGCAAGGGCGACACTAGTCTCTGTACTGTGGAGCCTAGCTCTTAGCTTGCCATCCTTTATAATGTAGGTCTTTCTAGCCCTGGTCCCCTCATCATCATAAGGTGTATATCCACTACCTAGGATATTACCATCATCTATTATGGTCAAAAGGTCCTGGCCTATGACCTTGCCTAAAGCCCACTCAGCCCGCATGGTTTCATCTCCAACCATAAAGTCCGATTCACTCTTGTGGCCAAAGCTCTCATGAGTAAAAACCCCCGTTGCCTCAGGTCCTAAAAGGACAGTATAATCACCTGGCTCAACAGGCTGGGCCTCTTTTACAAATTCTATACTCTTGTCTATCTGGTCAGTAAAATGTGCCTTTAGATCAGTTAGGTCTTGATAGTAGCTAGCAGCCTTTGAAACAGTACCCTTGTCCTTGTTTTCACCATAAGCCATATCAAGATTTAGCCTAATTCCACAAAGCTGCTTGTCAAAGACTAGGGCAGTACCCTTGGAGGAATATATGGA
>DGFG01000034.1:14648-15141 GCA_002391555.1 Firmicutes bacterium UBA3906
TTGAAGAATATTTTTTGGTCCTTGTTTACCTCAAAGGCCTTTACTATAGGATGATTATGGATCTGAGGATCTGGCTTGGCCATGGTCGCTAGCTGGTCTATTTTCTCTTGAATTGCATTAATATCAGTTATGGAAGAATAATACCAACGGTTGCCATCAAAAACTCTGATAAAGGCTCCCTTGTTATTGCGTACCTTTTGCTGCTCTAGCCTGTCCTTTTTAAAGCTAATACTAGTTTCGAAGGAGTCCTCTATACGCACATCTACATATAGGCCTTCGGGAAATTTGTACATAAATACTGCCTCCTAGAAGTCTAATATAGCCACTTATTATGATATAAGCTTGGGCCTTTACTATTAAAGTTTATTCAATATGGGACTGTTTTTCTCCTGCCTTGAAAATCAGCTAAGGCAAATTATATTTTAATCATTGAGTAAAAAGCTAGGTTAGTGGAGTGGGCAACTGCCTTCCTAAAGACCATATGAAATTTATA
>DGFG01000088.1 GCA_002391555.1 Firmicutes bacterium UBA3906
ATGGGCAAGGAGGGGGCAAGGGTCCTGCTAGATATTATGAATGATAGGGAGGCCAAAGCTGTTACTATTTTACCATCCAAAATAGTAACTAGAGAGTCACTTTAAAGACTATGTTTCATATCAAAAAGCCATAGCGTTTGCTATGGCTTTTATCTATAAGTTTATTCATAAAAGCTATTAACTTTTTATTTAGAGTTGATAACCCTAACCTTAATGACACCATCAATATTTTCTATTTGGCTAATAATATCCTGTGTCAATTCACCCTCAATATCTATCATGGTATATGCTATGCTCTCTCTGCTCTTGTTTACCATATCACTGATATTTATATGGTGTTTGGCTAGGCCTGAAGCAATTTGACCTACCATATTAGGTACGTTTTTGTGGGATATTGTAATCCTAAGTTTACTGGTCTTTTGCATTTCACAGTTTGGGAAGTTAACTGAATTTACTATATTGCCTGTCTCCAAAAAGCTCCTAAGTTCTGTTGAAGCCATATCAGCACAATTATCCTCTGATTCTGGGGTTGAAGCACCTAAATGGGGAACTAATATTGCATTATCAACATCAATTAAGTCCTCGTTAGGAAAATCAGTTACATAGCAACCAACTGAACCGTCCTTAAGAGCATTGATTATATCTTGAGTATTTACCAGCTCACCTCGTGAGAAGTTAAGGATCCTTACACCCTTTTTCATCTTACTAATTGTATCTTTGCTGATATAATTCCTTGTTTCAGCCATCAAGGGTATATGTATTGATATATAGTCTGATTCTTCTAATAACTGATCTAGGCTCTGAGCTCTTTTCACTGAGGGTGAGAGTGCCCAGGCAGCCTTAACTGATATATGTGGGTCATAGCCTGTTACCTTCATACCAATAGCACTAGCATCATTGGCAACAAGAGCACCGATAGCACCTAAGCCTATAACGCCTAGCTTTTTACCCTTGATTTCAGGCCCTGAAAACTTTGATTTTTCCTTTTCAACTAGCTTTGCTATGTCTTCTTTACTTTCCTTTTGAGACTCAACCCAAGTTATACCTTGGTAAAGCTTTCTCGATGACATGATAAGGGCTCCAATCACTAGTTCCTTTACTGCATTTGCATTGGCTCCAGGCGTGTTAAATACTACGATACCCTTGTCTGTGCATTTATCAATAGGAATGTTATTAACACCTGCACCCGCCCTAGCTATAGCCATAAGGCTGGGGGGTAGTTCCATGTCATGTAGATTTGCACTTCTGACTATTATACCGTGAGGGTCATCTATACTATCAGAAACATTAAACTTATCCTTGGGTAGGTTGTCATAAATTATATCTGAAATTTTATTCATTAGTTTTATATTATACATTTTAGATAATTCCTCCTAAACTTATCAAAATCCCATTAGGCCTTGCTTAATTCAAATTCCTTCATAAAGTCAACCAGCTTTTTCACGCCTTCAATTGGCATGGCATTATAAATACTTGCCCTCATGCCTCCTACAGACCTATGGCCTCCTAGATTAACAAGGCCAGATTCAGCTGCTTTAGCAATAAACTCTTTGTCAAGTTCAGCAGTAGGAAGAACAAAGGGAACATTCATCCTGGACCGGTCTTTCTTTACTACAGTACCCTTAAAAAGCTTAGAGTTGTCAAGGAAATCATATAAGATATTAGCCTTTTCAATGTTGTATTCCTCGATAGCCTTGATACCGCCTAGCTTTTTTAGCCATTCAAAGACTAGCATTGCAATATATATACCATAGGTAGGTGGAGTGTTATACATAGAGCCCTTGTCTGCATGTGTCTTGTAGTCTAGCATAACAGGAGTACTTTCATCAGCATGTCCTATTAAGTCTTCTCTGATAATAACTACTACAAGTCCAGCAGGTCCTATATTTTTCTGAGCGCCAGCATATATAATGCCAAACTTACTAACATCATAATCCTCGGAAAGGATGCAGGAGGACATATCAGCTACAAGGGGTACATCTCCTGTGTCAGGTATATTGCTGAATCTAGTTCCATAGATAGTGTTGTTTGGTGTTATATGAAAGTAATCAGCGTCACTAGAAAAGTCCTCCTTATTTAGGTCTGGTATATAGGTAAACATTTTGTCCTCTGAAGATGCAAGTACATTGGCCACTCCAAACCTTTTAGCCTCTTGGATTGCCTTTTTTGACCACTGACCAGTGTTTACAAAGTCCGCCTTTTTGAATTTCCTAAAAAGATTCAGTGGAACCATGGAGAACTGTAAAGAGGCGCCACCTTGTAAGAAAAGTACCTTGTAATTATCTGGGATATTCATCAAATCTCTAAGTAACTGCTCAGCCTCGTTTATGATCTCCAAATACATCTTTGACCTATGACTCATTTCCATAACAGACATACCAGTATTTCGTGCATTAATAAATTCTTTTTGCGCTTTCTCAAGCACTGCCAAGGGTAGAGCAGAGGGACCAGCAGAAAAATTATAAACTCTATCCATAACGAACCTCCTCCTCAAAATAAGTATGTTATATTTTTAACACTCTTATATATATAACTATTACGGTATTATACTACAACTCTTTATTAATTTAAAGGGAGAAAGTGAACAAAAATTGTTAAAATTTAATTTTTATTAGGCAAATAATAATTTTTTAGCCCAAAGATCTAAAAATAAAATGGGAATCTCTAATTAATCTTTAGTATTATGATAAAATAGTGATAGCTAGTCCAAAATCCAGCTATGATAAATAGATATGTAATCATAATGGATATTATCTAAATATTAAGGAGGAACTTTATGCGTTTTGGTGGCGTTATTTTTGAGAAAACAGACAACCCTGAACAGTGGGCCCAGGCTGCGATAAAGGCAGGTTATAGTGCAGTATATTTCCCGGTTGATTATACTGCAGATATAAAAGTAATAGATGGCTACAAGCAAGCTGCCAAGGATAATGACTTGGTCATCTGTGAGATAGGAGTATGGAACAATACATTAGATCAAGACCCCATAAAACGGGAGCAAAATATAAACAGGGCTATAAGGCAGCTAGAGCTAGCTGAATATGTGGAGGCCAATTGCTGCGTAAATATTGCAGGTTCCTATAGCGACCAATGGGATGGACCTCATAAGGACAATTTTACAAAAAAAGCTTTTGATGAGATTGTACTAACAACCCAAAGGATCATAGATGCAGTAAAGCCCAAGAAAACCTATTACTCATTAGAGCCAATGCCTTGGATGTATCCTGATACGGCTGATTCATATGTTAGGCTTATAGACAGCATAGATAGGGAAGGTTTTGCTGCCCACTTAGATCCTGTAAACATAATAACTAGCCCTCTCTTGTATTACAGAAATGGTCAAGTAATAAAAGAATGGTTTGACAAGCTAGGTGACAAGATAGTTTCATGTCATGCCAAAGATATCAGGTTAAGTGGCAAGCTTACTGTACATCTAGATGAATGCCGGCCGGGGCTCGGTGAACTAGACTATACTACTTACCTAACCTGTATGTCAAAGCTAGACGACAGGGTTTGCCTGATGTTAGAGCATATGACTGAGGAGTCTGACTATATTGAGGCAAGCAAGTATCTAAAGTCACTTGCTAAAAGCTTAGGGTTAAAGCTTTAGTAGGACTGGGGAAGCGAGCAATGCTTAAAATAAAGGAAGCAATAGTAGTAGAGGGTATTTACGACAAGATGAAGCTAGAGAGGCTAGTTGATACCATAATAGTCGTTACCTACGGCTTTTCAATATTTAATGATAAGGAAACAGTAGATTTGATAAAAAAACTAGCAAAAGACAAGGGTATCATCGTTCTTACTGATTCGGATAGGGCAGGCTTTACAATACGCAATTATATAAAGAGTTTTATCCCAGCCCATAGGATAAAGCATGCCTATATACCAGAGATAAGAGGCAAGGAAAAAAGGAAGGCTCAAGCAGGAAAGGAAGGGATTCTAGGAGTAGAGGGTATAGCAGACGAGACAATCCTAAAAGTCCTATCAGCAGCCAACTATAGCCTAGATAAGAGGTCTGATGAAAGCAATACAGCTAAGATAAGCAAATTAGACCTTTTTAGAGATGGTATTTATGGAAAACAATCTAGTAGTTTAAAGAGGGATTGGTTATTAGAACACTTAGGCCTACCAAAGAGGTTAGGAACCAATGCAATGCTAGAGATATTAAACCATATGATTACTTACGACGAGTATAAGGATATATGTAAAAGTATTAATAGCAAAAGCATTTAAATTTTAAATAGGAGACCTGATGGTCTCCTATTTCTTAACTAATATATAGTTTTTCAGAAGGGTAATTAGGATCGCTTGTAACGTGAATACCAAGTTTGTTTAGCACAGTCTGGTCTGCAGATTCTAATATATGAGTCGTATGTAGCTCACAGCCTCTGAGCTCCTTTAAACCTGTCATAGCAAGTTGCGCAGTTGGGTTGGTAGTAGCACTGATGCTAAGAGCTATAAGTGTCTCTTCAAGGTTCAGACTGGTGTTTTTTTCATTTAACTCTTTACTTTTTAGTTCACTTATAGATTCTATTACATTTGGTGAAAGTAAGTGGATATTATCTGGAATACCAGTTACCACCTTTATTGCGTTTAAGACTAGGCTAGAAACAGAGTGCATTAGCTGTGAGTTTTTGCCTGTAACAATCTCACCGTTTGATAGTTCTATAGCAGCACCACTTAATTCGTCGCACCTATCATTTTTTGTTGACTTTGACCTTATTTCTCTAGCAGGACCAACTACACGTCTATCTTCTGGTACTAGTTTAAAGTCCTCCATCAAAAGTTCTATCCTTGAAAGGGTTTCTTTATCACAGATACCTTTGGCATATTCAGCCCTGTACCAAAAATATCTTCGGATAATCTCCTGCTTGGAGGCCTCCTTTACAATATCATCATTAATAATTCCAAATCCACATCTGTTAACACTCATATCAGTAGGAGATTGGTATATGGTTTCACCTGTAACCTTTTCTAGGATACTTCTAAGTAATGGGAATATTTCAACGTCCCTATTATAGTTGACAGAGGTTTCACCATAGACCTCTAGATGAAAGGGGTCTATTACATTTAGGTCTCTTAGGTCTGCAGTAGCAGCCTCGTATGCTACATTCACTGGGTGCTTAAGGGGCAAATTCCATATAGGAAAGGTTTCAAACTTGGCGTAACCACTCTTTATGCCCATCCTGTTGTCGTGGAACATTTGAGAAAGACAAGTTGCTAGCTTTCCACTTCCTGGCCCTGGCCCTGTAACTATTACCAAGGGCTTTTTAGTGACTATATACTCATTTGCGCCAAAGCCTTCTTCACTAAGAATAGAATTAATATCAGTAGGGTAGCCAGCAGTTGGTCTATGAGTATATGCCTTTATATTTCTCATCTGTAACCTGTTTTTAAAGAGGCTAGCAGCAGGCTGGTCCTTGTAACGGGTAATAACTACTCCAGCTATATCAAGGCCCCATACCCTTAGGTCGTCAATAAGCTTGAGGGCGTCCATTTCATAAGTTATGTTAAAATCTGCTCTAATTTTACGCTTTTCTATGTCACCTGCGTGAATACATAATATTATTTCAGCCTTATCCCCTAATTGATGTAATAGCCTTATCTTTGCATTTGGATCATATCCGGGTAAAACTCTAGCTGCGTGGTAGTCAAAGAATAATTTACCTCCAAATTCTAGGTAAAGCTTTTGGTCGAATTTCTCAACTCGTTTTAATATCTCTTGTGTTTGTTCTCTAAGGTATTTTGCATTATCAAAACCCTTTTCTGGCAAAGCGTAGACCTCCATTCCTTTATCTAAACCTTATGCTATACAATATCATAAAAAGTTATATATTTCACGGCTTAAGTAAATCTTTTATAAAATAATTGGGCTCTTTTGTATCTTATTACTTTAATGTAGGCAGAAAACTTAAAAATTGTGAAAACAGCGTATCACCAGTCCTGTAATGACTTGATCAATCACACACAGAAAACCCTAGCATATGCTAGTATGTGGGCAAAATAATATGGGATAAAGTGGTGGTATAATGAATAAGACTCAACTTGAAGCCTTGATTCAAAGTAAATTAGAAAAGTATAAAAAGGTTCCTTTTATCCATAATGGGAGAGATATGCAAGGTCTTGATTGCTTAGGCTTTCTAATACTGTTTTACAGGGAGTTTGGTGTGAAGATTCCAGGTGATGATGGGAGAGAAATTGATAAAGACTGGTATAAAAAAGAACCAGATAGGTATATAAAAGCCATTGATAAATTACCGGGTAGAAATGTTTCTTTTTATGATCTGCAGGCTCTTGACTTAGTATATTTTGCAGTTAGCAGAGACATTATAACCCATACTGGCATCATGATAAATGATAGAGAGTTTGCCCATATGTCTCCTAAAAAGAATTTTCAGATAAGCCTTATTGGTGGCCCTTGGAGAAGACGGAGCAGGGGGGGAAAAAGGCTTATAGATATTGACCTATTATAGGTTCTTGATTAGCTTTTTCTCCTCATACATTCTATGGTCTGCTATGGACAACAATTGTGCAGGTGTCATTTCTGACCCGGGTGTATATTCAGCCATACCATGGCTAGCGCTTAGGAAATAGGGATAAGCCTTACTACTATTAACCTGGTCTATCTTGCTTTTTACTCGTTTCCAGACCATCTCTGCTGACTCTAGCTGGCAGTTGGGAAATAGAATCATAAATTCATCTCCGCCTAGTCGGGCCATGATATCAGCCCTTCTAATAGTAGACTTGACGATATCTGTGAAATGAACTAGCATCTTATCTCCAACTAGATGTCCTAGGGTATCATTGACTGATTTTAAGTAGTTAAGGTCAATAAAGCAAAGAGTAAAGGCTTTATTATTTATATCTGCAGTTTTAATTAGCTTCTCAATTAGTTCTATTCCCATACGACGGTTGTAAGTGTTTGTTAGATCATCAAACTGGGCATATTTATTTATCTGTTCGAACATCCTAACGTTATCGATCATTAGGGCCATTAGACTACACAAATCTCTAAGGACAGTGATTGAATCAACTGAGATGTCACAGAGGGTATATATATTGTCAACTAGGATACAACCTATTGTTTTCTCTTTTAACCTTAAGGGGATCCAATAGCCAGATAGGTCGCTAAGGGGTAGAGGTTCACTATCTAGAACAGGTAGTTCTGGGATCTTACTTAAGGTGATAGACTCTCCTCTAGAGGTAACACAAATATTGTAGATAGGTTCTTTGCCGTGATATTCATAGACAAATACAGTGACCCTGTCAAAGCTTAGATATTGCAGGGTTAACTCAGCAAACATTTTCAGTAGTTCATCGATGCTATTTACAGCATGTAGATTATAGGATATTTGCATAATTGCATCGAAAAGGTATTCGTTTTTTTCGCTTGCCCTTGCCTCCTGTTGGTAATAGACACCAGCGGAAAAAGCTTCTCCAAGGCAGGAAAAAGAATGCAGAACATCCCCGTCTAGCCTTTGCTTTGTCTCAATCTCAAGAGTACCTATTAGGTTGTCTTGATGGGAAAGTGGTATGGTGGTTGTGTAGCTATCATTGTTTTGGTTAGTAACCATTACAAGATTACAGATGCTCTCTGACAACTGATAAGTAGGGATATAATCATTGCCCTGGATAAGGGTGTTTTCTTCTATGTATAGTTCCTCATCCAAACCTTCACCCTTATCATCTAGGATGTAAAGCCTTAGGCTCAATATATTAAATACTTTTAAACCATTATAAATATGTAGCGCAGCTTGTTCAAAGGCTGAAGATGACTTGCTAAGCAGAATATGGCCTGCCTCGACACCAAGCTTTACTGCTAAAAAGCTCATTTCTCTACTCATCTAGACCAGACTCCCAAGCCAAACTGTTTAGTTCAGCGATTTTTTTATTCATTGGTGTAATAATAGAATCATATAGACCATCTAATGGACGCTCATCATATATATAATGCCATAAGAGGTTAATCAAACCCTGTACAATTATTGTTTCGTAAGAGCTCCAAAGGGGATCAATGGGGTAACAATTAGCTTTTTTCAATTGATCTAACAAGAGCATGATTTGAGGGATGTCTGAGTATTTGTCCCAAAAACTTGTTTCAAATGCTGGCACATCTCCACCTGTTTCTACTCTCTTTAGCATAAAATCATCACTTATCATATGCTGGACTATAGTCCAGGCCTCAGTTTTGTAGTGGGATAAGGAGGATACACATAGCATGCTACCACCACCCCAAGGTGTTTGGCCTGCTTTGCCTGCAGGCACAGGTATAGCTTCAAGGGAAGGCTTGTCATGGTTTTTATCTAAAGTCTGGAGGACGACCTTCCACCAATGTCCTGAGGAAAAGACAAATTTATTGGTCAAATACAGCTGCTGGTTGAGAACATAGGGGTTGAGAGTAACTGTTTCCTTATCAATATGGGATACAGTAAACAGGTCCTTTATGTAGTCAAAAGGAGCCTGCAGGTCCTCTAACTTAAACATAGGTTCTTTATCAGAAAAACTTTTAAATTTCCATCCAAAGGTCCACAAAAATGGGATTAGATAATGTAGCCTTCCTGGTTCAGGCCTCAAAGAAAAAATAAAGGGGTAAATCGCATCGTCGCTATATTTATAAAGATGGTGTAGCCTGTCACATGTATTTAGAAAACCATTTAGGCTATGCAGCTCGTGCCGGTCTATATCATGTTTATCTAATATATCTTTTCTTGCTGTAATCATACTGGCTTCGGAAATCCAGGGTACAGCAATCCTATCACCTTTATCCAAGCAATTTTGATAAATCCAGTCTGCTATTGGTTTAGGATAATCAAATCCAACCGGTACCCTGTCTAGATAACCCATGTGAGAAAAGGTGTTAATCCAAGTTGAGCCTACTTGCATAACGTCTGGAGGATTTTCCATCTTAAATGCTGTGAAAAGCATCTTTAAAGCCTTGTTCCAAGGGATTATTTTGAACTGGACTCTCCTACCAAACTGTTTGCTTACTTTATCTGCAATTTGATTATATGAAGGAAGAAGGTTATTGCCTGAGTGAACAGGCATTACCCATACATCAATATAGTCTTTCTTCATCAGATCTCCTCAATTCCTAGTTAAATTGCTTCCATTATGTCAGTCTATTATATAAAGTAGTACTGTATTTATTCGCCATTGCCCTCTTAATACCTTCATTGTGTTCGACATTTTTCTACCCTCAATATTATAGGTGACCATAATTGACATCAAGTTAATAAATGGGTATAATATTTAAATACTAAGTGTATAAAACACCTGATTGCAGGCTTGTCTTGCTTTTTTTATGTATATCAAAGGAGTGTTATTTTTGAGAGCTAACGAGTTAAGAAGTCTATACTTAAAATTTTTTAAAGAAAAAGGGCATGCAGTAATACCAAGTGCTTCTATTATACCAGAAAATGATCCTACAGTACTATTTACTACTGCAGGTATGCATCCCTTAGTTCCCTATTTATTAGGAGCAAAGCATCCTGAGGGCAAAAGACTTACCAATGTACAAAAATGCATAAGGACAGGGGACATTGAAGAGGTAGGTAACGACACTCACTGCACCTTTTTTGAGATGCTAGGCAACTGGTCTCTAGGTGATTACTTTAAAGAAGAGGCAATAAAGTGGAGCTGGGAGTTTTTAACCTCAGAAAAATGGCTAGGGATTCCAAAGGAAAAACTTTACGTCACAGTATTCGAAGGAGATGAGGATGCTCCTAGGGATATGGAGTCTTATGAGCATTGGCGTGGACTAGGTGTAGCTGAGGACCATATATTTTTCCTACCAAAAGAGCATAACTGGTGGGGGCCAGCAGGCCTAACAGGCCCTTGCGGACCTGACACAGAGATGTTTATAGACACAGGCAAAGAAAAATGTTCTAAAGATTGTTCACCAGCCTGTAGCTGTGGCAAGTATGTAGAGATATGGAACGATGTCTTTATGGAATACAACAAAACGGCTGATGGTAAATTTGAACCCCTTAGCCAAAAGAACGTAGACACAGGTATGGGACTAGATAGGACAATAGCAGTACTCCAAGGGGTAGACTCTGTATATGACACAGACCTATACCAAGGAATAATGGACAAGATAAGTGAGCTTGCCCAGTTTGAATACAGGAAAGACCAAGAAACCACTAGATCATACAGGATAGTGGCTGACCACATAAGAACTGCTACATTTATACTCGGAGATGAAAAGGCTATTAGCCCCTCTAATGTTGATCAAGGCTATGTACTTAGAAGGCTAATTAGAAGGGCAATTCGCTTTAGTTTAAAAATAGGTATACCTGAAGGTATGCTTGCTAAGGTCGCAGAGGCAGTAGTAGACCAATACAAGGATGCTTATCCTGAGCTAAGTAAAAACAAGGCTACGATAATCGAAGAGTTAAGGCTCGAAGAGGAAAGATTCCAAAGGACTATTAAACAGGGCTTAAGAGAATTTGACAAGCTTATTAATAGATTAAAGGGTGATGACAAAACCATCAGTGGAGAAAAAGCCTTTAGGCTGTATGACACCTTTGGTTTTCCTATCGAATTCACCCAGGAGCTAGCCGAAGAAAAGGGCTATCAGGTAGATATAGAGGGCTTTGAACAAAGCTTTAAGAAGCATCAAGAAAAATCTAAGGCCGGTGCATCTCAAAAATTCAAAGGTGGCTTAGCAGACAACACAGAAGAAACAGCCAAGCTGCACACAGCTACTCACCTCTTGCAGGCTGCCCTCAGACAGGTATTAGGTGATGAGGTGACCCAGAGGGGTAGTAATATTACAGCTGAAAGGCTAAGATTCGACTTTACTTTTTCTAGAAAAGTAACAAGAGAAGAACTAGACAAGGTAGAGAGTTTAGTCAATGAAGTAATAGAAAAGGACTATGAGGTAATTTGCCAAGAGATGTCCATTGAGGAGGCCAAAAAAAGTGGTGCCCTTGGATTTTTTGACTCTAAGTATGGCAATAGGGTAAAGGTTTATTCCATAGGTGATTTTTCAAAGGAACTATGTGGAGGACCGCATGTCAGTCATACAGGACAACTAGGCAAGTTTAAGATAAAGAAAGAGGAAAGTTCATCAGCTGGAGTAAGACGAATCAGAGCAGTTTTAAGTCAATAGCTTTTCATTCTAAGACTACTTTAAGTTTAAGCCGTATCAAATAAGGATACGGCTTTATATTATAACTGACTAGCTTTTATATTCTGCCAGGGATTGAGCAAATTAAGTTTATATTATAATATAAGGGCAGTTAAGGGAGGTGCTAGTATTAAAAAGATAATTGTAGCAGAGTATGCTGGCTTTTGTTTTGGAGTCAAAAGGGCAGTTGATATAGCTTTAAAAGACAGTAAAAATAAAAAGGGTTCATCTTACTCTTTAGGACCCTTGATTCATAATGCTGATGTGGTAGCCTACCTAGAGAGCCAGGGGATATACCAGATAGACATAGAAGAGCTAGATAAGCTGAGTGAAAAAGACAAGATCGTCATAAGGTCCCATGGTGTAGGTCCAGACACAATTAAAAGAATAAAGAGCCTTGGGCCGGAAATAATCGATGCTACTTGTCCATATGTAGCTAGCATTCATAGAAAGGTAGAAAAGTATCACTCAAAGGGCTACCAGATTATTATAGTTGGTGATAAAGACCACCCTGAAGTAGAGGGGATAAATGGTTGGTGCGATAATAAGGCCTGGGTGACAAAGGATGGAGAAGATCTAAGAAATCTCTCGGAAAAGGTATGTATAGTGGCACAGACAACTGAAAGGCAGGAAAGTTTTGATCAGGTTGTAAAGAGGGCTACTGAGCTTGGGGCAGATATCATGGCCTTTAATACCATATGCAGTGCTACTAAGGAAAGGCAAGACAGCGCTGAACATGTATCAAAGCAAGTAGATTTTATGATAGTTATTGGCGGGAAAAATAGCTCAAACAGTAGAAAACTATATAGTATTTGTAAAAGCAATTGCCCAAATACAATATTTATAGAAAATGGCAAAGAGTTAAAGAAGCACATCTTAGAATTACAAGAAGTAGACTCCATAGGGGTAACGGCTGGTGCTTCTACACCTAACTGGATTATTGAGGATGTCCTAAAGATCCTTGAGGCCTGTTAGCTGCTAACCTACAAATTTATAGTTACAAGGAGATAATTGTGAAAAGGAAAACAACAAGAAAAGTAAAAGTGGGAGACATAAATATCGGCGGGGATTCTTCTATAAAGGTCCAGTCGATGACTAATACTGATACTAGAGACATAGGGGCTACTGTAGCACAAATTCTAAGGCTACAAGAGGCAGGCTGTGATATAGTCAGGTGTGCAGTACCCGACCAGAAGGCAAGTGATGCAATAGGACAGATAGTAAAGGAAATTGACATACCACTGGTAGCTGATATTCATTTTGATTATAGACTTGCCTTAAGCTCTATTAATAATGGAGTATCAAAATTGCGATTAAACCCAGGCAATATTGGCAGTACTGACAAGGTAAGGGCTGTAGTAGAGGCTGCCCAAGACAAGGGTGTACCCATAAGGATCGGGGTAAACTCTGGTTCTTTGCAAAGAGACATACTAGAAAAGTATGGAGATGTATGCCCGCAGGCCTTAGTTGAAAGTGCCCTAAGACATGTTGAAATACTAGAAAAGCTCAATTTCAATGATGTAGTAATATCAGTAAAGTCTTCTGATGTTACAGAAATGATTGAATGCTACAGGTTAATTTCAGAAAAAGTAGACTATCCTCTCCACTTAGGGGTGACTGAATCAGGTACAATAAAATCCGGTACTATAAAATCTAGCGTAGGTATTGGAGCGCTACTAAGTCAAGGGATAGGAGACACTATTAGAGTTTCGCTAACAGGAGACCCTGTAGAAGAAGTAATAGTAGCTAGGGAAATTCTTAGATCTTTAGGCCACATTAAAGAAGGGATAGAGCTAATTTCCTGCCCAACCTGTGGTCGGACCCAGTTAAATTTAATTGAGATAGCAGACCAGCTAGAGGGTCGACTAAAGGGGATAAAAAAGAACATTAAGGTAGCAGTTATGGGCTGTGTTGTAAATGGGCCAGGTGAGGCGAGAAGAGCAGATATAGGTATTGCTGGCGGTAACGGTCAAGGGCTAATCTTTAGAAAAGGTGAGATTATTAAAAAGGTAAGAGAAGAGGAACTAGTCGAAGAGCTTATTGCCGAGATAGAAAAGCTTTAGAATTAAGCTTAACACTGCACTTTCAATTACTTTTTTATAAATTTTCTTATTTATAAAGATTACTTTCTAGAGCTTAGTCTTACTTAGCTATGGCTTTTAGGTCTAGAAATAGATTTTAAGTTTAATTCTAATTGTAAATTACTGTTTTGGAGGATAAATTTTATGCGAGACACCATACTTTTTGATCTTGATGGTACATTACTACCAGTTGATATAGAAGAGTTTACCCATGTATATTTTAAGGAAATAGGAAAGTACTTTTCAGATATTATAGAAGCAGAGAAAATCGTTGATTATATCTGGAAAGGGACAAAAGCAATGATAGAAAATTTAGATAAGAGGACTAACGAAGAGGTTTTTATGGAATCCTTCAAGCAGTCAGTGGGCGGCGATATCAGTGCTTTTAAAGAAAGATTTGATAGCTTTTATGATAAGGGCTTTTTAGCTGTAGAAAAAACAGTTCAAAGCAAGCCCATTGTTAAGCAAGCAGTTGCCTTATTAAAGGATAAGGGCTACTCCCTTATAATAGCTACTAATCCCTTGTTCCCTAAAAAAGCAATACTACATCGTATAGCCTGGGCAGGCTTAAATGCAAATGATTTTGACTATATATCTCATTATGAGCAAAATTGCTATTGCAAGCCCAAGATAGAGTTTTATGAAGAGGTATTAGGGTCCATAGACAAGAGCCCTAACCAGTGCTATATGGTGGGTAACGATGTACAAGAGGATATGATAGCAGGTAAGCTAGGATTAGAAACATACCTGATAACAGACCACCTAATAAACAGAGACAAGGATATAACCTGTGACCATAAGGGAAGTTATGAGGACTTTTTTAGCTTCTGCCAGAGCCTAGCTAGTGTCAAGTAATAAAGCTAGCTTAGAAGCTAGCTTTAGTTGACTTAAGAATCCAATAACCGCCGCTTTTATTTATCAGCTCACAGTTACCATATATTGTTTTTAGCTTTTCCATGGCCGATTTGGCTCCTTGTTTTTTTTGAATGACAAGGTAAAGACAGGCTCCATCTTCGAGAAAGTCGATACTCTTTTCAAATAGGGGATAGATTACCTTTTTGCCAGCTCTTATGGGTGGATTGCTGACAATTGTAGAAAATAGGCCTTTAACATTAGCAAAGCCATCACTTGTATATACCTTTACATTTTCTATTTTATTGTTTTTTGCATTCTCATTAGCAAGGGCTACAGCCCGC
>DGFG01000144.1:0-6940 GCA_002391555.1 Firmicutes bacterium UBA3906
TCGACATGATGTTCATGTGCTTTATTTTTTTTCAAGCAGAAGACGGCATGCGAAATCTAGTTCGGTCTCGCGGGCTGGGAGATGTGTATATGAAACAGCCTTATAAGGGCAGCCACTAGGGCAGAACCGAAAACATCTCCTGTTCCATGATAGTGTCCCTCTATTCTTTCTTCAAAGGCATAGTGGACCTGATTTTTTTCTACATCATAACTAGCAGCGCCAAGCTGGTGCTCATCATAATAAACACCTGTTAAGACAACCTTTTTAGCTAACTGGGATAGGTCCTTGAGTAGGTCTTCAATATAGCTTTCTGTATATGGTCCCTCTTCATAGGGTCTGCCTAGCATAAAGACTGCCTCAGTCATGTTTGGCACTATAATATCTGCCTTTGAGGCTAACTTTTTCATCTCCATGGGAAAATCCTCTGAAAATGTCTTGTAAAGCTTGCCATGGTCAGCCATTACAGGATCTACTACTATGAGGGTTTCCTCGCTTTTTAGCATATCAAATACATCACATAGGATTTCAAGCTGATGTATAGAACCAACATAGCCTGTATATATCCCGTCGAACTTTAGATCTAGTGTCTTCCAATGCTTTGCAAAGGGCATAATTTCATCTGTAAGATCTAGATATGTATAGCCCTTTATTCCACCTGTATGGGTGGATAATACTGCGGTGGGTATAACGCTTGTCTCAATACCTGCTGCAGAGATTATTGGGAGTGCTACGGTAAGTGAACACCTACCAAAGCCTGATATATCATGTATTGCTACAACTCTTTTCTGTCTTTTCATTTAGATAACCGCTCCTGATTATTTGTTAATTTCAATGTATTATATCAGTATTGGTTATCAAAATCAAACTCTAGATCCCCTGTAGGTCCCCTATAATATCTTGGACTTTATAATTGGTCTTTTTATGATTTTAGCTAACTCCCATAGCAATTATTTCTTTCTTTTGAGTATCTTTTTAAGGCCTCTTAGATAATGACCATTGGCCATATCTAAAAGTCCTTGTAATAATTCGCCCCTTATACCACTAGATATCTGCATACTCCTTAGAGGGCTACCAACACTACAGGCCATCATCATCCTAAACTCTGGATTGTCATAATCCTTTTTGCCCCCATTAAACTTTATAATATTCTTTTCAACCCTTTTGTAGGCCAGCTTCATAACTAGAGAGTGGGGCCTCATCTCCTCCATGGTATTGTTCATTGTAAAGGACCCCTTTTTAGGTATATCCTCCACATGCTTTCTACCCAACATAGCCTCCCATTCCTCTTGACTTGGCCGTCCCTCTAAGCTTTCATACCATTTACCCTTTTGCCAGGAAGGGGCAGCTAATAGGTGACCATCCTTTTCGATTGTGACGCTCAAGGGTAGGTCAACACTACTAGGACCAACTAGGATAGTATAGGTCCCCTTTTGTATCTTCCAGCCATCCGCCCATACTGCAAAGCTGCGGTCATCTAGTAAAAAGTCTATGCTCTTGCTTTGGCCTGGCTCAAGCATTACCTTTGCAAAGCCCTTTAACTCCTTAACTGGCCTGTGGAGACCATCTTGGGGAGGCTTTATATAAAGCTGAACTAGCTCAGCCCCTGGTCTGTCCCCTGTGTTTTTTATCTGAACCCTAACCCTGTTCCCATCTAGCTCAATATTGCTATAGTCAAAGCTGGTATAGGACAGGCCAAAACCAAAGGGGAAACGAACTTTTACCCCTGCCTTGTCATAATAGCGGTAGCCAACATAGATACCTTCCCTATACTGGGCGTTTTTCAAACCCTTAAAATGTCCTGCACTAGGGCAGTCCTCATACTTTATTGGCCAGGTCTCTGTCAGCTTGCCAGATGGATTGACCCTGCCATAGAGTAAGTTGGCGATGGCCTCTCCCCCTGCCTGGCCAGGTAGGCCCATATAGAGAAGGGCCTTTACCTTATCAATCCAGGGGAGCTCAACCACACCACCACATAGCAAAACTACAAGGGTGTTGGGATTTGCAGCAGCAACGCTTTCTATCATCCTGATATGCCCCTCTGGCATCTTTAAGTCATCCCTATCAAAGCCCTCTGACTCATATCGGTTTGGTAGGCCTGCAAATACTACAGCTACATCAGCCTCTTTTGCTAGCTTTACAGCTTGGCTTAATAAAGCACTGTCAGTATTTCCCCTGATATCGCAGCCCTTGGCGAAGCTGGCATTTGGCATGGCATCTATGGGGTTTACTATCTGGGTAGGATTTATATGGCTTGAACCTGCTCCCTGGTATCTCATAGCCCCCGCCATATGTCCTATAAGGGCAATTGACTGATTCTCTGACAGGGGTAGAATACCCTCATTTTTAAGTAGTACAGCCCCCTGTTCAGCTGCTCTAGCAGCTAGCCTATGGTGTCCCTTTTCATCAAAGCTGTAGCTGGCCTTTGTTTCTCTTTGCTTGCTAAAGACCAATTCTAAAATCCTGTTTGCGCAGGCATCTATATCCTCCTCTGACAGGACTCCTGCCTTGACTGCCTCTAGGACATCCTTTTCCATATAGTCACTACCGCCTGGCATAGAAAGGTCACAGCCTGCCTTAAAGGCCTTTATCCTATCATGCATACCACCCCAGTCTGTGACTACCATGCCTTCAAAGCCCCACTCATCTCTTAGAATCTCCTTAAGCAGCATGACAGAATCACTACAATGGACTCCATTTATTTTATTATAGGCACTCATCAGGGTAGAGGGCTTGCCCTCCTTTACTGCTATTTCAAAGCCAGCAAGGTAGATCTCCCTCATGGTCCGGTCATCCATAACACTATCAGAATTAAAACGACTGAATTCTTGGTTGTTAAAGGCAAAATGCTTTAGGCAGGTACCAACACCCTTTTCCTCTGCCCTCCTTACAAAGCTAGCAGCCAGCTTGCCCGATAGGTAGGGGTCCTCGCTAAAGTACTCAAAGTTACGGCCGCTTAAGGGGTCCCTCTTTATGTTCAGGCCTGGCCCTAGAACTAGACCAACATCATAGGCTATGGCCTCTGTGGCAATGGCTTCACCTATCTGTCCTATCAGGTCAGTATCCCAGCTAGATGCGGTAGTGACTGCTGTAGGAAAGCAGGTAGCTGGCCTTGAAGCATTAATACCTAGCATGTCATTGTCACCATCTATATCCTGCTTGCGAAGACCATGGGGTCCATCACACATAAAAAGGCTAGGAATACCGTGCCTGTCCATAGCCTTTGTCTGCCAGGCGTTTGCCCCTGAACACAGGCTTATTTTTTCCTCTAGGGTCATCTTTTTAAGGATATCTTTGTACTTCATGCCATCTCTCCTTACTTTTATGTAAATAGTCTAGGCCATAGCTAGCCTAGGAAAATCCTTTGTGGTACCATACACTTATGGTCAAGAAAATAGTCTGTATATAGGTATATACTAAAGGGGAAAACAATAATGAAACACCAATACAAGCTTATAAGGTCAAAGCGAAAAAGTCTAGCGCTTGAAATATCAAGAGATCTTGAGGTCATAGTTAGAGCTCCTAATAGGCTGGCCAAAAGGTATATTGATAGCTTTGTAGCTAAAAAGGCTCAATGGATAGATAAACACCTAGAAATTGCAGCCAAACGAAGGGCAATAGAGAATAAATATGCCCTAAGTCCAGAGCAAAAGGAAGAACTAAAGGAAAGGGCCAGACAAGTCATACCTGAAAGGGTCAAGTACTATAGTGACCTTATGGGTCTTGTCCCTAGTAGCATACGGATTAGCTCCGCAGAAAAGCGTTTTGGCAGCTGTTCTAGTAAGCATAGGCTAAACTTTTCATACAGGCTAATGCTCTATCCTGATAAAGCTATAGATTATGTAGTTGTACATGAGCTAGCCCATATAAAACACCTAAACCATAGCAGGGACTTTTACAAGCTCATCGAAAAATACATGCCAGACTACAAGGAAAGGGCAAGGCTTTTAAAAGACCCAAGTCCTAAGCCTTGTATTTAATATACAAAAACTAATCCTAGGTCTAGTTCTTCTAGCTAAGACATATGTTTTCCTTCTAGCCTTTTAATCCTAAGGCCTTTTATCAATAGGACAAGACAGATAAGAATAAGAAGTAATATGGCAATGCTAATTAGCCTAAAGGGGATGGGTCTACCCTCATCTACTAGCTTGAAGGTGACCTGCCTACCCTTGGCCTCAAAGACTAGGTATTTGCCATCGGCCTTTGAATCCACCCTTTCCCAGACTCCACCACTTAATATGTATATAGATAGCCTACCCTTTGTTGGCTTTGGGTGGTATCTTATAATATGACTAGCTTGGCCATCATCGGGTATGTTTAAAGTCAATTGCTCTAATAGGCCCTTTTCATCAGAGGAAACTGGACTGAATGTGACTAATAGTTCATCCTGGCCAGTAAAGTTACCCTCTACTAGTAAAAGGGGCAAGAGTTCATCTCTTTTTTCTCTGCTCTCTAGTACAGTAACATAGGCTGTATATTGAGCCATTATATCACTATCAAATATTAGGTTCTTTATATCTAGTTCTTCCCATTTACCATAGTAGCCTTCCCTTTGGGGGACCTTTGGTAGCTGATCTTCTGAGATGGTATCCCCATAGCTAAATTCAATGGTTTTAACTAGCCTGTCGTCTGCCCAAAAGTTTAACCTAAACTGCCTAAAGGCCAAGGGGATTTCCCCTATACTAATTAGGGCTTCGTACTCTATTGGCTCAGCCTTTTTACTATAGCTGATACCATCAATGCCATGCAGGCTCCTACTGACAAAGTAGTTATCCTTTATATTACTAAGAGGATCCACATCTCCTGCAATCGCACCTATATATGCCTTTGCCCTATCAAGCTTTACTAGGCTATAAGAGCCTATAATCTCCTTGGCATAGCCTGCTATCCCACCTATATAATTGCCACCAGCCAGTCTACACTTAGCATAAGAGCTAGCTATGGGTCCATGGGCAAGACCTGCTATCCCACCCACATAATCACCAGCAGTAGACTCAACTGGCCCTGTAGATAGGCATCCCTTTATATAGCCAAGGTCCATATTGCCAACAATACCGCCAACATTATTTTTCTTTGACCTAATAGGGCCCTCATTGTTTGAGGAAACAATTGTAGCCCGCCTTTGAAATACGGTTTTTCTCATAAGGGACCCCTCTAGTTTTAGGTCCTCCTCAGGATCTAGCTCAAGCTCTATTGACATTGCACCTGCTATGCCACCTACATTTATATCACCGTTTACAGGCCCTAGGTTTTTGTTGTTAGAGAGTTTGCCCTCTGTAGTATTGTCTATATCCTCAGAGGACACATCCTCAACTATTTCATCTATCCTGTCCTCTCCTATGCTAAGGTCAGTAAGGATAGAAAAGACCAGGTCCATAACCCTAAAGAGCTGGTCACTCAAGGCTTTAAAATCCTCTATTAGTAGGCTCCCCTGTAGGGTCAGGTCATCTATTAGTCCTGTAAGTGACCGTGACATTCCCCCTATTTTAGTAAAAAGGTCATCTCTGGTTTTTTGGTACTGGTCATCTGTAGTCCTAAGTTCTAAGCTGGCATTTTCCTTTACATAGTCAAGGAGGGTAACAAGTTCAGCAAAGACATGGTCTAGCTGGTCCACTCCCTCCTCTAATAGTTCTAAAGCCTTGGTCATATCCTTTAGACCACTGGCCATATAGGTGCTAGCCCTTCCTAATAGGTCGCTGATATCTAGTAGGTCACCGCCTAAGTCGCCTAGGCTGGCCAGGGCCCTATCAAGACTTTGCCCTGCCTTTATAAGCTGGTCAAAGGCCATGTTTAGCTTTTCTAACAGGTCCTCGTCCTCAAGGCTAGTTAATAGCTGACCTAACCTATCAGAAATTATAATTAATGTATCTGCAACCTTAGTCATATCTGGCAGGTCCTTTCCTAGCTCCTCTAAGAGGTCTGAAAAGGCAGTCCTTAGTTGGTCATCCTCTGCCAATAGTCCTAGTATCAGTTCTAGACTCTCCCTAAGCAGGGTCATGGCCTCACCTAGCCTGTCCATCGCCTCCCTTATTTCTAAAACTAGTGAGTCCATAGGCTCAGCTAGATCCTGGGACTTTTCCATGGCCTGAGATAAGAGATCCATAGCCTCAGCTAGAGAGGACATGGCCTCCTTCATGGGACTTATGGCCTCTCCCATTTTAAATATTAGGTCCTCCACTGACTCTAGTATGGGATCTAGCCTGTTTAGGGTATTAATCGCCCCTATACTTATTTTATTAATCTGCCTGATATCTTCATTTATTAGGTCCTCTGTTTGCTTTATCAAAGACTTTAAAAGGGCTAGGCTATCATCCATATCCCCCTGTATCCGTGAAACATCCTTGTTTATTAGGTCTGAGCTGGCGCTAGACCTAGTTAGGAGCCTGTTTAGGGAGGATTGTAGCTTGGCCATCTCCCCTTGTAGGTCAACTAGCTTTGAGGAAGAAGTAAGGGTATTTATATGGGGCTCCATCTGGCCAACTATGCCACCTATATCCTTTCTACCATAGACAGGACCAGAGTTTTCACATTCATTTATATAGCCTGACTGGCGGCCAGCGATACCACCTACATTGTAGCCTACACTAGGATATCCTATGGTGCCCTTGTTACTTGAGCCAATTACAAGGCCAGTATTAATCCCTGCTATCCCCCCAATATCCATGGCATCTGAGACTAGCCTTTCTAGATTTATATCCTCTAGACTTAGGTCCTGAAAGGAAAACTCGGCCTCCTCAAGAGTGGTATTTACACTAGAGTCATTTATACAGGCAAGGATGGTTCCTGCATTGTAGCCTGCTATACCCCCTACCTTGTTCTGACCATAAATTGTACCGGAAAAGTTAGAATCTATTATCCTGCCCTTGGTCCCGTTCCAGCCAACTAGTCCACCGACTGTATCATTTCCCCTTATATAGGCAGAGACCTGGCAGTTTTCTATTTT
>DGFG01000144.1:7184-10679 GCA_002391555.1 Firmicutes bacterium UBA3906
CCACTATTGTGACCTACTAGTCCACCTATCTTACCCCTGTCACCCCTTGGAGTCACTACCGCCTCAAGCTTAAGGTTTTTTACCAGGCCCCCCTCTTGTAGGTACCTGAAAAACCCCTGCTTGGACCCCTCTACTACTATGTTTATCCCCCTTATGGTATGTCCTTGTCCATCAAAGCAACCACCAAAGGTGGGAATAGGTAGAAAGTCCTGCCCCTCTAGGTCAAGGTCTGTTTCTAATAGGACAGTTTTGTCCTGGGACCATAGGTCTAGTGCACAGTCTCTAGCCAGTTGCCTTAGGTCCTCAGGGCTTTTAATGTATATGGTTTGACCTGTAGGGCTACTGGCTAATACAGGCCTTAGGATGCCAAGGGATAGACTTATAAGCAAAAGTAGGATAATAAATCTATTTATGCTCTTCATGACCTTCACCCTCTCCCTCTATTGCCCTTATTTCTCCATCAATGGTTCCGTCAATATGGGCATCTAGCTCACCATTTACATAGGCGCGGAGTCTCCCATCTATGTATAGCTTTGACCTTTTCTTTTGCTCATCGGCATGGGAACTTAGCTTAAAAGATGTTTTCTCTATTATAAAATCACCTAGATAAAGAAGCTGCGGCAGGACAAAGATTACCAGGACAATAGAAATAATAGTCCCCTGACCAATATAGGAGCCAAGTATGGATATGGTGCCATCGGTTGAAATAAAGCCGATAAGGTAACCGGCAATAGCGAGGATAGAGCCAGAAGTTATTACAGTAGTAAAGCCTCGATTTATTGCCTCGACCGCAGCCTTTGCCCGGTCCATGCTCTTTCTAAATTCTAGGTAGCGGCTAGTGATTACTATGGCATAGTCAATATTTGCGCCCATCTGTATGGCAGATACCACTAAATATCCTAGGAAGTAAAGGCCTTGGCCCCTGATATAGGGAAAGGAGAAATTGACCCATATGCTGGTTTGTATTACTGCTATAAGCAGTATTGATAGGCCTATTGACCTAAAGGTAATTATCAATACTATAATTACAAAGGCAACTGACAGGATGCTAATTATTATATTGTCCTTGTCAAAGGTCAGGGACAGGTCTAAGGCATTTGAGGACTCACCTACAATGTATACCGAGGCTAGGTCATAGTATTGACTAGCCTCATCGTAGACCTTGTTTAAAAATTCAAAGGTTTGATTGCTTTCTATAGGAAGGCTTGAATTGATTATCAATCTAGAATAATTTTCACCCTCCATATTAAGCCTGGCATCGGACAGGAGGGCATAGTTTGCCTTTAGTTCTTCTGTAAGGTCATCATCAATGGAAATTGACCCTTCAATTATCTGATCATGGAGAAACTCGAACATATCTATTAAGGGGACTTTATAGCTTGCTATGCCAGCTACTAGCTTTGCATAGTCCTCCTCAAAAACCGAATAGGCAGAATAAAGTAGCTGGGCCAGCTCATAATCGATATCCACCAACTCTGCAAACTGCCTAGGGGTCAGATCGTCTGTTAGCATATAGCCAGCTAATGCTTGGGTGTTAGCAAGGCCCATTGTACTAGTCACCCCATCTAGGCTAGAAAGGCTTGACAAGAGCTGACCTTCTGCCTCATAGTCACCAGCTGGTACAATAAGAGCCATGGTATTTACCTTGCCAAAGGTCTCCTCTATCCTGTCCTGCTGCCTTTGAGCCTCGCTAATCCTATGGGACCTTACCTCCTCCATACTAAAAAGGTAAGGGCAATTGCTAGATAAGAACAAGGCCAGCAACAAGAGAATAGCAAAGATAGGTGGCATGATGCGCCTGGTCTTTATGGAAAAGCGGCCTAGCCCCTTTATTGAAGGAACAAAGCTCTTGTGCCGACTTTTGTCAATTAAGCTACTAAGCGTTACTAAGAGGCCTGGCATTAGAGTAAATACTGATAGCATACTAAATAGGATACCCTTTATCATAACTATGGCCAGGTCCATACCAATACCAAAATTGATAAAGACCATGGCTGCAAGGCCAGCTACAGTAGTAAGGCTACTAGAGGCTATTTCAGGTATAGACTTTGCCAGGGCAGTAATAGCTGCCTCCCTAGCAGGTAAATGGTCTCTTTCTTCACTAAAGCGGTGGGAAAATATAATAGAATAGTCTATGGCCAAAGCCAGCTGAAGAATTGCTGCAACAGAGTTGGATACAAAGGAGATACTTCCATAGATAAAGTTGGTCCCCATATTTAGGATAGCTGCCAGGCCAAAGGTCAGGTAAAAGACAATAATCTCGGCATAGGCCCTAGTTGTAAAGAAAAGTACAACAGTTATGATTATTATGGCTAGAAGAGCGATTATTATCATATCATTAGCCAGTTCCTTGGAATAATCATAGCCTATCATTGTAGATACAGAACTATCATAAGGGGCTATTAGGTCCCTTATCTCATCCATGGCCTTGAGGCTAATTTCAGCATCCTCCTCTGCCTCAAAAAGGATAACAAAAAGGGCAGATGCCTTTTTATAATAATCCTCAGTATTGTCAAACATTACTGAGGATACCCCATCAATCTCACCTATTCTATTGGCTAGATCCTGAGCCCGGGAAAAGGATATATTAGAGACCATAAGCTGGGCAGTAGCAAATGTAGTAAACTCCTCTTTCATAATAGCTATGCCTTGCCTGGTCTTTCCATCCTCAGGCAGATAATTGACTATGTCCTCCTCTACCTTAACCCAGCCTAGGGAAAAGTAACAAAAAATAACAGCAAAGGTATAGAGGATGAATATTATGTTACGCTTGTCCACTACAAATTGGCCAATTTTGTCAAAAATGCTAGGATTGCTATCCATCATAACTATCTCCTCATTAACTCACTAGACTCCTATCCGCTGAGAACCCTGTGCAATACAATTATATCACAGTCTAGGCAAACTTTATCTATATTTATACAAAATAATATAGTGGGATTTAAGTGGCTATAAAACTCATAACTTTGTAGTTGCCCACAAACACATAGGAAGATAAGTAACTATATTACTAGTATAGATCTATAGATTTTAGTATAAAAAAATCCTATTTAGCCATAGCTTCCTTTTTGGCCAAATAGGATTTTTCTAATCTGTCCCTTTTATACTTATTTAATCGATATTGAGCCTACTATAATAATCGGTATCTAAAATCTTAGTAGAATAATGAAACTTACTCTTTACTATGTCTGATATATAATCAATATATTCTTGATCAACTTCAGCCCCATCATTTGCTACAAACTCCTTTGTAACAGCATTATACCTACCCTTGTCGGTGATAAAGCTATGATTTCTAAATATGACCAAGGGCTCTGAATCGGAAAAGATATCCCTGCCCATCAGTAGCCTAGAATCATAATCTAGACCAAGTAGGTTAGAAAGGGTAGGCACTATATCAAGGGCTGAGGCTGGCTTGTCTACAACAACTGGCTCCATCCCCTTGCTATAAAGGATAAAGGTATTTTTATGGATCTCAAAATTCTTTTCTACCTC
>DGFG01000032.1:0-4629 GCA_002391555.1 Firmicutes bacterium UBA3906
AAAAAGCATTGACATTGACGTTAGGTAATAGTTTATAGTTGTTTCTAGAGGAGGTGATGATTTGGAGTATACAGTTAATAAGCTAGCAAAGCTTGCAGGAGTTAGCACTAGAACCTTGAGGTACTATGATGAGATTGGTTTGCTTAAACCAGCTAGAGTGAGTTCAAACAGTTATAGGATCTATGGTCAAAAGGAGATTGATCGCCTGCAGCAGATAATGCTATACAGGGAGCTAGATCTGCCGCTAGAGGATATTAAAAATATTCTTGACGAGAAGAGTTTTGATGGAGAAAAAGCACTCCAAAATCATCTCACTGCCCTACTTGTTAAGAGGGAGCGAATTGATCTACTTATTAATAACGTAGAGAAGACTATTAAAGCTTTGAAAGGAGAAACAACTATGAGTAACAAAGAGAAGTTTGATGGTTTTGGACAAAAACTTGTTAATGAAAATGAGCGCAGATACGGTAAGGAAATCCGTGAGAAATATGGTGATGAAGCTGTTGAACGCTCAAATGCAAAAGTCAGTGGTATGACAAAAGAGCAGTATGCAGAAGTTGAAAAACTGTCTAAAGAATTAAATGACATGCTAAGAGCCGCGACAGAGCTAGGAGACCCTGCTAGTGAACTTGCACAAGAAGTATGTGAAAAGCACAAACAATGGCTCTGCTATTATTGGGGAGAATACAGCAAAGAAGCTCACCTAGGACTTGCACAAATGTATGTAGATGACCCCCGCTTTACAGAATACTACGACAAGATAGCAAAGGGAGCTGCTAAGTTTCTGCGCGATGCCCTTCAGATTTATTGCAGCTAATATTCTAATATATCTTTACTTCAAAATTGCTAGGTATATAGTCAGTCCTAGAAATCAAAGGTCCAGCCAAAGTCACCATGATAGATCATTTGCTTTGACATGCCACCATCAATACAAAAATCTTGCCCGGTTATAAAACTGGCTTTATCGCTGCATAGGTAAAGCACCATATTGGCAATATCAAGGGGGTTACCCACTCTTTTAACGGGATGTTGCTCAGCATCCGGTCCCTCATAAGCTTTAAAATCAGTATCAATCCAACCAGGGGATATCGAGTTAACCCGTACCTTACCGGCAAGAGTAATTGCTAGGCAATGAGTAAGGGTGGTTATAGCTCCTTTAGCTGCGGTATAGCTTTCGGTATTTGGCTGACTCATCTTAGCTCTAGTTGAAGAAATATTGACTATGCATGCGCCCTTATTAAAATGGTTCAGAAAAAGCTTTGAAAGCATAAATGGAGCAGCAGCGCCTACCTTTAAGGCATAATTAAATTCATCATAGGAACAGTCCATGAGTCCACCTTTTGAAATCATGGCGTTATTGATAAGATAATCGATTTTTTGGTAATCACCGATTACTTTTTCCACAAAGGAATGAAGTATCTCCTCATTTGCAATGTCCCCAACAAAATAATCGTTTTCCTTAAGATCGATTATACAAACATTAGACCCTTTTTTTCTGAATTCATCACAGATGGTTTTTCCTATGCCCGAAGCGCCACCTGTTACAACAACAGTCTTATTTTTAAAGTCCATAATTTCCTCCATGAATTTATCAAATAAATACTTATACTAGTATATCAATGACAATATTACCCCTTTTACTGGATGCCTAATAAAAGGGGTAGTAAGCATATTTATTGTTTACTCTTGCTGCTATATAGATCATTGATTCTGTTAAGCAATATTAGAAAGAATAGGACATAAGCTATTGCCATTATTATATGGCCTAAGCCTGCTATACCTGAGATCGATGAATCTATCATTGTAGATATATCAAGTTTTAATACCTCTACATATCCGCGTACTGCCATCATTACAACAGTTAATACAAGCCCGATATTGTAAGTTATAAAGAATCCATTAAATCTCTTATTCTTAGTTAGTTCAAATAATTTCTCTAGTATTAGAACAATTATAAAGAAAAACATCCCTAAGACTAATACATGAGTATGTAGGCCACTTAAGACTGTTTCTCCTGTATAGTCATTTAATTTTGTAAATTCCCTATAAAATACTCCTAGAAACATACCTAACATAGAATAAAAGAAACTTAGCTTTGCAATTTTTCTCATAATACACCCCTAATCATTTTGATTTATTTGAAATCTATACATGTTATTCATATCTTGCAAGCATATTTTACCATTAGCCATATATAAAAACAATACACTAGAATAAGGGCTTTGGATAGTACTAAAGACTAGATATTCCAAGGGACTGCATGTTTTCTTTGACCTGTCATCTAAAAGCAAAAAGCAGTTAAATATTAGTTAAGTATACAGTTGATAGTAACCTCCGTTTTTAATATAATGTTATTACTTGTAGCTGGTAAGGGGAGGTTTTTATGCAAAACTTTGGGATGTTTATGTTGTGGTTTTGGCTGTCCTATGCCATTGTAACAATTATCGGTATACTACATACAGTATTTAATATTTATGTTCTAAAAATGAGTCCAATGGATGAAAAGAGTATGGGTGAAGGTTACGAGAGGACAAAACCATGGCACCCACTGTATAATATTATTCTTTTCACGATTTTTGGCTGGCTCTACATGAGATCTTTGCCTGTGCCACACTTTAAAGAAGCCCTCATCACTGGTGCAATATGGGCAGGAATCTGCGTTTTATTTGATGTTTTTGGATGGGTAATAATAAAGCATCCTTGGAGTCTTAGCTTCAAAGAATTCTATATCGATTATCAACCATGGATTAGCCTGATTTACTTGGCCATACTACTAGGCCTTATAATCGGATACCTTATACTTTAATTATAAGTTATTAATTTATGTTTAGCATAGAATGCTATAATATATGTGATTTGAGGATCTTCTTATCTTTCGGGTGTGATAAGGAGGCTTATAATAATTTTCTCTTTCTTGCTAACTAAGATTGCAGGATCAAGGCCTTGTGAGATAGAAATTAACTTAAGCATAAGTAACAGCAGATTTGGTCTAATACTTCATTTGTTTTGATCTGCTGAACCTACCAAACAATCAAAAAAGGGGAAAAAGATAATGGATAATTTAATAATCAGGCAGGAGACAGCTGCTGATTATAGAGAGGTAGAACATTTGACTATGCGAGCATTTTGGAATATTCATGGTCCAGGATGTGATGAACATCTACTTGTTAGAAAGATTAGACAGTCGCAGGACTACTTAGCAAATTTAAGTCGGGTTGCTGAGTTAAATGGTAGGGTAGTAGGTGCAATTTACTATACCAAAGCTAAAGTCCTTGGCGATAAAACAGAGCATGATGTTATTACATTTGGGCCATTGGCTATAGAACCAACCCTGCAGAATATGGGTATCGGAAAGGCTTTACTAGAAGAGACCATTAAATTAGCCAAAGAAGCAGGTCATTCGGGCATTATTATCACAGGAGAGCCTACATACTATCCTAAAATGGGCTTTGTGACCTGTGATAAGTATAAAATTACTGATATAGAAGGTAAAAACTTTGATGCCCTGATGTGCTTGCCACTAAATAAGGACTTATTTAGTTCAATTTGTGGCAGATATTTAGAAAGCCCGGTATATAGTGAGTGTGACAATCCTGCCGAGTTAGAGCAGCTTGAGGCAGAGCTTCCTAAATATCGCAAGGTAAAAATCAAAGACGGTTTTTTGATGCTTTTAGATAAGAGATTAGGATTAATCGAGGCTGTTGACGGAGACACATATTATGTGAAGTTTTGGGAGTTATCAATTCCAGCAAGACTAAGCAAAGACTTTAGTAACAAATGTGCTACACCCAAGATAGGAGATGATGTTATTTTCTTGTGGGATAGGGATGGCGAATCAATAATAACTTGTGTATGTAAGAATATGCTAGAAGACTAACTTAAGCTGATAGACAGATGAAAAGGGGATTAGATCTAGGCGAAAATGAGTTTCCTGATGCTGATGTTACCAGCTACATTAAACTAATAAACCAGTCTGGAATTGTCTTATACGGTTTAGATATTAAGGAGGTCTTTTCTGAAATATCCGATGAGGATTTCTGGAAGGCAATAAGCGCAGATGTAGACAAATTTAGTTTCCATGATTATGCACCCAGATACTTTGCTAGTAATGTCCTCACTTTAGGAAGGATACTGTCATTTAAAGATAAAAAGCAAATATTATCAAAGTACGATGCGGGCTTATGGATGATTGATCTTGTTCCTGCTGACTTAAAGTATATACCCAAGGTTGCTATGAAGATGTGGTATGAGGGAGAGCAAGACAATCTACCAGAAGGGGATTTAGAGAGACTACGCAAATATCTTATTGATGAGATAAGCAAATAAGCAAGTAGACTTAAAACTAGGCTTCTATATTTACATATCTATTACACATCTTAAGTCATATTTTAGTAAAAAAGGGTCATTTTTATCTAGTTCTGTTGCCCCAGTAGAGGCTTTTTGGTCATTAACAATGTATGACAGCAATTTTTATTTTCTTGAAAATGAAATCAATAGATATGCTATTGTGGATTATACCCTTGGTCTTGAGTATAATGACGATGGACCACTAGATATTTATATTGAATTTTGATAATGGCAGACAAAGTATTGCTTTTTCATTGATTTGCTAGTAAAAAGCACCTAGCT
>DGFG01000032.1:4856-18440 GCA_002391555.1 Firmicutes bacterium UBA3906
TTTATTTAACTTTAATATACTTAGCATTGACATATTGGTATAATGGAAGTAGACTAATAGCAATTCGTAAGGGGAGTTAAGTTATGGAAAATATTATTTTTTACTTCAGTGGAACCGGTAACTCGTATTCAATTGCAAAAGGGTTAGAAAAGGAAATAGGAGATACTATTGTGGTACCACTACTTAGAGCTAAAGATTATAAGGTAGAGGAATATGGGATTGTGGGCTTTGTTTTTCCTGTATACTATACTCATGTTCCAGAAATAGTTATAAGAGCAATAGAGGGCATTAGATTTAGAAAGGATCAACTAGTATTTGCACTTGCTACTTATGGTGGATCTTGGGGATATGCTCTAAAGGACATAAGGGAAGCCTTATCTGACAAAGAGATAATATTGCAAGAATACAAAATCAAAACACCTGGTAACTACATACTAGAATATAGTGCATTTCCGAGATCCTATCAGGAAGGTATACTTAAAAAAGCTGAGCGTAAGATAAGCAAAATTGCCAGCTCAATACTTGAGAGCAAAAGGACAGGGTATATAAAGGCCAATCTATTAGCTAGAATGTTTCATAAACGGTCTGATAAGCAAAGGAGTAAATTTTCCGAGCTAGGCTCTGAATTTTTTGCTAGTGATAAATGCCTAAACTGTTACCAGTGCGTAAAATTATGCCCCACTGATAATATTACTTTAAGTGAAGGTATCCTAGTATGGGGAAGTAAGTGTGCCCAGTGTATGGCATGTATCCAGTGGTGTCCTCAAAAGGCAGTATCCCATCCCTTAGTGAAAAAAAGCAGAAAAAACTATACTAACCCTAAGGTAACAATAAGCCAAAGAGGCGACCTTGTATTAAAGGAAAATTAATGTTTGCGACCCTTAATAATTTTGATATGGTATTAAAAAATATTTAATAATCAAAGATAATGAAAAGAAATAGTAACATTTTTCCTAGAGCAATTCCAAGGAGGATCTCATTTTTGTATCTCTCCCATACTCTTTTGCTTTGTACTACATGCATAGAGGCAAAAGCTTGAGCATCCTCTGGATCAAGCTCTAGTAACAGGGCTTCATCCTTTACCAATACAGTATGTTCTGGGAGAATATATGTTGATGCTCGTATAATATTGCTGGACATAGGAGGAATAAGCCATCAATCCTATCTGCCATCTTGTATACTAGGCCCCTGGCTAGTAAAGCTCCATTCTTTATCGTGATAAAAGCAGATTTGTTGCTATAAGGAGGATTTTAAGTTGACTTATGGCTTTTTCAAGTGTATAACTGAGTTAGGAGCTCCATTGAGCAGGGGGTACAAAATGAATAGAGATAGTATACTAAATTCCCGCAGGCTTTCTATATTGGCATTTTCATTTTCCTTTGCCTATCTACTTTCCTTTTTATTTGAGGGACAGGTGCTCTATAGCCTACTGGATTTACTTGAAGTAAATTCCTCTACTTATATATTGGCCGCTATGATTCTCCATTTCTTAGGTCTACTCACCTGTGGTTTGTATGTAAAAACGCAAGTAGTAGCCAAAAATGTAATGGTCGCTGGTATGGGCATATGCCTAATTGCCACAATTCCCTTCTTTTTTGATCCCTCATTTTTATGGCTGCTTGGCTTAATTATTAGCGGATATACCAGTGGTTGTGCAGTGGCGTCATGGGGTTTTTTTCTAAAGGCCTTTACTCCCAAAAACGAGCGTATCAAATCCTGTGCAGATGTTCTGATATATTCTAATATTTTGATGATTGTAGTTAATGTAGTTGCCATGAACCGGTCACCACTTATTGGGCTAATCCTGTCAATGCTATGCCTATTAGTCGGAATAGTTTTTACATGGATGCTACCAGTGGACCAGGAAAAAGACCAAGATAAGGCTGCTTTGAATAAAACACAAGGCAGTATTAAAAATTCATTAATACTGCTGTGCCTTTTTGTCTTTATCATCACAATAAATTCAGGACTCATGTATCAGGTTATAAACCCCGCATTTGACCATCTAACGGGGCTGGTAAGTTGGTATTGGGCTGTCCCCTATATTGTGGCTCTTGCCATTATGCGCAACCTACCTACGAAAGCAAAGCGTTCTAGGATTTTGTATATAGGCATGGCCATGATTATGGGAGCCTTTATTAGCTTTATGTTGCTCAAGCGAAAGACATCTGACTATATTCTTGTAGACACACTAATGCTCGGTGCCTGTGGTATATATGACCTATTTTGGTGGAGCATCCTTGGAGAGATGCTGGACTATAGTGAAAAGCCTGCACAAACCTTTGGTATTGGGCTTTCTGCTAATGTATTTGGTGTCCTTTGTGGAGGGGTCCTTGGAATGACTATAAGATCTATAGGCCTTCCAAGCGCAGAGCTTGCGGTCATAGCCCTAAGTGTAGTTTGCGTTACATTAGTCATGCTGCCACCCCTAAACCGGCAGCTTGTCTTACTGCTAAAAAGCCATGCCTACCTTGCCGCCTATGATAATATGAGCCAATCACAGCAAACCCATATTGTTAGTCAAGTTAAAACCCTAGACCCACTGACTGTCCGGGAACAGGACGTACTACAACTGATCCTCTCCGGTAAGTCCAACCGTGAGATTGCTAATGCTTTGTTTATCAGTGAGAATACTGTTAAAACACATGCAAGGAGTATTTTTTCAAAATATGACGTTTCAAGTCGTGCAGAGCTAATCAGTACTCTGCTTAAAAACCAAACCCTTGGATGATATCGGATGATATAAGTAACTACATAAATATCAGATCAAACAGCCTCTCACCTAATAGAATGAGAGGTTTTTTTGTGAATTCATCCTTTTGGATGATGCACTTTTACCTATCTCTTTCTAGAATATAAGTAGGGGGAGGTATGGTGCAAATGAAATTAATCCGCAAAAGGCGTAATGGATTTGTAATAATGTTCCTAGCTAATTTTTGTTTTGCAATGTTGCTCAGTTTTGTATACAAGGAAGAAATGGTTTTCCTCTTTGGAACTATCAGCCTTATCTCTCTCCTTTTCTTAGTGAGACAAAACCGACTGCTCTATGACGCATCTCTCATTTGGGAAAATCGCATCCTTGTTGTTCCATCTATAGCTCCTAACCTATCGGGTAGGCAGATACAAAAGGATACCGAGGAAACCGTAGTATCTACCTTTGGAATCCTTTTAGGTAAACAGATTTATCGGTGGGGTCTTGATGGTATACATGGGATAAGGCTACAAACAACCCTTATTGACAAGGAACGAATATATCTTACATTCGGAGATGCAGCCCAAATAATGAGGCTAGAGATGCTTCACGGAATGTCTCAAAAGAAAGAGGTAATAATTACTGCACAAAAGTTACTTTACGAAACAGGTGTGCAAGCAGACATTATCGGATGGTGAGACTAGAAGAATTAATAAATAGAGGGGGATAAATGGCAAGAAAAGTAGAGTGGTATCACTTCTGTTTGTTATGGTAATTCTCCTGTCAGCAATAGTAGGATTTTCTGCTTGTTCACAAGGCGATGGATCAGCATCAGGCAAGGTTTCACCTAATTCAGAAAAGATAATTGGCAATGCCAAGTGAGATGGGGTAGAGATTATTACTCCCGCAGTGACCTTTTACAATACTGTAAATGGTAATTATTTCGATATGGAGCTTACAGTGGGTGGCCTAATCCCAAGAGGTTCAGAAAACGGTGACAAGGTATACATCATTGTTGTATTCAATGGCTCACTGGCCACTTATATAGAAACAGCATACGAATACGAGTGGGTCTAGAAATAAATAGGGGGCTGAGTTTATGGCGAAAAAGAAAAATAACAGTAAAATACCCCTACCAATTGTCATAATTATCTGTGCAGTTCTACTGTATGCCAGCTATACCAGCATCAGTACCCTGGCGCTAGCGATATTTGGTGATTCAGTAATGGGTATAGTGGATAGCTATTCGAATAGGCGAGATGATACTAGGGCAGAGGAAAACCGGTCTCGTACTGTTTCCAAGGGCTATAGCTTTATAGCAAAGGGTAAAGTATACCGAGGATATGTGACCTATCTTAGTGATGAGGCATGGCCAAGTCTAGACAAAGGTGAAACCCGGCAAGAACGAATACGTTATCTTTCCTTTTTCCCCTATATCAACAAACCTGCCATGTTATCAGACTTTGACAGGTTAGGTGAGCTAGGAATCATCTATCATATCTTTACCCCTATTGGATGTCTGATATTGTTTCTACTAGTCACACGGACAGGTAGAAAGGGTAAAAGGAAGAAAAAAGGGGGGAGTAAGGCAGTAGCAAAAGCAAGCACACAGAGACAAGCCCAAATAAAAGAAAAGAGAAGCAATGGGGATATGTATTGTCAAAACTGCGGAAATAAGTTACTAAAGGAGGCAGCTTTCTGCTCTAACTGTGGTGTTAAAACGCCAAGTAGCGCAGATAACACATGTAAGGCATGTGGAATTAAGCTGCCTGAGGATAGTAAATTTTGTATCGGCTGTGGCAAGCCTATAAATTTAAAAATAGCAGTAACCATGGAACCAATGCATGAAGACTCTCCTGTATCCCCACAGAAAAGCTCAAACATGGTTGGTTTTTCCGATAGGTATAATTCACCAGAGCTACTGGCTGTTGCACAGGAAAAAAGAAAATCCTCTATTGGATGCATGTGGATAATGTTTATACTGCCCCTTATTGGTTTTCCCATCGCCGGTTTACTGATGGATGATTTCCCACTTGGAGAAGCCATCATCATCGGAGTTGGAACTGCGCTTATCTTGCTCTTTGTTAATCTGCTAGCACTAGGAAGCAGTAAAAAGCCCATCTGGGAGGGCGTGGTTGTTAACAAGTATAGCAATGAAAGGTATCAACAAAGGGATTCAAACGAGACCTACACAGAATACACAGTAGTAATCAAGACCGATGCGGGTAAGAAAAAGACCATTGTAGAACGTAGGGGTGGGGGACAAATGTATGACTATCTCTCTGTAGGTGATAGGGTCCGCTATCACCCGAGATTTGGAACATATGAGAAATACGATAAGTCCAAAGACCGGATAATCTACTGCAATGTCTGCACAAGGGTAAACCCTATACAAAACGACCGCTGTAGCTGGTGTAAAAATCTCTTATTTAAATAAATAAACTATGGCTTTATTGCTTTTCACTAAACCTAAGACGGTGGAGTTTACATCAACTAAAAAAAGGCATCAAGGAGGGCTTCATAATGAAAAAAGGCTTGATTATTGTGCTTATCTTGGCCAATTTATTGATGCTAGGGATAGGCATAGTTACAATACCGCCCAATCTACAGCTAAGAGAAGGGAGGGTAATTCCTTTAACAGGATCAGAGCAAAAATACCCCGACAAACCATCGACAGATAAGAAAACTCCGCCCACAGTCACGGAAAGCGATAGTGGTAAAGAGAAAAAGGAAACAGGTGTGAGCTTATCCACAAAGGAGCGGCCTGACTTGGAGGACTTTGCATGGTATATAGATGATACGACTACTGTTGGTATTCTATCCGATGCTAAAACTATAGATAATATAAGTCCAGTTACTGGTAGTTGGAAAGCACTCATTATTTACGATCCTAACAATGAATACGACATGAGTGCTATGGAATTTCTAAACATCTCTCTTGATGGTAGTGCGGAAAGTCTAGCCCTTACCCTTGACTGGTATCATATTTTTTGGGCAAATGAAAGCAAGTTTTTTGATGAGACAGATATGGAGGACAGTATTTTCACTGGTAAATGGGAAAATGGTGGTCTTTGGGCCTCCGGTGCTGGAACTATAAGAATTAAAAACTTTTATGAGCAAGAAGGAAAGCAGTACGCCCTTGGCTCGATGGATACACCAGACGGGATACCAGCGCTTGTAGCACTAGTGAGACCATAAATAAGGAGGTATAGAGATGGGAAGATTTTGTACAAATTGTGGCAAGGAACTTTATACTGGTGCTAGTTTTTGTGCTAAATGTGGAGCAGCAGTTCTTAAGACTTCAATAAAACCAGATACAGTAAGGCAAGCAAAACCTGCACCGAAACCGCAGGTAAAAAAAGAACCGCATGCTCTAAAAGCAAGTCTATCTCATAAAGAAGCAAGAGGAAAAAGCTCTGTAGCACTTAAGAAAAATGCTGGTCGCAATGCTTTGTGCATTATCCTTTCCCTTTTGTTAGTCATACAGCTGGCTGCAGTTGCCCTCTATGGCTGGCCTGGGCTTTTGCTTACTAACAAGGATGGGTTTGTTGAGACAGAAAAGGCGATTGTCTCACTGGATAAGGAATCGATCACATTGTCTGGTGTACGCATTGATGTTAATTCTCTAAACCTCATTGATGGTGAAAAGGAGCTAATAGTCAGGCGCAAAGAAGAAAAACTCGACCAAGACTCTGGGCTTACATCGGTAGAATACGATATTAGCCTGGGAGAAATGCATTACCTTTATGCACCCCTTACTATCACCCTTCCCTACGACAAGGCAACTGCTCAAGGTGGCGATATTGCAATAGAACACTACAATAGTGACTATGAATTGTGGATACCCCAGGTTACTGTCAATAATGGAGATGGAACTGTCTCTGCAAGTCTGACATCCCTGTCACCTGTAAAGCTCGTATATCTTGGCAAGGATTATCCTTCTAGTGTTTTTTACATTTCAGAAAAGGATTCGAACTATGCAAAGATGACGGTAAACCATCGATATTGGGATATCATAAAGAACCAAGCACGAGATGATGCCAAGGTAGTTGTAAAAGATTTCGTTGAAAACGGGAATACGAAAAACACCATGCCGTGGACAGAGAATTTACTTACACCTGAGGGCATTGATAAGACCAATAATATATATAGCATATTCGATGAGCTGGTAAACACAATAAGCTCCTTTACAAAACTCACATCTATGAAGATGAGCCATACCGTTGAAAAGGTATCAAATGGTGTATCAGTAGTTGGCCTTGGGATAGCATTAACTCAGCTTGGGATAGATCTTGCTAATTCACAGGGTGATGATAGGAATGCAGCAGTAAATCTGTACAAGAATATTTTTTCAAGTAGTGGCTCCTTATTTTCCTATATGACAGGTTACTGGTCTTTGCCCTTTAGTGCAGCCTTTCTCGGTGTTGCTGTCCTAGCATATGGGCTAGACTATGGTGTAGAAATGGCAGAGGACTACAAGGAGTCAGTTAACAGGGCTATATTCGACCAGTATTTCAAGGACTATGCAAGGTTTAATGAGCAGTATTGGTACAAACTTTTTGTTGAAAGCTACTGGCATGAATGGCAGAATGGAACAGCATCGGCTGAAGGTATAGAAGAGGCATATAAGACTGTACTAGATGGGATTGATAAGTACACCGAGCAATTCTGGGCAGACGTATTTAGGGAGGGTAGCGACGCCTTGACCTTTGCTGTAGGTGAAGCCGATAAAATAAACTATTATAAACCGACTGCAGAACAAAAGTCAGACTATACTGAGGGGCTTAGAAGGTATATGTATGCACGGTTTAGGGAGAAAGTCATACCCTGGATAGAACAGTTTATAATCAAACAGCAACAAGATGCCCTTTATGCTTCCCTGAATAAGCTCTGCGAACCCTTCAATGAATACTATAGCGTTCAGATTCAGGAGATAGCACCGGTAGATTCTGCTGATCCTTGTAAATATCAAGAACATACGATAAGGTTTGCTAACGAAAGTGGCTTTGCCCTTGTAGATATAGTAGATACATGGACCTTACATGCACCGCAAGACGATGACCAATGGGCAGTAAGGAGCGAGTTCACATTTCTTTCCTACCTTCTGGCTGGAGCTCCAGACAGAATAATGCTATTTCCAAAGGGAAGTGACGCAAAAAAAACGGAAGATGCAACTTTAACTCAAAGCTTCTCTGTGGAAGAGGAATTCACCTTGATATGGTTAGAACAGGAAGAAAAAGACCATGACTACTATTTGGTTGAAAGATATGACTTTGACAACAGATACCTTTACTATGATGGCTATGGATACAAAATCATGGCTCTTAAGCAGGATCCTCAAACAAATGGCATCACGGAACATTTGACTAGGGGCTTAGATGCAGAGGTAAAAGAGGATAGTTATCATGAATTTTCTTATGATCCTTCTTCTGGATTTCTTAAGTCAAGAAGAGAGGATTATTACCAAGAGCTAAAGCCTAACCAAGATTGGACAGCTTTTAGAGGATACGATTCTACTCCTGAGTACCTTGCAGGTAAATGGGGCTTAGAGGAAGGCAGAACAGGCAAAAACAAGTATGTATATACGAGATATCTTAAAGTAAAGCAGGTCTCTCCAGGAAAATGGCAGGTAGATGAAACAGGAGAAATAATAGAATATGTGGAAAACGCCTTTGATTTTAGTGACAATCAAGAAAAACGTCTTGAGTCACCTTCTGGGCAGAGTTTTCTGTCAGAAGCACGTTCCTTTGCTACTGAGATAGGCGTTGAAATGTATGATGGTCAAGGATACGATTAACAGCTAGGCAATATATGAGTATTTTAAACTAACCTAGCAGTAGAAAGTTTTATATTGCTAGAAAGGAAGATAAAAGTTATATGTCTGTTAAAGCAAGGCGGGTCCTTTTGCGAATTTCATCTGTATTGATGCTAGTTACCGCCCTACCTATGATGCTATGGTGCTTTAATCTTATAAACAATGCGGCCTTGGATAGCAGCTATGGTGGGATAGGGTGTTTTGTGGCTGGGATAGTCTATGTTTTTTCCATGGTGACTGCCATAGCAGGCCTAGTCTTTGCAAGGAAAGATCACCGCTATGGTTGGTGCAGGATACTTGCCTACATCCAACTGCTAGTAGGAGTACTTTTGATAGTACCACTTATAACTTATGCCGTCCTTACCTTGCCACCACTTTACCTTTTAACCATCCTATACCTGTTTGCTGTGGGCTGGGGCAGACCTAAATTAGCATAGTAAAAAAGTGTGTGTACTGGGACAAGCACAATAACCACAATGACAATAGTAATCAGCCCAAAGACTTTAATGACATCTGTAATCAGCTCAAAATGCAATTATTTAATAAGGAGGAGTTTATAATGATGAGATTTACTAGTTTACTAGAGGCCGCAGAGCTTGCTAAAAGCCTAGCTACGGACTGGCGCTTTGCCTATTCAAGTGAAAGATACGATGTAAAAGGTTTATTAACACTTGCACAGACAAGTGACAGTGAAGATCCCATCGATGAGGACTGCTATTATGTAGTATCTGCCTCTGGAGCAATTGGCTATTGTGACTACAACAATGATATAGACTGGTTGTTTATATCAGACTCTAGTGTAGAAACCGATCTACCATCGACTTATAAGTTATTTTCAAAAGGCAATTTTTGTAGCAAATGTGGAAATAGCATAATGCCTAGCAATAAGTTTTGTGGTAATTGTGGAAACGCCCTATGAGAAATGCTAGAGGGTGATAGCTTCTAGTTATAATGCTACAGCAAGAACATATTAAGTAGTAGTCGACCTTTACTATATATATTAAGGACAGAATAAACTTTGATAAACTCATATGACACTATTATAGAACCTGCGGTACTTGAAAGAAAGGGATTGTACCACAGGTTTATAACTGATATACTATTGGCATGATTTAACAATAATAAGATTTATAGACTTTAACTTTCAACCTTTTTGGGGGTAGCTAGAATAAAACGGAATCTTAATTTTAGTGGATGTGATCTTATTGAGTCTTGTAAGGAAAAGATTAAAAACTGCAAGTGCAAGATATACAGGAAGGGCAAGAACTGGTATTGTGAGCTAGATGGTGTGAGGATAACTGTGAACTCATATAGCGATACAATAATAACTGCCTATCAAATGAGAAAGGGATAATTATTATAATCTAAATCCATAGGAGAATAATTTGGACCATTTCAAAGTTACAAAGAAATAAGTTATAGGCCAATATCAATGGAGGTAGAAAATGAAAGAGGGGTTAATAAAAGAAATCATAGCACATGGAGACAGAGCTACTATAGTATCTATTTCACGTTTTGAAGAGTTAAAGAGTGAATTAGAATCTTTAAAAAGTAAAAGGATTACAGCCTGATAAATCGACATGTTAATATCTGTAATTACCCTTTATTTTTTTATTTTTTGGTGGTAAAGTATATTGTATAAACTTATAAGTTATAGTTTGCTATCTGATGATATCTTTAAGTACAAGAGCAGAATATTATTTATATAACTTACTACAGTTTTTGTTCAATGTAGGCATGAACTATGGATACATAGTTGACTACCACCTATATAGTTAAAAAGATAAATCAGATTGCCTAAAGAGTTTAATATAAGAACCAATCATAAATGGTACAAGGGCTTTTAACAGGAGGAATTATGAATATTATTATTATCGGTGACGGTAAAGTAGGCTATAGCTTGGCTGAAAATCTTTCAAGAGAAAATCATAATGTAACCATTATTGACAAAGACTCAGAAGCATTAAGAAAGGCCGAAGAAAACCTAGACGTAATGTGTATCAAGGGGAATGGTGTCAGCACAAAAATACTTATGGAAGCTGGTGTGGACCGTAGTGACTTAATTATTGCTGCGACTACTAGCGATGAAATGAATATGGTATGCTGTCTTACCGCAAAAATGCTTGGTGTAGAGCATACAATCGCTAGAATAAGAGATCCTGAATATGCCAGTGAGCTTTCGCTTTTGAAAAAAGAGCTGGGCTTAGATATGGTTATTAACCCCGAACAGGCTGCAGGAAGTGAAATAACCCGCCTTATAAAATTTCCACCTGCCACTAACGTTGAGATCTTTGCCAAGGGACGGGTTGAAATGGTGGAGATCAATGTAACCAATAGCATGGCAATAGCTGATATGTATTTAAAGGATATATCCCATAGATTTCCTTCATCTGTCCTAATAGGTGCAGTACACCGTGGAGATGAAGTTATAATCCCTAATGGTGAATTTATGATCAAAGAGAATGATTCTATATATATTATTGGGCAGCCATCAAGGGTCTACGACTTTTGCACCCGTATAGGCATTTACATCCAAAAAATTAGTAGTGTCATGGTTATGGGTGGTGGGCGAGTTGCATACTATCTAACAAAATATCTGGAAGACATGAATATCAAGGTGAAAATTATAGAGATTGATCGCGCTAGGTGTATGGAATTAACTGAACTACTACCCCATGCTTTAGTTATTTGCGGAGATGGTTCCGATGAAGAATTATTAATTTCTGAAAATTTTAGTGACATGGGTGCCTTTGTAGCTATCACAGGTCGAGATGAAGACAATCTTATATCAGCTTTAATAGCGAAACACCACAGTGTAGGCAAAATTATAGCAAAAGTCAACAAGCTTAATCATTCAGATATAATCAAGAGCCTAGGCATCGATAGTGTAATAAGTCCACAACTTATTACAGTAAATTATATACTAAGATATGTTAGAGGACTGCAAAATGCTATGGGTAACCCCATAAATGCCCTATACCGAATTGTTGGAGGTCATGCAGAAGCCATTGAATTAACTGCTGGAAATTCAGCTAAATATCTAAATATTCCAATAAAGAAGCTAAACATTAAAAAAGGTATATTACTTGCAGCTATCGTTAGAAAAAACTCGATAATAATTCCTCATGGTAATGATGTGATTAAGGCAGGAGACAATGTAATCCTGATCACTAAGGATGAGATAGTAACTGACTTAGAAAATATTATTAATTGGGAGAATAACAGATGAACCATAAAATGATCTTGAAAAGTTTAGGAAGTGTACTTTGCATAGAAGCTGTTTGTATGGTTCCCTCTCTTTTAGTGTCAATCATTTATTGCCAGGGTGATACTAGTTCTTTTCTGCTTACTATTGCAATTTTGTTATTATTGGGACTAGGATTACGCAGCGTTAAAACAGAAACGACTACTATCTATGCAAGGGATGGCTTTGCAATTGTAGCATTAGGCTGGTTATTAGTTTCCTTATTCGGAGCCTTACCCTTTCTTATAAGTGGAGCAGTTCCATCTGTGATAGATGCCCTATTTGAATCTGCCTCAGCATTTAGCACTACAGGCGCGAGTATTATAAGGGAAATAGAAGGAATCCCTAAAGGGATTGTATTTTGGAGAAGCTCTGCCCACTGGATGGGTGGTATGGGTGTTCTAGTTATGATGATAGCCATTTTACCTTCTGTAAAGGCTAGCACCCTTCATATTATGAAGGCTGAATCTCCAGGACCAGCACCTGGGAAATTTGTACCCAAGATTAAGGAAACAGCCAAAATACTATATATTATTTATATTGTCATGACTGCTGTACAAGTCATATTCCTACTAGCGGGAGGAATGCCTTTATATGATTCTCTTATACATGCCTTTGGTACTGCTAGTACAGGTGGTTTTTCTAGCAGAAATGCTAGTGTAGGTGCATATGGAAGCGTTTATATAGAAACAGTAATAACCGTATTTATGTTACTTTTCGGTATCAATTTTTCCTTGTATTATGCCTTGCTAAAGGGCAATATGAAGTCTCTTTTCAGAGATGAAGAATTAAGGTTTTTTTTGGGTACAGTACTGGTAGCTAGTTTACTAATTGTTATAAATACCTATGGTTCGGTTTTCCAATCTATAGGTGAGTCAATAAGGTATACCTCTTTTCAAGTCAGCTCGGTCATCACAACAACTGGTTATGCTACAGCTGACTTTACCCTTTGGCCTACATTTAGCCAAGGTTTACTTGTTATATTGATGTTTATGGGTGCAAGTGCTGGCTCTACTGCAGGTGGATTGAAATGTATACGAATTTTACTATTATTTAAAATAGTAAAGAGAGAAGTAATAAAGATTATTCACCCTAGATCAGTCCAAACGGTTAAGATAAATGGGAGAATTGTGGACGAAGAGATACTTTATGGAGTTTTGACCTTTTTCTTTGCATATATCGCTGTATTTACTATATCCATAGCTTTTGTTTTATTGGATAACAAAGATTTGCTATCCTCTTCAACAGCGGTTGTTGCATGCTTGAGTAACATTGGCCCAGGATTAGGAATAGTTGGCCCAGCAGGTAATTTTGCCGACTTTTCCTTGATCAGTAAGGCAGTATTAACATTGTGTATGATTATTGGTAGACTAGAAATTTATCCAATACTATTACTATTTGCCCCTACATTTTGGAAACGTGTTAACATATAGAAGGTATATAAAATGGAGGAACCAACAGACTCATAGGAAAAGAGAGGAGAAAGAGAAACATGAAAGAGTATGAATTACGGGATATTGCAATAGAAAAATTAAAGGACAGGGGAGTAACACTAGAGGATATAGCACTGATAGTAATGGAGCTACAAAAGGAATATTTACCTGATCTTACAATTGAGGAGTGCATTACTAACCTAGAGCATGTATTGAGAAAAAGAGAAGTATGTCATGCTGTTTTAACTAGTATAGCCTTAGATGAACTAGCTGAGAAAAGACTTCTGCCCCAGCCATTACAAAGTATTGTAGAATCAGATGATGGTCTATATGGCATAGATGAGGTAATACCACTTTCAATAGTCAATGTATATGGGACTATAGGCCTAACCAATTTTGG
>DGFG01000032.1:18728-31079 GCA_002391555.1 Firmicutes bacterium UBA3906
CTGCATCTAGAATAGCCCATTCTAGAGAATGATTAAATCTTATCTTTTTAGATTTTGGGAAAAGGAAATTGTGGTTAAAGACTTTAAAGATTTGCTAGATGTACTTTTGTAGAATTCAGTTTTTATATACTTTAAAGGAACAGAGGAAAATAGCTACTAGATAGATTGGACAAATGGGCTAGTTTATTTATGGACTAGTAGGGGGCAAAGATGAGGACTATAGTGATTACTGGTGCTTCGTCCGGAATCGGTTTGGAAACAGCAAAAATATTAGCAAATAGGGGATACAATGTCCTAGGGATAGGCCGCAGTAGCATAAAATGCAATAGGGCTAAAGAAAGGATACTTTCCGAGAACCCAGATGCAAAAATCACCTTTTTTCTAGCTGACCTTATGAACCAAGGACAAGTAATAAAACTAGCTGAGGAACTTAACCTATACCTTGAAAGAGAGTCTAATGGACAGCTCTATGCTCTAATAAATAATGCGGGCTGTGTACGTAGCCATTATATGACTACAGAGGAGGGCTATGAACAACAATTTGCAGTCAACCACCTAGCTGGTTTTTTACTTACATACAAGCTACTACCTGCTCTAGTAAAGGCAAAGGGACGAGTAATAATGACTGGTAGTAAATCCCACAAGGGTATTAGGATACGGTGGAAGGATGTAATGCTAAGTAAAAACTATAATCCTCTCACTGCCTATAAGCAGTCAAAGCTTTGTAATCTCTTATTTGCAAAGGCTTTAAACGATCGGTATGAAAAATCCGGCATCAGTGCCTATGTGGTAGACCCAGGGTTGGTTCACACTGATATAGGTAACAAGGAAACAGGGAAATTAGTAAATTACATATGGATGATCCGTAAAAGATTTGGTGTACCGCCTACACTACCTGCAAAAACCTATGCTTACTTGTGTGAAGAGGAAAGACCAGCTCAGGGACTTTATTACTATCTATGCAAGGAAGAAAAGTATAGTAGACAGGTTACCAAAGAAAATGCAGATAGGTTGTTTAAATTAAGTGAGGCCCTTTGCAATATCCAGTATCCAAAGCTATAATATAAAAAAGTAATGGGGATAGCTTATTAGCCTATCCCCATTTTTATAGTTTCCTGCTTTATATCAGTTTACTTAGCTAGCTTAAATTTATCTAATGTTATAGAACTTTTCTTCCCATGTATCATCATCATTGTCTACGTCCCACTTATAAAAGCCCTTACCCTTGTAAGCATGGATTTCAAAGCTGAATTTTTTATCCTTATTAAAGGCTTCTCCTTTATATAAGGGTTTTTCGTCATCCCAATCGAACTCAATCTTCTGGATAAAGGTATTTGACATTCCTGACCTAGCTATTACCATTGCGGCTGCTTCATCCATGGTGATCATTTTTTCGAGGGCATGAGTAAACTCATCCCATTCGTCATCGTTTTCTACATCCCATTTCTTAAATTCCTTGCTTCTAGCATTTAGTTCAAAATCAACTTCATATCCATCCTTTAAGGCCTCGCCTTTATACAAGGGATTTTTACTATCATAGTTATATTCAATTTTTTGTACTATACCACCGAACCTATCCATAACAGCCTTTCTAGCAGCTGCTGCTGACATTAGATTATCTGTCTTTGGGCTAGCAGTTGCCTCGACTGCTTCTTTAGTAGGATCGACAGGTTTCTGGCTTGCCTTAGGTCTTGTAGTAGGAGTAGGGGAAGCTTTCTCAGTTGCTTTGCTTGTCGGTGCAGAAGTAGGCGATGGTTTTTCTGTTGGCTTGTTTGTCGGAGCAGATGTAGGCCTTGGGCTTTCCTTTGATACAGTATCTTTATAGTTATCATCCCTGTCTTTTTCAAAGGACAGTATCTCACCACTAATTGCATGGATATCAAACTCGTACTCTATGCCATCTAAGTAAAACTCCATCTCGTAGATAAATCTTCCATCATCGTATTCAAGCTCTATCTCTAGATCTTTAATATCAGACCCTTTGGCACCAACGTGGTTTACTGCTATGCTAATAGCCTTATCTGTGCCTATATAGGCCCTGTCACTGGCTTTACCAACCTTAGATGAGTTCTCAATATCTAGCTTTTTAGATTCGACTAAAAGGTTTAGATCGTTAACAGACAGCTTGGCGAGTTCTTCAAAGTCATATCCCTCATGTTTTTCGACCAGCTGCAGGACAAGCTGTGCCTTTCCTTTTGTAATCATATTTTCCTTTGCAAGATCCTCTATGTCCTTATCTTCAACTATTGATTGGCTTAAGACTGCGCCGTCTACATTGCTAGCATCTAGCAGCCTTGAAACTTCTCCTTCTAGCCTGGCCTGCAAGTTAGTACTTTTATCCTTGTTGCTATTTTCCACACTTATTAGTATAGAGTTTTGCATATCATCAATATATCCATTGGTTAACATAGAGCCAATCAAGGCATTTACTGCAATATCTAGATCTGTGTTCTTAAAATTCATATTACCAATAACTTTTTCCCCATCTTCGTTTAGGGCTTTTACCCTTATTACTTTTTCTTTTCTGTTAACCATTAACTCAATGCTTGGGTTTATATCAAATGATATAATTGAATCAATGGCCATATTTAAATAGCTTGTAAGCCCTACAAAGAGCAAGACGAATACTGCTGCAATTGTAGCAAGGGGCTTAATCCAGCTCATATTTTTACTCTTTTTACTTGTTTGTGTGTTCATCCTTAACATTTCTCCTTCTAATCCTTCACAATCAGAGAGAATAGAATCAAGAATGTCAGGAACACTATGCTGAACTGCTGTTTTGACTTTATTTTCAATATCTTTATTGTGCACTTCAATTCTCCTCCAATAGAAGTATTCTTAATTTTTTAATTGCCCTATGGTATTTTGAAAGAGCAGTGGACAGGGGGATTTTTAAAAAGCCTGCCACTTCTCTATGCTTGTAGCCTGAGACTGTATGGAGCATGATAATCTGTCTTTCCTCATCGGTTAGCTTGTCCATACATGAAACAAGCACTAGCCTGTCTTCAGCTGTAACAGATGGTATGGCTTCAAAGGCACTGTTCCAGTCCTGTGGCTTTGAATCTACTATCTTTTTTCTATTACGTAGCTTCATTAGGCTTAAATTGCGGGCAATTGTGAGTATCCAGGCTAGGGGCTTGTTCATGCTCTTGTAGCTAGCTGCAGTCTTATAGACCTGTAGATAGGTATCGTGCAGAACATCCTCTGCATCCTGTATGTTCTTTAAAAGCGATAAAGCAAAGCTATAGACAGAAGCACTTGTCATATGATAGAGGCCTGCAAGTGCGTCCTTGTCATAATTAGCAATTCTCTCGATATAGAGGTCAAGCTTCTTAGCATCAGTTTTTTTATTGACTCTATTTGTATGCCTTAGATTATCTATGCCCATCTATCTTGCTCCTTCTATTATGTTAATGCACGAGGCCTCTGTTTTATTGCATCAATATAATTTTTATCTTTATATTGATTATATACACTTAATATCAGCTCATTGAAACCTATAGGATCACAATCCTATCATAAACCCCTTTCTTCACCGTTTTACCGCTGCTTAAATACAGTTAGAAATAAACCAATAAATTTTTAAGAATAAATCGGAGTATCTGATATAGATAAAAGCTAGTAGTCACTCATTTAATAAATAGACGTACTATATAATAATAATTAAAGTGTGGAGTGATTGTCTTGTCAGCAAATATGAACTATGTGCGCCAGTCCTTAGAGCTTCATCTCTTAAGCTAAGGAAAAAAGAAAATCATACAGACAGTTAAGCAGAGTATCAATAACTCAGGCCATTGACTTAATGGATAAGGGTCAATGGCTTTTTCTTATGCTAATAAGTAGACACGAAAACGGTTTAGTTACTTTTACACAAGGCTAACTGTGCCTTTATTGTAGGCCAAAACCCTTTAGAGCGTTCTCAGTAGTGGTTAATATAGAAACCAAGCTACAAGAGTTGTATAATGTATATGAGGCGAGAAGAAGGAAGGGAGACAGAGTCATGGCTTTTATCTATTCAATGCCTACTGATATCTATTTTGGTAGGGATGTTATATTAAAAAATGATGAGGCCTTTAGTAAGTTTGGTAGTAGGGCTCTCGTGGTTACAGGCAAAAGATCTGCTAAAGAAAACGGATCATATGACGACATAAAACAAGTACTTGCCAATACTGGGATAGATCATATTCTCTTTGATGAGGTAGAAGAAAACCCATCCCTTGAAACCATAGAAAAGGGTAGACAAGTGGGAGTCCAAAAGAGGGTGGATTTCATTATAGGAATTGGCGGAGGGTCTGCCATGGATGCTGCCAAAGCTATAGCTGTATTTATAAAAAACCCTGAGCTTAATATGGACAATATCTTTGAACAGGGAGAGCTAGACAGCATTCCAGTCATAGCTGTTGCAACTACTTCAGGGACAGGATCTGAGGTAACCCAATATAGTATTGTCACCTCAAACAAAGAAAAGACAAAGAAAAATTTAGGGCAAAAAGTCTTTCCAAAGCTAGCATTTCTAGATAGCAAGTATACACATGATTTACCCTATGATATTACAGTAAATACTGCTATAGATGCCTTTACCCACCTAGTTGAAGGCTACTTAAACACAAATAGTAGCTATATGTCAGACATTTATGGAGAAAAAGGCTTTGAACTGTTTAAATACTGTTTTAAAAAGCTACTTGATAAAGATTTGGACCAGGAATTTAGAGAAAGGGTTATGCTGGCTTCAACCTTAGCTGGGATACAAATCTCCCAGACAGGCACATCTTTACCCCATGGGATGGGATATCCCTTGACATATTACAAGGGTCTACCTCATGGTCTAGCCAACGGAGTACTTACCATGGAATACTTAAAAAGCTTTAAGGATAAGGCCAAGATTGATAGAATGCTTGCCTTATTAGGACTTGATAAGTTGTGTGATTTAGAGTCTATTTTAACTAGGCTCATTGATGTAAAGCTAGATATAAATGAGGATGAGATCTATGAATACTCTAGAGCATTTGTATCCAATAAAGCAAAGCTAAAGAACCACACAGAAAAAGTAGGACTAGAGGATATCATAGCTATCTATAAAAGGAGCCTCCTATAAAGAGTTTGAAGAAACCTTTCTTTAACGTTACTAGGGAGTCTGGACTCAAAGTGACATTTAGGCTAGGGGCATACATAGCATAGATAGCCTGTCTTGTAGTTTACTTTTTCTATAGGCATTGTGTGTTAGGATAGTAAGGCTTAGGTAAGTACTAGTTTGATCAAATATGTTTATAATAGGTTAAGATAAATAGTAAAGTAAAAGTAGAGGTAAAGGGACAGAAGAAAATGGAGAAAAAGTTTACTTTTAAATTAAATATATTAATAGCTGCACTCCTATTTGGATTATTTTTTGGTGCAGGTAATATAATATTTCCTGTACATATGGGCCAGCTAGCTGGCGCCAATAGCCTTAAGGCAACAATAGGATTTTTGATAACAGGTGTAGGACTGCCAATATTGGGGGTTATAGCATCAGCCCTTTCACAAAGTGATAGTCTCTTTGATATGGCAAGGCCTGTAAGCAAACAATACTCGATTCTCTTTACCTGTATCTTATATTTAACGATTGGTCCCCTTTTTGCAATCCCTAGGACAGCAACAGTTGCCTTTGAAGTTGGCCTAATCCCCTTTATTAGTAATAGCTATATAAGGCTAGGCCTACTGATATTTTCTGCAGTCTTTTTTATAATAACCCTTTATTATTCACTAAGGCCTGCTAGGATACTAGATTGGGTTGGAAGATATCTTACCCCTTTATTTGTTGTACTTTTATCAATCTTGTTACTTGCGACTTTTATAAAGCCAATGGGACAGGTTAGTGCCTATGAAGCACAGGGCAACTACGTAGACAGACCATTATTTACTGGCATACTAGATGGATACAATACCATGGATGCTTTAGCCTCTCTTGCCTTTGCAATTATTATCATTTCTAATATTGAAAAGTTAGGTGTAAAAAACCCTAAGAAAATTGCAAAAGAAACAGCCAAGTCAGGTTTGTTATGTGCCCTTGGAATGGGCCTTATCTATGGCTCACTAGCCTATATGGGTGCTAGTAGCCTAGCTAGTGTAGGCAGGGCAGGCAACGGTGGGGCTATACTATCTATGGTCAGTGACCATTATTTTGGCTTTATGGGCAAGCTCTTGCTAGCAGCTATTGTTACTGTAGCCTGCTTAAAGACAGCAATAGGCCTTATTACCTCCTGTGCTCAAATGTTTAGTGAGATGTTTCCAAGATCAATCTCCTATAACAAATATGCAGTTATATTTACTAGCTTTTCCTTTGCAATTGCAAATTTTGGTCTAGAAAAGATTATAAAGCTGTCAATACCAGTTCTTATGTTTCTTTACCCTCTAGCTATTACCTTGATTATCTTGTCCCTATTAGCACCAGTAATAAAGAGGCAGACTGATATATATAGATGGACAAGCCTTTTGACCCTTATAGCTGCCCTGTTTGATTTTTTTAATGCATTACCAGAGGGGATAAAGGCCAGCCCGATTATTAGCTATATGATTAGCCTGACAGATAGCTTTTTACCTGGTTATGACTATGGCTTTGGCTGGCTTGTTCCAGCTTTTGTAGGCTTTATAATTGGATTTATTATATGGCGAATTAGGCAAAAGCAATCATTATCAAATAAAACTAGTAAGTAGATTCAGGCTAAGTATGCTTGATAGTTAAAATATATATACAGAAGAATACACTTTAGTTTCAGATTTGAGTAAATATTAAAAAGCTAAAATCAAACAGGAGTAGTGGAGGGAACATGATTATACTTATAGCAGGTGCTTCACATACAGGGAAAACCCTACTAGCACAAAAGCTTATGGAAAGATATCATTATCCTTATTTGTCTATTGATCATCTAAAGATGGGCTTGATTCGATCTGCTAATACGGACTTAACAGCAGAGGATGAAGACGAGCTTATAGAATATCTATGGCCAATAGTCAGAGAAATCATAAAAACAGCAGTGGAAAATAAGCAAAACTTGATAGTTGAGGGCTGCTATATTCCCTTTAATTGGAAAGAGGATTTTGAGGAAAACTACTTATCAAAGATCAAGTACCTTTGTCTAGTAATGAGCCAAGACTATATCAAAAATAATTTTATGGCTATAAAGAAACATGCTAATGTAATAGAAAACCGCTTAGATGATTCCTATTGCACTGTAGAAACACTGCTTAGAGACAATATCTATACCTATAAAATGTGCCTTAAATACAATCTTAACTATCTGCTCATAGACAAAAGTTATGATGTGGACTTTAAGATATAAGCAAATAAAAGCTAAGATGGAAAGTATGATTAAAACTAAAGTTTAGTAGATAAGCTTATAAGCCATAGGATATTATTAAGGTAAGTCTTGACTATGTAAAAGTGTATTTTTTACCCGATAAATATCAGGAGGAAAGTAGATGAAGGAAACTATTAGGCTGGTGAAAATTGAAAATGCTGATGAAAAGGCCAATATCGTCTCTGAGGTGCTCGAAGACCTAGCAGATTGGTTTGGTATACCCGAAGCTACAAAAGCTTATATAGATGCTGCTAGAGAGCTTCCCTTATGGGCTGCAAGAAATGGTAAAGAGCTAATAGGCTTTATTACACTAAATGAAAGCAGTCCTGAGACAGGAGAGATACATTGTATGGGTGTAAAAAGGGCCTACCATAGAAAGGGAATAGGAAAGTTGCTATTTGATGCGCTTGAGGAATATGCAAGGGGAAGCTATAAATTCCTGCAGGTAAAAACGGTAGAAGAGGGGCATTATGAGGCATATGACAAGACTGTGGCATTTTATAAGGCACTAGGCTTTTCAAAGCTAGAGGTGTTCCCAAGCTTATGGGACATAGAAAACCCATGCTTGATTATGATAAAGGCCTTATAGTGAGCTAATTAACTAGGTTCATAAACAAGTTATCCTTTATCTTCTTAACAAATAGACTAGCATTATTAAATAGAGTTATTAGATCTACTTTTACATAAAGATTGACAAACTAGCTAAAAACCAATAAAGTATTAATTGCTAAGTCAAAAGACTATTCTTAAGACAAAGCCAATAAAAAATTGTTACTGACGCTAAATACTAGCTATTAGGCGGAAGGCACAGGCAATTTCTATATTTATCCTTAGATTTTCTGCGCCTTAAAAAGGCGTATTTTTATTTTTAGGAGGCTGTACTTATGGAAACAAGAGTCGCTATCATTGGGATTATTGTCGAGGAGGGTTATTCAGTTGAAAGCCTAAATTCCACCCTAAACAAATATGGTGAATATATCATCGGTAGGATGGGCCTACCTTATCGGCAAAAGGGTATCAACATAATTAGCATTGCTGTGGATGCGCCCCAAGACATAATTTCTGCACTCTCTGGCAAGCTTGGAAGGCTACCAGGGATTAGCACAAAGGCACTTTACTCAAAGCTAGGAAATACATCTAAAAAAGAGGTGGCTGATGAAAAAACTCATAGATAAACTTTATAAAGCAAGGTCACTAACAAGAGAAGAATACAAGGAACTTATTGATAACAGAAATCCTGAGCTTGCAGACTACCTATTTGAAAGGGCTAGAGCAGTTCGGATTGAAAACTATGGCCACGATGTCTATATGCGAGGGCTTATTGAGTTTACCAACTACTGCAAAAACGATTGCTATTACTGTGGTATTCAAAGAAGCAATAGCAAGGTTCAGCGTTATCGCCTGTCCAAGAAGCAGATTCTTGAATGCTGCTTAATTGGATATGAATTGGGCTTTCGTACCTTTGTCTTACAGGGGGGCGAAGATCCCTATTTTACTGATGAAAAACTAGTAGATATAATCCATAGTATAAGAGCTAGCTATCCAGACTGTGCAATTACCCTCTCTATAGGTGAAAAGTCATATGAAAGCTACAAAGCCTATTTTGAGGCTGGTGCTGACAGATATCTACTCCGTCATGAAACAGCAGACCCTAATCACTTTAATAGGCTACATCCAAGAGAATTATCTTTAGAGAGGAGAAAACAATGCCTGTATGATTTAAAGGAAATAGGTTATCAGGTGGGGTGTGGTTTTATGGTGGGGTCTCCATACCAAACCACTGATTCTATTGTTGAAGACCTTCTCTTTATAAAGGAGCTAAATCCCCATATGATTGGTGTTGGCCCCTTTATACCTCATATGCAAACAGTCTTTGCTAATGAGGATGCAGGGACACTCGAGCTTACAGTATTTCTACTAGGGATAATCCGCTTGATGCTACCTTCTGTATTGTTGCCTGCTACAACAGCCCTAGGGACAATTGACCCTAAAGGTAGAGAACTTGGCATTTTGGCTGGAGCCAATGTTGTTATGCCCAATCTTTCGCCTATTAGCGTAAGAGAAAAGTACTCCCTATACGATAACAAGATATGTACAGGGGATGAGGCTGCAGAATGTAGGCACTGTATGCAAGGGAGGATTGAATCAATCGGTTATAAGCTGGTTACATCAAGGGGTGACCATATATCCATACTTTAAGATGATTCCATTGCTGAGGGGGAAGAAATCTCTGACCCAACTAAGAAAGGAGCTTTATTATGTATAATCCAAAATCACTAAAGGCAGAAGAATTCATTTCACACAATGAGGTTCTTGAGACACTAGACTATGCGGACAAGAACAAAAATAATCTAGAATTAATAGATTCTATCATTGAAAAGGCTAAGCTACGCAAGGGGCTCACCCATAGAGAGGCCTCGGTTTTACTAGCCTGTGATATTGAAGAAAAGAATAATGAAATTTTTAAGTTAGCTGAGCAAATCAAAAAAGACTTTTATGGCAACCGAATCGTACTATTTGCACCCTTATACCTATCTAACTACTGCGTAAATGGATGCTTATACTGTCCTTATCATGCCAAGAATAAGGATATACCAAGAAAAAAGATGACCCAAGAGCAGATCCGACAAGAGGTCATTGCCCTTCAGGATATGGGCCATAAGCGACTTGCTCTAGAATCAGGAGAGGACCCTGTAAACAACCCCATAGAGTATATACTCGAGTCCATAGAAACAATATATAGTATAAAGCATAAAAATGGTGCAATCCGCCGTATTAATGTTAATATTGCTGCAACCTCAGTTGAAAACTACAAAAGGCTAAAGGAAGCAGAAATTGGTACCTATATCCTCTTCCAAGAGACATACCACAAGGAGAGCTATGAGAGGCTGCATCCTACAGGACCCAAGCATAACTATGCCTATCATACTGAAGCCATGGACAGGGCCATGCAAGGGGGGATAGATGATGTGGGACTTGGTGTCTTATTTGGTCTGCAGATGTACCGCTATGAATTTGCAGCCCTCCTAATGCATGCTGAGCACCTAGAAGCAGTCTATGGTGTTGGCCCTCATACTATTAGTGTGCCAAGAGTTCGGCCAGCTGCAGACATTGATCCTTCATCATTTAACAACGAAATAAGTGATGATATATTTGCTAAAATTGTAGCCTGCCTTAGGATTTCAGTACCTTACACAGGCCTTATTGTATCCACTAGGGAGAGCCAGGAAAGTAGAGAAAGAGTACTACACCTTGGTGTCTCACAAATTAGTGGTGGTTCCAAGACCAGCGTAGGGGGCTATAGTGACCTTGTGGTAGAAGATGAATCTTCTGAACAATTTAGCATCAATGATACAAGGACTCTTGATGAGATTGTAAGATGGCTCATGGAGCTTGGCTATATACCTAGCTTTTGCACCGCCTGTTATAGGGAAGGTAGGACCGGTGATAGGTTTATGAGTCTGTGCAAGAGCGGACAGATACAAAACTGCTGCCATCCCAATGCCTTGATGACCTTAAAGGAATATCTAGAGGATTATGCTAGTGACCAGACCAAGATAATAGGTGAAAAGTTAATTAGTGAAGAGATAAGAAAGGTTCCCCAAGATAAGGTTAGAAGAATTGCAGAGGAAAACCTAATAAAAATCAGTGAGGGAAGCCGAGACTTTAGGTTCTAAAAGGGGTGAATGTTTGTGGGATTAAATAATACACCATCAGGAGAACGTATTCATATAGGTTTTTTTGGCAGGAGAAACTCAGGAAAATCTAGCCTTGTTAATGCAATTACAGGCCAGGACCTAGCACTTGTTTCTGATATAAAGGGTACAACGACTGATCCTGTATACAAGGCTATGGAGCTAGCCCCTCTTGGACCTGTTATGATTATTGATACACCAGGTATTGATGATAAAGGTGAGCTAGGGGACCTAAGGGTAAAAAAGACCTATCAGGTCCTAAACAAGACAGACCTAGCAATACTAGTTATTGATACAGTCTATGGCAAGGCAAAAGAGGAAAAAGAAATTGAAGCTCTTTTTAAGGAGAAAAAAATAGATTATCTTATTGTCTACAATAAGATAGACCTAGTAGCGCAAAATGCTGTTAAAGAGGACAATGTAATTTATGTGAGTGCCAAAACAGGCTATAGGATAAGAGAACTAAAAGAAAAAATTGCAGGACTGGCAATCAGTGAAAAGCCTAAACAAAGACTTGTAGCTGATCTTATTAAGCCATCTGACTTTGTAGTCTTAGTTACTCCGATAGACCAGGCTGCTCCAAAGGGTAGATTAATATTGCCCCAACAACAAACTATACGTGACATTTTGGATGCAGATGCTACTGCCATAGTAGTAAAGGATACAGATTTGAGTGATACCCTAGATGGCCTTGGGAAAAAGCCTAGGATGGTTATCACCGATAGCCAAGCTTTTGAGAGGGTCGCTGCTGTAACCCCTGAGGACATTTATCTAACTTCATTTTCCATACTATTTGCAAGATACAAGGGTATCCTTGACCATGCAGTTAAGGGTGCAAGGGCTCTAGATAAACTAGAGGATGGGGATACTATCCTAATATCAGAGGGCTGTACCCACCATAGACAGTGTGAGGATATAGGTACAGTCAAAATACCAGCTTGGATTAGAGACTATACTAAAAAAGATTTTAATTTTAAGTTTAGCTCAGGAGGCCAATACCCTACGGACCTAGCTGAATTTAAGCTAATTATCCATTGCGGGGGCTGTATGCTCAATGAAAAGGAAATGAGATACCGGCTAAATTCTGCTGTAGACCAGGGTGTGCCGATTACCAACTATGGTATTTTGATTTCTTATATGCAGGGTATTTTAGATAGGAGCATTGCAGTTTTTCCTAATTTACTAGAGCAGATTGAGGGATAAGTATAGCAAGGTCTAGGGCTTTTATATGGTTTTGTAAAAATGGCTAGCTAACTATATTAAGAAGAAGCATAACAGCAGATGTTATGCTTCTTCTTTTTTTCGGTTCTATAATAAAT
>DGFG01000022.1 GCA_002391555.1 Firmicutes bacterium UBA3906
CCAGCCACAAAGGCCTGTTCAAGATCGATATGGCCAACCGCCTAGGCCCCGTGTTCAAACCATGCAAAACAGGCCAAGCGGTCAGGCTGGGCAAAGGCAGTACACTCTCCAGGAGCTTATAGAGCAAAAGACTGAACAAAAGAGAGAACCTAGCTGGCAAGGGCAAGTAAGTAGGCCAAAGGCCACATCGGCTACTACATATGGCCAAAGGACAGCCAGTGAAAGAGGCCAGCTTGGAATGGACTCAACTGAGGATAGTCAAAAGGGCCATGATCCATATGCAAATTTAAATTACAACCTAAATAGGGTTCAAGGTCAGCTAGAGGTAGAGTCCGATGAGCAAGTCCCAGCAAGGGTATCCTTTGAATTTACTAAGGAGGACATCCTAAGAGGGATTATATTCTCTGAAATTTTAGGCCCACCTAAGAGTAGAAGAAGATAAAAAGCCAGTAAAGCACTTAAAACTAGAATGGACATCCATTCTAGTTTTTTTATTGTAGGCATATTATTCTATTAGCGGGGAGGGCTAAAGCAATGCAAAGAAAGCGTGTAAATGATATTAAGGCTACAATTTCTGAAATGTTTGACCTACCAAAGGATATAGTATTAGATCTTCCCAAGATAATTATGGTTGGAGGCAATCAAATACTTGTAGAAAACCACAAGGGGATTATAGAGTATACGCCGGACCGGATAAGGATAAATTCAAGCATAGGTGTTATCAGAGTCCTAGGGGCCAATATGATGCTTAAAAATATAGGCCAAGACGACATTATGGTTACTGGCACAATAAAGGCAATTGAGTTACTTAGCTAGCAAGGCTCAGCTGGGCTGGCCTTTTTGCAAGGGATAGCTTTAGGGGTGATAGTAGTTGATATTTATACGTTTGTGGAATTATTTTGTTGGATACCTAGTCATAAGGGTCAAGGGCCTATCATTAGAGAAATTTATAAACCTTACTGTTAGCAAGGGTATCTACCTATGGGGTATGGATAGGGAGAGCTACACTTCTCTTAAAGCCTGTATAAGCATAAAGGGTTTTAAAAAGCTTAGAAAGATAGTTAGAAAGCTTCATTGCCAGATAAAAATTGTTGAAAAGAGAGGTCTACCCTTTAAGACCTACAAGTACAAGCACCGCAAGATGTTAATAGCAGGTATGCTAGTCTTTTTAGTGATTATCTATGGTCTATCTGCCTTTATATGGACCGTAGACCTAGAAGGGACAGAAGATGTTAAGCCCGACCTAATACTGAGCAAGCTTTATGAATCAGGTGTAAAGCCTGGGGCCTTTAAGGGTAAAATTAATACAGAACAAATAGAGAACCAGCTTTTAATAACCACTCCCGAACTTTCATGGGCTAGCCTAGAGATCAGGGGTAGTCGGGCCATATTAAGGGTAAAGGAAGCAGTAGAGGCGCCGGACTTTGTTAAAAGAGAAGGGCCAGCCAATATATTGGCAAAGAAGGATGGGATAATCGATAGCATGATAGTTCTAGAGGGAGAAGCAGTAGTTGAGATTGGTCAGACAGTCAGAAAGGGTCAGCTCTTAGTCTCTGGAATAATTGAGCATCCAGACACAATTGGTATCCGTTATGTAAGGGCTATGGGAAGGGTAATGGCTAGGACCTGGTATGAGGCTCAGGAAACTGCCAGACTAGATGAGGTCTACAGGGTCAGGACAGGTAGGACTATAGAGCAAAAGTACTTTGGTCTAGGCAAGGCTAGTCTACCATATAAAAAAGAAGAAATGACCTTTAAAGAATATGACCTTGTGTCTAAAAAAGAAGGCCTAGTTAGGATTGATACATACTATGAGGTCGAACTTAAGGCCTGGCCTGATAACCTAGAGGAAGCAAAGAAATATATTGAGAAATCAACGGAGGAAAGGCTTATGCAGGAAATAGCTAAGGGGACAAAAGTCGTTGACAAAAAGTTGAAATACGATATCATAGAAGGTGAGCAGATAACAGGTGTGCTCTATCTTGAGCTTATCGAAGACATAGGAATACAAGAGGACTTGACCATACAATAGGAGGCTAGACTTTTTGAATAGTGCTACAGTAGACAAGGTTATAAATGTAGAGAACTTTGAGATTTTAATGGAGCTTTTTGGAAAGTTTGATGAAAACATTAGGCTAGTGGAGGAGGAAACAGGGGTCAAGCTAGTTACTCGAGAAACTCAGATCCGTATATCTGGTAGCAGAGACCGGGTAGACCTAGCCTATAGGGTGATTGAAAAGCTTGTACAGATAATTAAAAACCGCGAAAGCCTTGATATATCCAAGGTTGCCTATACAATACAGCTAGTTAAGCAGGGGCAGGAGGATAAAATAAACCAACTTATGGCTGATATTATTTGCGTAAATCACAGGGGTAAGCAGATAAGGCCTAAGACTATTGGTCAAAAACGATATATAGATGCAATTAGCAAAAATGATATTGTCTTTGGCATAGGGCCTGCAGGTACAGGCAAGACCTACCTGGCTGTTGCTATGGCAGTTAGGGCCTACAAAAACAAACAGGTCAGCAGGATAATACTAACAAGACCAGCAGTAGAGGCAGGAGAGAAATTGGGCTTTTTACCTGGGGACCTGCAAAACAAGGTAGACCCCTATCTAAGGCCCCTATATGATTCCCTACATGACCTAATGGGGACAGAAACTTATCTAAAGCTGGTTGAGCGAGGAACGATTGAGATTGCCCCCTTGGCCTATATGAGGGGCCGTACCCTAGATGACTCCTTTATTATCCTAGATGAAGCTCAAAACACTACACCAGAGCAAATGAAGATGTTTTTAACTAGGATAGGGGTTGGGTCCAAGGCAGTAGTTACAGGTGATGTGACCCAGATAGACCTGCCTAGGGGCAAGCGTTCTGGTCTTATAGAGACAACTAGAATACTAAAGAATATAAAGGGGCTAGACTTTGTCTACCTAAAACAGGCTGATGTTGTCAGGCATGCTCTAGTTACCCGTATTATAGAGGCCTATGACCGGTATGAAGGCAGTAGAAGAAAAAGGATTGGTGAAAGGCAAAAAGGAGAGGTAAAAGAATGAATAATCAACCAGCTTTAAGAGGGGACAAGCCAAGAAAGAAAGTTCTTGATTTAAGCAACAGTTCAAGAAAACTTGCCTGGGACATACTTATAGGTATTTTAACCTTTGCCTTGATATATGCCATCCTAATTACTGCTGTTTCACCTGAAAAATATGAGCTAAAGGTAGGAGATATTTCTCCAGATCCAATAGCTGCTCCAAGAGATGTGGAGGATAGACTAGCTACAGAGGCTAGGATTGAAATTGCCAGAGCTAATGTAGAGGACAAGTATTCCATTAACGAAGAAGTAATGACTGGAGTTGTCGCCCAGCTAGATGATATTTTTAATCAAATAGACCTTGCCAGATACAGGGCAAACAAGAGGATTGAAAATTGGAAAAAGGACCAGCTAGAGGAGCAAGCAAGCCAAGAGGAACAAGAAGCTAACCCTAGTCAGCTACCTAATACAGATGACCAGCAG
>DGFG01000040.1 GCA_002391555.1 Firmicutes bacterium UBA3906
CCCAACATTTATTATAGAACCTTAAAATATGAGATTATAAGGGTGAAGGGAAAGCTTCGCCCTTTTTTTGCAGGATATATTTTAGGATAGGAGAATATCTTAACTTAAGTAGGCCTTTAGCCAAGAGAACTGCTTTATCTTGAGCTCTTTTATTGTACTAGGAGCTAAAGATGGTATAATATACTAAGGTATTGGTAGATAATTAACTAGTGACTTATCAAAGCCTAGCTGTGGAGGTCTTTTTATTGAGCAAAAAATCCTTTGTTAAGGGCGCAGCTGTTTTAGCTGTTGCAGGTATAATTGCCAAGCTGTTTGGGGCACTTTTTAGGATACCCCTTATAAATATCATAGGGACTGAGGGTATCGGTCTTTACCAGCTGGCTTATCCCATATATTCTTTCCTTCTTATTGTTTCAACTGCCGGTATACCAACGGCTATATCCAAGCTGGTGGCTGAAAAGATTGCCCTGAAAAACCATAGGGAGGCCCACAGGGTATTTGTGATTTCAGTCAAACTTATGCTGGCTATTGGTATAACAATCTTTATAATCTTTTCTGTAGGCAGCCGGATGGTCGCCAGGATCTTAGGCTCTGAACGGGCATTTTATTCTATCCTTGCCATATCACCCTGCCTGGTATTTGTATCCTTGCTATCTGCCTTTAGGGGATATTTTCAGGGTATGCAGAATATGGTCCCAACGGCCTTGACCCAAATACTAGAACAGGTTGGTAAGTTAGCCCTTGGCCTTTTCTTTGCCTCCTTGTTTATCTCAAAGGGGCCAGAGTATGGAGCAGCAGCTGCTGTAGCAGGTGTTACCCTATCTGAGGCTGGGGCCCTTGTCACCATCATTTTAATCTACAGGAAAAAGCGCAGGCAGATAATGGCCCAGATCAAGTCATCTCCTAGGGCCAGCTACAGGGAATCAGACAGGTCTATACTTGAAAGGCTACTAAAGATCGCATTCCCAGTAACTATTGGGTCCGCTATAATGCCCCTGGTGGGTGTAGCTGACGCTGTAATTGTGGTAAATAGGCTAAAGCAAATAGGTATCGAGCAGGCCAAGGCGGAGAGCCTTTATGGGATTTTGACAGGTAATGCAAACCCCCTTATAAACTTTCCTGCTGTCTTGACCATAGCCCTGGCTATGAGTCTTGTTCCTGCTATTACTGAGTCCTTTTCAGCCAGGGACCTTGGAGGTATGAGGAAGAAAACCTCTACAGGTATCAGGCTAACCCTTTTGATCGGTATACCAGCCGCAGCCGGTATGGCAGTACTGGCCGAACCCATATGTGCCCTCCTCTATAAAAGGATATCAGCAGAGGATATAAAGACAGCGGCAGAACTTTTGACCATCCTGTCTATAGGAGTAGTCTTTTTAAGCCTGGTTCAGACCCTAACAGCCATACTTCAGGGACTAAACAAAATAACAGTACCAGTTAAAAACCTAGCCATCGGGGCCATGACCAAGATTATTCTCACCTATGCCCTTGTAGGCAATTCCAGTTTGAATGTCAAGGGGGCTGCAATAGCCACTGTTGTTTGCTATGGTATTGCTGCTAGCCTAGACTTTATTGCAGTTATAAGGTATTCGGGCATCTCTATACCCCTTATGGACTTTTTTATAAAGCCTCTTATTGGGGCTGGCCTCATGTCTCTAACTGTCTACTTAGGCTACCACTATCTACTGCCTATACTTGGCACAAGCATTTCCACCCTGCTTTCCGTTTTAGTAGGTATTGTGGTCTATAGTCTCCTACTACTTTTAACTGGGGCAGTTAAAAAAGGCGACTTTGAACTCCTGCCAGCTGGCAAGAGGATCTCTAGTCTACTAGTCAAATTAAAGCTACTAAAGGACTAAAGATAAGCCTAGCTTTATTTTATGAAAGGGGTAAAGGATTTTGAAAAGAAGGTTAACAATAGTTGGTTTAGGACCAGGATCGGAGGATGACCTGACCCTGGCGGCAGTTAAGGCTCTAGAATCAGGAGATAAAATTATCCTCCGCACTGACCGGCATGGAGCCTCAAGCTTTTTAAGGCAAAGGGGCATAGACTTTTCTAGCCTGGACCACCTATACGAAAACTCAGATAGTTTTGATGACCTATACAAGGCTATGATAGACCATATTGTCTCTAGTCTAGAGCAGGCAGACCTAGTGCTTGGTCTACCTGGCCATCCCCTGATAGGTGAGCAGCTTGCCCTTTACCTGTTAAAGGACCTAGACAGGTCTCTTTTTGATATAAAGATTATACCAGGCCTTAGCCAGGCTGGGCAGACCCTAGCCCTTGCTATGCAGCCTGTAGAGGACAAGCTTATAGTATTAGATTCCATGGCTACCAGACAATCATCCCTAAACCCTGATATGGATACCGTGATTACAGGCCTGTCGAGTCCAATAATAGCATCAGACCTAAAGCTAAAGCTCCTAGAGGTCTATCCGGCAGATCACCGGGTATTTATTAGTCAGCAGGCTAAGGAGGGGGAGGTCCGGGTAAAGGACTTATCCCTTGAGCAAATAGACAGGCTAGGCCAATATGACCACACTACTAGCCTATATATGCCCAGCCTTGAGCTTGAAAGGCTAGACTCCTTTCGCTTTCACCATTTGGCCCAGATTACAGAGAGACTCAGGTCCAAGGACGGTTGCCCCTGGGATAGGGCCCAGGACCATAATAGCCTAAAGCAGTACCTAATAGAGGAATGCTATGAGGTCCTAGAGGCTATTGACCTAGAGGATATGGACAAGCTAAGTGAGGAGCTAGGCGACCTACTCTTTCAGGTCATGTTCCACTCCCAGATAGCCAAAGAACGCGGGGAGTTTAATATTGCAAATGTAATAACAGGGGTATCTCAAAAGATGATCCAGCGCCACCCCCATATTTTTGCCGATACCAAGGTCAAGGATGCAGATGAGGTCCTAGTCAACTGGGAGGCAATAAAAAAGGAGGAAAAGGGTCTAAAAAGTCAGAGCCAGGTCTTAAAAGATATACCCTCCAACCTACCTGCCCTTATGAGGGCTTATAAAGTGCAAAAAAAAGCTTCTAACGTAGGCTTTGACTGGGACCATGTAGGAGATGCTATAGAAAAGGTCAAAGAGGAGTTAGACGAGCTACTAGAGGTCTACAAGGCCGGCCCGGTAGACAAGGTAAATGAGGAGCTAGGGGACCTGCTTTTTGCTACAGTCAATATCTGTAGGTTCTTTGATATACAGCCTGAGCTTTGCTTAACCACCGCTACAGAAAAGTTTATCTCCCGCTTTACCTATATTGAGCAGATGGCGGACAAGCCCCTAGAGGATATGACTCTAGATGAAATGGATTTGCTATGGAATAGGGCAAAATCAACCCTTTAAGGGCTTTGGAGTGTATAAAGCAAGTAAAATATGGTAAATATAAAGGTGTGTTACATCATTATTGAGTATTTTGCTATTAAAAGCTAAAATTCTTTATAAGAAAGAAGGAATTTCTTGAATAATAGCGAAATAGCTATATGAAATACTATTAAGGAGGGTTCTATAGTGAACAAAGCTGATCTAATTACTGCTATTGCTGAAAAGGGCGAGCTGACCAAAAAGGATGCTGAAAAGGCTGTAAACGCATTTGTATCTGTAGTAACAGAAACATTGGCTGCAGGCGATAAAGTCCAGCTTGTAGGCTTTGGTACTTTCGAAGTCAGAGAAAGAAAAGAAAGAAAAGGCAGAAATCCTCAAACAAAAGAGGAAATCGTTATTCCCGCATCAAAAGCCCCAGTATTTAAAGCAGGCAAGGCTTTAAAGGACTCCGTACAGTAAAGTTAAAACCGGGTATAACCCGGTTTTTGCTTTATCTGGGCATCTTTTTTGCCTTTTAGCCCCTCTTATGCCGGCTAGATGGACCCAAACTTGTGGAGGTATTTATGCGTCTTGATAAATTTTTAAAGGTTTCAAGGATTATAAAAAGAAGAACTGTTGCCAATGAAGCCTGTAGTGGTGGCCGTGTCCAGATAAATGACAAGGTTGCCAAGCCAGGCAATACTGTAAAGGTAGGAGATATTATCAGCATACAGTTTGGCAATAGTCAAAAAAGATTTGAGGTTTTAGACCTAGTAGAAAATGCCCAAAAGGACCAGGCTAGCTCCCTATATAGAGAGCTCTAGTTTTTGGCCTTTTACTTAAATAAAACAAACATCCATTTTAGATTAAATTCTTTTCTTATATAATTCATTTATGTTCTTCCTTATTAGTCGGGCCCTTGGCCTGGCTCTTTTTTTGGTCTGTATCGGCTCTAGGTCTTTGGCACATAATAGTATAAAGGCAAAAATGCTTTACGATTGCTTAGCAAAGAACTATTTAAGGAGCCGATGATTAATGTTTAATGGGAATAAAAATAAACTAATATGCCTATTACTTGTTCTTACTATAGGCTTAGGCCTTTGCCTGTCAGCATGTAGGAGAGATAAAGGACCAGATACTGATGACAATGGTCTAGGCAGGGATGAGCAAAAGGGCCAGGACCTATCTGAGGACAAGGCAGGGGAGGGGGAAAAGCCTGCCCTGCCAAAGCAGCTAGAGGCCAAGGACAATACAGAGCCAAAGCTAAAGGTTTATATAGCCGAGGAGAAAAGAGTAAAGGAGATGGCCTTTGAGGACTATGTGGCAGCTGTAGTAGGAGGAGAGATTAAAAATGACTGGCCCATAGAGGCAATCAAGGCCCAAGCAATAATAGCCAGGACCTTTGTTTTAAACTTTATTGAGGAAAAGGGTCAATCAAAATATGGGAATGCCCATGTGTCTACAGATATTGAAGAGGCCCAGGCCTGGGACCAGGAAGCAGTAAATGAAAGTATTAAAAAGGCTATAAATGACACCAGGGGCCAGGTAATAGTCTATAAGGGCCGCTTTGCCAGGACCTGGTTTCATTCCAATGCAGGTGGCAAGACCGCAACTCCTGTTGAGGGCCTAAACTTTAAGGACCAGGCCCCTCCCTATATACAGGTGGTTGATTCCCCTGATATGACAGAGGCGGTAGAGGCCGATGCAAAAAGCTGGGAGGCTAGCTTTAGCAAGGCCAAGGTCCTAGAGGCCCTAAAGGCTGCAGGAAAACCAGTAGAGGACTTTAAAAGTGTTTCCATAGGCGAAAAAGGCCCCTCAGGCAGGGCGGTTACTATAGCCTTTGATGATACCAAGGTATCTGCGGCCGAGCTTAGGCTTGCCCTTGGTACAACTGATATGCGGTCAACCCTTTTAGATAGCATTAGCCTAGAGGGGGACAGTCTAAAGATGTCTGGCAAGGGATACGGTCATGGGGTAGGTATGTCCCAGTGGGGGGCCTACAACATGGCACAGAATAAAAAGACAGCAGAGGATATTATAAACCACTATTACAAGGATATTGACATAGTAAAGCTATGGGACTAGGCCTTTTCCCATCTTGTTTGTAAATAAACAGAGGCTATAAAAAGTCTAGCTAAAAAAAGTGTGGTGCAAAAATTGGGTCGGCCCCTTAAAAAGATCAAGCTTTAGGAATGTAAAAAAGTGCATTCTCTAAACAAGGCCATTTTATAAGAACATAAAAAGTGCTGTCTCTAAAAAGGGTCGCCCTTAAAAAAACTTGTGCAGTTAGCACCCGCAAGGGTGCTTTTTCTTTGTCCAAAGGATGCATATCTTGTAGGGGCCAAGCATATTATCAGATATATCTGATATTAAGCTAGCTATAGGGGGGAGAAAAAATGGTAAGAGAGCTAGACGATAGGAAACTAGTCAGGAGCAAAAGTCACAGTGTCCTAATGGAGAACAGGGAAAAGGTGACCATAACAGGTGTAGAGGATGTGGATTCCTTTGATGAATCTGCAGTATTGCTTGTAACTGAGCAAGGCTTTATAACCCTCCACGGTATTGATCTGCATATAAACAAGCTAAATCTTGAAGATGGCCAGCTCATAGTAGAGGGAGAGATACTAGGACTAGAATATAGCAACCAAGAAGGGGGCAGGGGCAAGGGAGGCTTCTTTAGCAAAATGTTTAGATAAGGGGGTTAACTAGCTATGCCGTCTACCGTTAACCAGGCCTATGTTTTCTTAGCTACTGTTTATGCTGGCTTTGTGATAGGCTTTGTATATGACTTATTTAGGATGATTAGGCAAATCACTAGGCCGGGCAAGCTTGTTACGGGGCTACTTGACCTTGTCTTTTGGCTCTTGATGGCCCTTTTATCCTTTCTTGTTGTCTTTAAGGTTAATTATGGGGTAATAAGGCTATATACGATTGCTGGACTTGCTATAGGCTGGGGCCTTTATGCCTTTGTCCTTAGTCCATTTGTATTCAAGCTACTGATAGGAATATACAAGCTAGTGGCTGGCCTATGTAAATGGATAGCTAGGATAATAGGCTGGCCCTTTAAAAAGCTTTTTTTCCTGATAGGCCTTCCCTTTGGCCTGCTAAAAAAACTATTTAGGCCTATCTTTTCAAAGTCTAAAGCCCTTGTCTCTAGGATTTTTCCAAAAGAAAAGATAAAAAACATTTCCAGTTGACAGGAATTATGGTTCCTATGTAGAATATAGAATATGTATATCTGTCTACATTTTGATTCAGTTTACTCATAGATAAGTATAATACACAAAAGAAGGGTATTATTATGGCTAGGAGTAGTGAAAAAAAGCAAAAAAGGAAATACAAATTAAAGCGAAGGGCAAAAATTCTATTTGCTATGCTGATTATGGGATACCTTTTGTTTATAATGGTTGAGCAGGAGCTTGAAATTCACAAGCAAGAGCAGGCCATGGAGGACTTAAAGGCCCAAATCACCCACGTAGAGGAAAAAAACGAAATGATACGTAGGCAGATTAGGTACACCCAAACTGAAAGCTACATAGAAGAGGCCGCTAGAAGCAAGCTTGGCTGGGTCAAGGATGGAGAAATCATATATATAGAAAATAATGAATAGGGGAGGAAGTATTTCTTATATGTCTGTTGAGGTTGGACAAATACTAGAGGGAACTGTGTCAGGGATAACCAACTTTGGTGCCTTTATTGAGCTGGGGTCTGGTAGGACTGGCATGGTCCACATTTCTGAGATTGCAGATGCTTATGTAAAGGATATTAATGAGTATCTAAAGGTAAATGATAGGGTAAAGGTTAAAATCCTATCCATTGACGGCCATGACAAAATAAGCTTATCCATTCGCCAAGCAGGAGAGATCAAAAAATCCACCCGTCCTGTTGAAATAGAATGGGACAAGGAGTTACAAACAAGCACTCCTAGCTCCTTTGAAGAGACCCTGTCAAAGTTTATGAAGGATAGCGAGGAGAGGCTATCTGATATTAAAAACAGAGAGTCCAAGCGTGGCGGTGGCAGTAGCCGAGGTAGGTTCTGAACAAGTACTAGTTGACTAGTAGGGCTTTTACCAAAAAAAACTATTGACTTAATCCGTCTCATATTATAGAATATACATCGTTGTCATAAAGATAGACTTTATGACAAGTTGACGCGGGGTGGAGCAGCAAGGTAGCTCGTCGGGCTCATAACCCGAAGGTCGCAGGTTCGATTCCTACCCCCGCTACCTTAAGCCGTCAGCACATGTGCTGGCGGCTTCTAAATCTGGCGGTGTAGCTCAGTCGGGTAGAGC
>DGFG01000154.1:0-11206 GCA_002391555.1 Firmicutes bacterium UBA3906
AGCCTGCATATAAATGGCCAAGAGACCTCTCTTGCTTCTCGCCTAAGGGATGGCTATATATATATTGACCGTAGTTGGAAGGATGGGGATCAATTAGAGCTGGTCTTTGATATGACCCCAGAGCTTGTACAGGCAAACCCGATGGTCCGTTACAATGCTGGTAAGTTAGCCATAAGGAGAGGCCCCCTGGTATATTGCCTTGAGCAGGTGGACAATGGGGAGAACCTATCCCTTATTTCAATTGATCCTGATGCCAGTCTACAAGCAGTCTTTGACAAGAACCTCTTAGGTGGAGCAATGATTGTTAAGGGCATGGGCTATAGGGTAAATACTGACTCTTGGGATAGGGACCTATACAGGCCTGTCCAGGTAGATGAAAAGCCCTGTACTATAAAGGCCATCCCCTACTTTATGTGGGGTAACCGAGAAAAGGGCCAGATGCTAGTTTGGATAAGGCAAAGATAAGCCTAGTAGATATGCCTATGGTTTTTTTACTAGTCAAGATATGACCGGTTTTATATTAAAAGGGGGGCTTTGCTTGGATCTAAATAGAAAAAACGTACGCAAGATACTCTTTATAATAACCCTGTCTATAATAATGTATCTGATACTTAAAAACATATCAGAAGTTATAGGGGCGGTCAGACATGGTATAGGTATACTAACTCCAATCTGGATAGGTATTGTCCTGGCCTTTTTAATAAACCTACCTATGAAGTTTTTTGAGAGGCTATTCCTCCCAAAGAGTGAAAAACCCATAGTGGCAAAGGTAAAAAGACCATTAGCCCTAGCCCTTTCTTATCTGGTATTTTTCGCGGTCTTGGCCCTGATCCTCTTTATGTTGATCCCCCAGCTAATTGAGCTAGTAAAGATACTAAGTACAGCTATACCAGCCTTTTATATAAATGCTGAAAGATGGATAAGTGAACTGTCAGAAGATATACCTCGCCTAGAGGAAATCCTCCAATCCCTTGATATGGACTGGAAAAACATGGGCGAAACCCTGGTAAACATTTTTACAAGTGGGACGACAACCCTATTTAACTCTGCTATTAATCTACTTGTCTCAATATTTAACCTAACCCTTGATTTTATACTCGGACTATTTTTAAGTATCTATATTCTCCTGGGCAAGGAAAAGCTAAAGAGCCAGCTAGAGAGGGTCCTTAATGCCTTTTTAAAGGAAAGGCAGGCAAAAAAGATTATAAAGGTGGGGTCCCTGACCAACAAAACCCTATCTAACTATATTACTGGCCAGCTTTTGCAGGCCTTGCTATTAGGATTACTATGCTTTATAGGGATGCTAATATTTAGATTTCCCTTTGCTCCTATGATATCAGTACTCATAGGTATAACAGCCCTAATCCCCCTAGTGGGTTCACTAGTTGGTACCTTTATAGCAGCCTTTATGATATTTATGATATCGCCAATAAAGGCCCTTTGGTTTGTTGTCTTTATCATTGTCCTGCAACAGCTAGATAATAACCTAATATATCCTAAAATCATGGGTAATTCTATAGGCCTACCAGCCCTATGGGTACTAGCTGCTGTCACCCTTGGTGGTAGCCTGATGGGCATACTGGGTATGCTAATATCAGTACCCCTTTTCTCAGTCCTATATGTCTTGTTTAGGGAGGCAACTGCTGCTAGGGAAAAGAAAAAGGCAGAGTCAAATAAAGACCTGGAAAGGGATCCTACTATTCAGCTTACTAGCGAGGGTAGCTAGGCTAGTCTAGATGCAAAGAAAAGTGCTTATAAATAAATACTAGGCTATGAAAACAGGTGAAAAGAAACCCCCTCTTGTAGTTTTTTGTTCTACAAGAGGGGGTCTGTTTTTTACAATATCCGTATTCAGATCTTCATTTATGGATCTTTATTTATAGCTTTCATTTATTGGTAGCTTTCATTTATTGGTGTTCAGTTTAATAGCTGACTTACAGCTCCTTTTTATGCCTATTTAGGACTTGACCTTCTTTTGCCGTCTTGTTTTCTTTACCTTTACTAAAAACAAGACAAGAAGGGCTAGATAAACAAGCATCAGACCTAGGGTTATAAAGAGCAAAAGGTCTGATTTTGGTGCTAGGCCAATTAGGACCAGCATAGGAGCTCCAAGTACAATGGCAAAGCTACTACCGGTTAAGAGGTTGGTGGCCGCTGGAGTTTTATAGGATGGGTCAATTTCCCTAAGTAGCAATACACCTGTGCTAATAGTCCCTGTCAGCATGCCATACATGGATAGAAAACCCTCATAATAGTAGTTAGGATAGATTATCTTACATAGCTTGGCCAGGTAGCAAAAGGTTATGATACCGCCTACTATGGATAGGACAATAAAGGGAAGCCAAAGGCCCTCTAAGTCTGTTACATCTATGGCAGCTATACCTGCTACTATCATAAAGTCAAAGGCAAAGCCGGATATCCTATCTAGTAAAAAGTTGTTTGGATACTGCCTGAGCATCCATCTTCTATTTTTAAACCAGCCTATTGTACCCTTAAAAGCCATGGCTACCAGTGAACCGATTATAAAGTTAAAGCCCCAAATCAAGGGATTAACTGTGGCTGCTAGGCCAGGGGACAGGCTAGAGGTTAGCTGTGTTATGCCCAGTGATATTAGGTAGGTAAGCAGGTACACAAACAGGACCATGGCTATTTGTATGGACAGCCTATCTATTGACTGAGATATTGGGATCTCGTTTTTGTCCTGAAAATCCTCAACTGTAAGGACCTCTGCTATTTCTTCGGCAGTTTTTATCTTGATTTTATTCTTTCTATGGAGGACATTTATGTAGACAACACCTACCAAGCATGCACAGAGAAAGCCTGCTGCGGCGATAGAAAGACCAAAGGATTGACCACCGGTAAAGCCTAGCTGCTCATAGGTTGCTCCAACATTGTTGGCCTGGCCAGGCCCCTGGCCAAAGCCCATGGGGAGTAGGATACCTGCTGCCTTAAACAGACCAGGTGATAGGGTATAGGATAGTAGTATTGTAATGATTATTCCAATAGCACCTTGTACCAGGTAAGTACTAACTATAAGAGCGCCGCTTTTTGGGCCAGTAAGGTATTCATTAGAGGCTGGCTCTGGCTTTTTTATAATCCTGAGGGACAGGGCGATAAAACCAAGGGCTATTGCATGATAGGTGACATTCTCCATAAAGACACCATCAAGCTTTAAGATGCCTAGATTGCGGACGATAAAGGCTATAAAGCCTGCCAATACTGCAGTAGGCATTAAGCTTTTCCTTACAAGGGGTATCTTGCGCCTTAGTACATTTGCCAAAAGCAATATACCCGATAAATAGCCAAGCTGGAGCATAGCATTCCAGAGGTCTGTGTTAGCTGCGGAATAATTCAATTTAGTCCTCCCCCTTCTTCTTAGTCTTTAATTGTCGGTAAAAGTCTTGATATTTTAGGGCACAGCGGGCGTGCTTGGATTTTAGTTCATAGTTTTCATCAGTAGCTGTAGTAAATATGATGGTTGACCGGCCATGGATATCAAGGTTTGATATTTTATCTAGTGGGAATGTGTAGTCTTTGTCAGGACTTTTAAAGACTAGCCTATCCTTGTATAGCTGTAGGGTCCCTTTACCAAGTAATTCAGACCTTCTAGCCCTTTCTATCCTCCACAAGGTCTCCGTCTTATCTTCAAATATGACATGGTCAAGAGGCATATTTTTAAAGTCCTTGGCTAGGTCTACCACCCTCTCATTTTGCCATTTTGACCAATCAAGTACTGTCTCAAAGATTGGTTTTTCTGTATCTGAGCCTGTAAAGTAACCGTATTCATTGTATATGACCTTGTAGCCACAGCTACAATAGAAGAGGTCATCCTGGCTCTTTAGGCTACAGATACTATTGCAGGCAGGGCAGATGTAAAGAGCCAGTTCAAGGTTTTCTGCTAGTTTCTTGCCCCTATAGGCCTGTGGCTCTTTCCTTTGCCTTTCGTAAGCATTTTCATATAGGTCTTCTTTTATTATTTCTTCTATTTGATCTAAAGACAACTTGGCAAGCTCTGCAGGGCTATACTCCCTCACAACAGACCCAGTCATTTTACCACGACGGATATATCTACTCCACCTTGGCTGGCTCAGGTATCCCCCTATCATGCGAAAGGTGACAAGGGCAGCTCCGCTTCGCTTTATCAGCCTAGCTGTCGTGGCGTGTAGCCTGTCGGTTTCACCAGTCCAGGTCATTTTGCCCTCTGGGAATATGCAAATATTTTTACCAGCCCTAAGCCTTTTAAACATGGAGATTACTGTTTTCCTATCTGTATCTGACTTGGTTCGGGGGATAGGATCAACTAGGAATTGGATGATCTTGCTAGTGATGCCTAGCCTAAAGATATGATCGCTAGACACAAAGTACATTGGCGTTGCAAAGCTAATACCCACTAAAAGGGGGTCCCAAAAGGTAACATGGTTGGGCAAAATTATGGCAGGTTTATTAGCAAGTTTTGCCCGGATTGATGAGTAGTTAAACTTGCGCCTAATAAGTGGTCCAAGTGCTATCTGGAGTAGTCTAAATACGAATCTGTGCCTTGCTTGTCCCTTCATATTTACCTCGCTTAAATAGAGTAATGCTGGATAGGATTTAAATCCAGATTACTAATTAGTCTATCTACATAATATTATCTATTACACGATAAAGACCAATAATCCTTTTTTTTCTGCAATTTGTGTAAAGCTTAGGCCAAATAAATGCTTTGGCCTAAGCGGTCTTGCCTTCAAACTGGCTATAGTACATACTAGCATAAAAGCCATTCATCTTTAGTAACTCTTCATGGGTACCCTGCTCTACGATATCTCCCTCGTTCATGCATAGGATAAGGTCTGAGTCCTTTATAGTTGATAGGCGGTGGGCAATTACAAAGCTAGTCCTGCCCTTCATTAGATTGTACATAGCCTTTTGGATATAGACCTCGGTCCTAGTATCAACGGAGCTAGTTGCCTCATCTAGTATTAGGATTTTTGGATCAGCTAGGATAGCCCTAGCAATTGTAAGAAGCTGCTTTTGGCCTTGGGATACGTTACTGGCCTCCTCGTTTAGGACCATATTGTAGGAATCAGGTAGGGTCCTAACAAAGTGGTCAACCTGGGCTGCCTTGGTAGCTTTTATAACCTCTTCATCTGTGGCATCTAGTCTACCATATCTTATATTGTCCATTATTGTACCATTGTAAAGCCAGGTATCTTGAAGTACCATGCCAAATACTGACCTTAGGTCATTTCTTGAAAAGTCCCTAATATCATGACCATCTAGGAGGATGGCACCATCGTTTACCTCGTAAAACCTCATAAGCAGTTTTACTATAGTCGTTTTACCTGCCCCAGTGGGTCCGACTATAGCTACCTTTTGCCCTTCTTTGATGCTGGCTGAAAAGTCATTGATTACTATTTTATCTGGGCTATAGCCAAAGTGTACATTTATAAAGTCAACATTACCCCTTATATCGACCTTGCTTAAAGGCTCATTTTCCTTATCAAACCCTGTATTTATATAGGCCTTGATATTGTCTTCTTTTTCTTCTTCTTCATCTAAAAATTCAAAAATACGTTCAGCTGCAGCGGCTATCTGCTGGAGAATATTTGAGATATTTGCAATATCATTTATTGGCTGGGTAAAGGACCTAACATATTGGATAAAGGCCTGAATACCGCCTACAGTCATTGCTCCTATAGTAGTAAGATAGGCCCCTAGAATACAGATAACTACATAGCCAAGGTTCCCTACAAACCTCATCATAGGCATCATAAGGCTAGATATAAACTGTGACTTCCAGGCTGAATCATAAAGCTGGCTGTTGTACTTTTCAAATTCCTTTACTGACTTTTCTTCTCCGTTGAAGACCTTCATTACCACATGGCCGCCGTACATCTCTTCGATATGACCATTTACATGGCCTAAGTATTCCTGCTGCTTGCGAAAGTACTTTTGTGACCTTTTAACCACAGATAAAACCAGAAGGAGGGACAAGGGCAGCATTCCTAGTGCAACCAAGGTCATCTTCCAGCTAAGGGAAAGCATCATTATAAGCACACCTAGCATGGTAGTAGCTGAGCTGATAATCTGGGTGATACTTTGGCTCAGGGAGTTATTTAGTAGGTCAACGTCATTGGTAACCCTAGATAGGATTTCCCCTTGGCTTACCTTGTCAAAAAAGGAGAGGGGTAGCTTGTTTATTTTCTGGCCTATGGCATTTCTAAGCCTATAAGATACTGTGGTTGAAACATCGGCCATAATAAAGCCTTGTAGGTAGGAAAAGGCTGCACTTATCCCATATAGGCCAAGCAGGATGAGCAGAACCCTACCGATATAATCAAAACGGATACCCTCTGGCTTGCCCGATATAATACGAACAAGACCTGAGTATAATTCATCAATAGCCTTGGCTAGTATCCTAGGCCCTACTATTGTAAAGACAGTGGATAGTATGGCAAATAAAAGAACTGCTGTGATAGCTAGCTTGTAAGGGGAAAGGTAGGTTAGCAAGCGCTTTATACTAGCCTTGAAATCCTTGGCTTTTTCCCCAGCCATCATAGCATGATGACCGCCGCCACGACCACCTGGCCTCATTGGCCTGCCCATGGGTTTTCCTACAGCTTGTCTGCCTGTATCCTGTTTATCTGGTATATTGCTATGCTTTCTATCACTCATGCCAATTCCTCCTCTGACAGCTGGGTTTCAGCAATCTCCCTATATGCCCTGCAGCTTTTTAGCAGGTCCTTGTGCTTGCCCATACCAGCTATTCTTCCTTCGTCTAGCACGATAATCTGGTCTGCCTGCATTATTGTATTTATCCTTTGGGCAACTATCAAAACGGTCGAGTCTCCAGTATATTCCTTTAAGGCCTTTCTTAGGGCTGCATCTGTCCTAAAGTCAAGGGCTGAAAAACTATCATCAAAGATAAAGATAGGGGCCTTTTTAACTAGGGCACGGGCTATGGATAGCCGCTGCCTCTGGCCACCTGAGACATTGGACCCTCCCTGGGCTATGGGTCTTTCTAGTCCTTCTTCTGACCCCTCTACAAAGTCTCTTATCTGGGCTACCTGAGTTGCTACTAGTATCTCTTGATCTGTGGCGTTAGCCTTACCATAGCTGACATTAGACCTGATATCCCCTGAGAATAGGACTGATTTTTGAGGGATAAAGCCTATATTTTCACGTAGCTCATGCTGGGACATATCCCTAATATCAATCCCATCTATGGTGATCCTACCCTTTGTTACATCATAAAACCTTGGGACTAGGTGGATTAGGGTAGACTTGCCTGATCCTGTTGAACCAATAACAGCTGTGGTCTGGCCTGGCTTGGCAGTAAAACTAATATCACAAAGAACATCACTTTCAGCCCCCTTGTATCTAAAGGAGACATTTTCAAAGACTAGCTCACCCTTTAACCTGTCTGGGCTGATGGGATTTTCAGGGTCATGGATCCTAGTCTCGGTATCTAGTATCTCTGATATACGGTTTAAGGATACGGCTGCCCTAGGCAATATGATAAAGACCATAGAGACCATTAGAAAGGACATAATAATATGCATAGCATACTGGATAAATGCCATCATATCTCCTACCTGTAGGGCAGATTTTTCTATCTGATGGGCCCCTACCCAAACAATTGCCAGGGAGGAAAAGTTCATAATAAGCATCATACTAGGACCCATAAAGTTGAGTACACGGTTTGTAAACCTATTGGTGTCACGAAAGTCCCTTGAGGCCTGTTCAAAACGGTCCTCCTCATGGTCCTGGTTACCAAAGGCGCGGATAACCATCATGCCACTTAGGGATTCTCTAGTTACTAGGTTTAGCCTGTCAACTAGCTTTTGCATAAGCTTAAACTTTGGCAGGGCAACTGAAAAGATAAGTATAACTACACCAATTAGGATAATAACTGCAACTGCTATTATCCAGCTTAGGGATATGCTCTTATTTAAGGCCATTATGATACCACCAATACCCATGATGGGAGAAAAGGCAAGTATCCTAAGTCCCATGGTGGTAAACATCTGTATCTGGGTTACATCATTGGTAGTACGGGTTATGAGGGTAGAGGCTGAAAAGTTATCAAACTCCTCAAGGGAAAAGGACTCTACCTTTTTAAAGACATCCTGTCTTAACTTTCTAGCTAGGCCTGCCCCTATCTTGGATGATGTATAACGTACCCCTATTGTAGCTGCGATACCAAAAAGTGTTACAAGCAGCATATAGGCTCCGGTTTTGTATATATAGGACCGCTGTAGCCTTGTCATATCCATACCAAGTCCTTGGTAAAAGGCCCTTGTAAAGCTTAAAGCAACTTGATCTCTTATAGATGGGTCAGCTTTTTCGGCAGCTACTATTGCAGATTCAAGCCTTTGGTCAGCTTGACTTTTTACTAGCGCTACTAACTTATCTAGGTCACCCATATCTAGGTCAGTCAGGCTAGCTGTAGGAGTCTGCTGGCCTGTTTGTTCATGGCCACTACTATTTAGGCCTTGCATCAGGCTAATAAAGGCATAGCTTGACCTACTATAGATATCAGCTATTGCCTCTAGGTCAGCATCGGTCTTTATAATGTAGATACTATTTTCTTTAAGAGAAGGATATTTAGCTAGGTACTTTTCTGCCTCTTGCGTTCCCGGCTCTACAAGCCTGTAGCTATCCTCAAAGGTCTCTTTGTCCTGGTCCTTGGCAAGGGCTGTAATAAGGTCAAGGCCATCTTGACTTAGGGCTTGTGCTAGCTTATCCTCAATACCAGCCTGCTGTATACCTACATTAACTATATCAGACATAAGGTTTGGCAGGCTAAGGTCTGTCATTGCCTGCATAAAGAGTAGGACCAGGCTCAGGACAACTAAAAGACTAAAGGGCTTTAAATATTTTAAAATAAGCTTCATATACTGCTTCCTTTCAAATTGATTTACCTATATATAAAAGGCTCTAGGGGCCTTGGGAAATACACTTGACTTTATTATAATACCACATAATTCCGCTATAGAATCTTTTTGATTTTTCTTAGAGAAAATAATTTTAAATTTTGTGTTGACAGTGAAAAGTAATTGTGTTATTAATATATATGTTTGTTTAGTCTTTATAAACAATTTGTTTAATATTATGATAGGGGCGTAGGAGATGAAAATCGGAAATAAGATTAGAGAATTGCGGATTTACAATGGCTTGACCCAGCAGGAGCTAGCTGATAGAAGCGAGCTTTCTAAAGGGTTTATCTCCCAGGTTGAGAGAGATTTGACATCTCCTTCAATAGCTACACTTATGGATATACTCGAAGCCCTAGGAACCAATATCAAGGACTTTTTTAATGAACAGGTTGAGGAAAAGATAGTCTTTAAAAAAGAGGATGTCTTTACCCTTGAAAATGAGGACCTAAGCCATAGTATAGATTGGATTATCCCCAATGCCCAGAAAAATAGGATGGAGCCACTAATTATAGAGCTCTTGCCAGGCGGCCTTTCCAAGGAAGAAGACCCCCATGACGGTGAAGAGTTTGGCTATGTCCTAGCCGGCTCTATTGTCCTACACATCGGTAGGAGGACATATAGGGTAAAAAAGGGAGAGGCCTTTTATTTTGAACCAACCGAGGCCCACTATGTTAAAAATGCAGGTAAGACAAAGGCTAGATTGCTATGGGTGGCAACACCTCCTAGCTTTTAATAACCATTAGGAAGGTGGAGCATTCAATGAACAATAATAATATGAATAGTAACAGCATTATAAAGCTAGAAAATATATCAAAGACCTATAATGGGACGCCAGCCCTAGATAATATAAGTCTGACCATTCGCAAAAATGAGTTTGTGACCCTGCTAGGCCCAAGTGGCTGTGGCAAGACCACAACCCTTAGGATCATAGGGGGATTTGAAGAGGCGGACAGTGGAAACCTATTATTTGAAGGCAAAAACATTAACCATCTACCAGCATACAAGCGCAAGGTTAACACAGTCTTCCAAAGGTATGCCCTCTTTCCCCATATGAATGTTTATGACAATATAGCCTTTGGCCTAAAGATAAAAAAGCTTTCCGCAAAGACAATCGATGAAAAGGTAAACCATATGCTAAGGCTTGTAAACCTAGAGGGCTATGGGAAAAGGGATATTGACTCCCTAAGTGGTGGCCAGCAGCAAAGGATAGCTATAGCTAGAGCCCTAGTAAATGAGCCTGAGGTCTTGCTATTAGATGAGCCTCTAGGAGCCTTGGACTTAAAGCTAAGAAAGGATATGCAGCTAGAGCTTAAAAATATACAAAAGAAACTTGGCATAACCTTTATCTATGTTACCCATGACCAGGAGGAGGCCCTGACCATGTCTGATACTATTGTGGTTATGAACAACGGCCACATCCAGCAGGTTGGTAGTCCCCAGGATATATACAATGAGCCCCAGAATGCCTTTGTAGCTGACTTTATCGGTGAGAGTAATATAATCGATGGTGTTATGCACCAGGACTACAAGGTGAGTTTTTTAAATACTTTATTTGACTGTGTTGACAAGGGCTTTGAAAAGGACGAGCCTGTTGATGTCGTAATCAGGCCAGAGGATGTCAAGGTTAAAAGACCAGAGGAGGGCATGATAGCTGGCCGGGTAAAATCAGTTACCTTTAAGGGTGTGCACTTTGAGATGCTAGTCGTCGGAGTAGATAACGAAGATTTCACCATGAAGGTCCACTCCACCATAAAGGCTGATGAGGACTCAATAGTGGGCCTTAGTGTAGATCCCTTTGACATTCATATTATGAAAAAGGGGGTCGACTAGATGAAAAAACAATGGATAGCCTATCCCTATGCGGTTTGGATGACTATATTTATCATAGTACCCCTTTTCCTAATACTCTTTTTCTCTATTACAGAGTCAACAGAGGCAGGGATAAGCTTTACCACCAAGCATTTTAAAAAGTTTGTGGACCCCATTTATATAGATGTACTTGTTCGTTCGGTTCTACTGGCCCTTTATGCAACCATTATCTGTCTCTTGCTGGGATACCCCTTTGCCCTGATACTAGCCAGCAAGACCTTTAAACGCAAGAGTGTGCTCTTGATGCTAACAGTAGTACCTATGTGGATGAACTTTCTTTTAAGGACTTATTCCTGGATGACCTTACTTGAGAAAAATGGGCCTTTAAATTCTATTTTAAGCGCTCTTTCACTGCCAACAATAAATATCCTATACACTGAGACCGCAGTAGTACTTGGCATGGTTTACAACTTCCTGCC
>DGFG01000154.1:11382-14274 GCA_002391555.1 Firmicutes bacterium UBA3906
GGTTTACAACTTCCTGCCCTTTATGATACTACCGATTTACTCAGTGGTTTCAAGGCTTGACAAAAGCCTCATAGAAGCAGCCCAAGACCTGGGATGTAATGATGTAAAAGTCTTTAAGAGGGTCACCCTCCCCTTGAGCTTGCCAGGTGTTATATCAGGTATAACCATGGTCTTTATGCCAGCGGTAACAACCTTTGTTATCTCCAGGCTCCTAGGTGGAGCCCAGTTTATGCTAATAGGCAACCTGATAGAGAGGCAGTTTCTTTCCTCAGGAGACTGGGGCTTTGGTTCAGCCCTCTCGATTATCCTTATGCTCCTAATACTATTGAGCATGGGAGTAATGTCTAAATATGACCGTGAGTATGGAGAGGGGGGCCTCTTATGATGAAGTTTTTAAAAAAGGCCTATGTATACCTGATATTTATATTTTTATATGCCCCTATAGGTATCCTAATAATATACTCCTTTAATGATTCAAGATCCAGGGGAGCTTGGGGAGGTTTTACCCTAAGGTGGTATAGTGAACTTTTCAAGGATAGGCAGATAATGAATGCCCTTTACTATACCCTGGCAATTGCAGTTATTGCCTCAATAGTGGCTACCATAGTGGGGATAGCAGCGGCAATAGGTATATTTAGCATGAAAAAGTTTAAAAGAGAACTGATGCTAAACATCAACCACCTGCCCATACTAAACCCAGATATAGTTACAGGTATAGCCCTGATGCTACTTTTTGCATCAGTAAAACTACCCTTAGGCTTTTTGTCTATGCTGCTGGCCCATATTACCTTTTGCATACCCTATGTGATATTGTCCATCATGCCAAAGCTAAAGCAGATGAACAAGCACTTGTATGAGGCGGCCTTGGACCTAGGTGCCACTCCCTTTTACGCCTTTAAAAGGGTAATAATGCCCGAGATTATGCCAGGGGTTATAACTGGGTTTTTGCTGGCCCTCACCCTATCCCTAGATGACTTTGTTATTAGCTTTTTCACAACTGGCAATGGAGTGACAAACCTATCTATAACAGTAGAATCCATGGCCAGAAGGGGCATAAGCCCAAAGCTAAATGCCCTGTCCACCCTTATGTTTTTAGCTGTATTGCTACTACTCATAGTAGTTAATATAAGAACGTCCAAGGACGCCGATGAAAGGAGAGAAAAAAATGAAAAGATACGCCAAAGTGGTGTTTTTGTTAGCGGCTCTCGCGATAATATTTAGCCTGTCCGGCTGTGGTGAGGCCAAGCCAACCATAAAGGTCTTTAACTGGGGAGACTATATAGATGAGTCAGTCTATGAGGCCTTTGAAAAGGAATACGGTATTAAGGTTATATATGAGGACTTTACCTCAAATGAGGATATGTATGCAAAGCTAGTATCAGGCGGAGTCGACTATGATGTTCTCTTTCCGTCGGACTATATGATAGAAAGGCTTATAAAGGAAGATAGGCTTGAAAAGCTTAACTTTGATAATATACCCAACTATAAATATATAGATGAGAGGTTCAAAGACCTGCCCTATGACCCTGAAAATGAATATTCTGTCCCATATTTTTGGGGGACCCTAGGTATTTTATACAACACAAAGATGGTAGATGAGCCAGTGGATAGCTGGGATATACTATGGGATCAAAAGTATAAAAAGGAAATATTCATGTATGCCAGCCAGCGTGATTCACTAGGAGTAGCACTTAAAAAGCTGGGCTATTCATTAAATACTCGTAATGAGGCCGAGCTTGAGGAGGCAAAGCAGCTCTTAATAGAGCAAAAGCCCCTAGTCCTTGCCTATATGGGAGATGACATAAAGGATAAGATGATAGGTGAGGAGGCTGCCCTAGCCCTTGTTTACTCAGGAGATGCTGTCTATGCCACCTGGGAAAATGAAGACCTGGCCTATGCTATCCCAAAGGAAGGCACCAACCTATGGTTTGATGCCATGGTAATACCAAAGGGAAGCAAGAATAAGGAGGGGGCAGAAAAGTTTATTAACTGGCTATGTGATCCTGAAAATGCCCTAGCAAATGCAGAATATGTTGGCTACTCAACACCCAACAAGGGGGCCTTTGACCTATTAGATGACAAGCTTAAAAACGATAAGACTGCTTATCCTGATGGGGACATCATGGAGATGGGAGAGCTATTTGTGGATATAAGTGATGTTATAGGCCTATACAACCGTATATGGGATGAGGTTATGACAGCCAGAGATTAGCAGTAAAAGTTATACAAAAAATTATTATAAGTGTAAGAGGCATAAGGAGATTTTTTCTCTTTATGCTTTTTTGTTTATCAGGGGACAGACATATATATATATATACAGTTATTGGCTTGAAAACTGGTATAGCTTGGTATATAATTAGGACAGTATAGTGAAATGCTACAAACATTCACTAAAAAATTAAAGCATTTGCCCAAAAAAGGACAATGTTAAAAAATGAAGGGGGAAAGATGATGAAAAAATTAATCACTATCGTTTTGACACTGACCCTATTATTGTCATTGTCAGCCCTAGCCTTTGCTGCAGACTTAAAGTATGACTTTAGCAAGGGTACAGATGGCTGGAAGGGCCAGGCAGCAACAACTGGAGAATATGCAGAAGGTGCCACAGAAGTAGAAAGTGCAGGCAAACTATTAAAGGGTACCATGAAGGCTGGTCAAAGAAAGTACAGCTTTGAGGGACCTGCAGACAGGATTAACCCTGACGATACAGTAACCCTTTTTGTGTATTTCCCAGAAGACACATCAATGAAGGGCTTCCAGATTTTCAGGATGGAAAAGGATTATACAAACTGGGAAAACTCTTCATGGGTTAATGTTAAACCCGGAGAATGGCACGAAGTAACCTGGAAAATCCCTGGTGGAGAGCTACCCTTCTCTAAGTACGGAATCCAG
>DGFG01000154.1:14433-14672 GCA_002391555.1 Firmicutes bacterium UBA3906
CCTCTGGCGCAGTTCTTATCAAGAGAAGAAAAAAATAAGAATAACTAGCAAGTATACTTAAAGGAAAAGCTGTCGGTTTTATAAACTGACAGCTTTTTTTAGTCTCTTATTAAATTTGACACTTGTCCTTATCCTTAACTGACTTATCCTTGACCTGATAAGCTGGTTTCAGGTGTAGGACTTACTTGCGCCCCTGAGTCATCATCTGGCTCAGGACTAGCCTCTATATCAGGAGTAGG
>DGFG01000060.1 GCA_002391555.1 Firmicutes bacterium UBA3906
TGCTTTTCTAGACATCCATATACTAGCTGTGTAACAAAGGCCTTGTCCCTATTACTGAGATCTCTATTTTTCAAGGCCTCCTTTAGACTGATATTTGAATACTTGCCCTCTTTGTTTACTTTTATTAATACATTTAGAGCAATATATCTTGCTTGGTCTTTTTTTTTCATATTCTAGTCACAGTCACTTCCCTGTCGTCCGAGTATAGAACCTGTATCAATCTGGTTCCCACGCAGGTATTCTTGACTCGTCATTCTACGGCCAGCCTCAGCCTGGAGTTCTAATATTTGTAAAAAGCTATTACGACAAGCTACTACAATACCATCCTTTGCATTTGCGATCACAATAGTACCAGGCTGTGCTCTGCCTATGTCTTTGCCAGCCCACTCCTTGGTGCTCCAGAGTTTTAACCTACAAGACTTATAATAGGTAAAGGCACCTGGCCAAGGGGTTAAGCCCCTAATTAGGTTTCTTAATTTTTGAGCATCATTATCCCAATTTAGCTCACACATGGATTTGTTGATCTTGCTACAATAGGTTGCAAGCTCATCATCTTGCGGTACACCTTTAGGTTTGCCCTGCTCAAAAAGTGAAATAACCTCCTTGAGGACCTTGCCACCAAGTAAGGCTAATTTATCATGCACCTGATCTGCTGTATCATCCTTACCTATTTTAATCTCTTCCTTTGCAATTATGTCTCCTGTATCCATCCTAGTATCCATGTACATAATTGTCACACCAGTTTTCTCTTCACCTTCGATTATTGCCTGTTGAATTGGTGAAGCACCCCTATACTTAGGCAGAAGGGATGCATGTACATTAATAGAGCCTAGCTTTGGTATATCAAGGAGTGCTTTGGGAAGGATTTGGCCGAAAGCAGCTGTTATTATTAGGTCTGGATCTAGCTTTTTAATCTCTTTTATAAAGCTAGGATCTTGTCTTATATTTTCTGGTTGATAAATGGGTATACCCTTTTCTAAGGCCCACTTTTTTACTGGAGAGGGCTGTAGTTTCTTTCCCCTACCCCTGGGTCTATCTGGCTGAGTTACAACTGCAAGTAGCTTGTTGTCGCTTTTATATATAGCCTCTAATGAGGGCAGGGCAAAATCAGGTGTACCCATGAATATAATTCTTATCAATTGAATTCCTCCAATGTACCCTCAATTACCTTGTCTATATATAAAATCCCATCTAAGTGATCTATTTCGTGGCACAGGGCCCTTGCCATATAACCTTGTGCTTCTATTTGTCTTAGATTTCCATTTTCATCTAAGGCTTCGACTACTACCCTGTCTGGTCTTTTAACCTTACCCCTCATACCTGGGACGCTCAAGCATCCCTCATAGTCTATGTTTTCACCTGACTCACTTACAAAGGTAGGGTTAATTAATACCTCTAAACCTTGGCCTATATCTACAATAACAAGCCTTTTTAGTATACCTACTTGGGGGGCTGCGAGCCCTACTCCCTCTGCATTTCGCATGGTTTCTACCATATCTTTGATTAAGGTTTTGATTTTTTCGTCAATTTTCTCGACTGGTCTGCTTTTCTTTCTTAATATTTCATCATATTTATAATGTTTTATATCTCTTAAAGCCATATTTACCACCTTGCTTATTAATATTTCACATCAGGCTCAAGGGATTGAAATCCAAAGCCGTGTTTATTCCATCTCTATTATATTGTTTGAGTAGTTTTTCTGCAAGCAAATGATAATTATGTTTACTTTCCTCGCTTGTCCTTATACGTATTAGGATCTGCCACCTGTACTTATTTTTAATTCTTTCTATAGGAGCAGGATATGCACCTATATCCATTAGGTTGTGGCTCAGATAAGGGTCCTTGCTTATTTTATGGTTTAACCAAGCAAGCATATCCTTTGCATAGGCAATAAGTTCTTCTTCCCTTTCTCCTGTCAAGAGTACTCTTATTATATGAGAAAAAGGAGGATAATCAAATTGCTTTCTGATTGCTAGTTCCTTGTTATAAAATCCCTTATAATCATGCTTGGCAGCAAGTATTATAGAATAATGGTCTGGTTGGTAGGTCTGTACAATAACATTACCTGGTTTGTGACTTCTGCCTGCTCGGCCAGCAACCTGGGTAATTAATTGAAAGGTTTTTTCACTACTCCTGTAATCAGGTAAATTTAAGGATGTATCAGCTGTAATTACCCCTACTAAAGTAACCTCAGGAAAGTCAAGTCCCTTGGCCACCATCTGAGTTCCAATTAGTATATCATATTTCCCACTAGCAAAGGCCTCTAGTATCTCATGATGAGAACCCTTTCTTGAGGTTGTGTCAAAGTCCATTCTAAGGACCTTAGCCTCTGGGAAGAAACTCTTTATTTCATCTTCTAGCTTTTGGGTACCAAGTCCAAAGTGCTTTATGTAGCTAGACTTGCACTTAGGGCAGGTCTTTGGATATTGTTCCTCATATCCACAATAGTGACAGACCAGTTTTCTTCCCTGAATATGATAGGTAAGGGATATATCACAGTTATTACACTTTATAGCCTCACCACAGGACCTACATGAAACAAACTGAGCATAACCTCTCCTGTTTAGAAGTAGTATTGTTTTTTCTTTATTCTCTATATTGTTAGAGATAGCAGTAAAGAGGGGACTACTGAAAATCGTTCTATTACCCATTAATAGCTCTTTGCGCATATCTACTATCTGTACTTGTGGTAAGCTTTGGTTTTCTACTCGTTTTTTTATTGTTGAAAGCTTGTATTCACCTGCTAGTGACTTGTAGTAATCATCCAAGGCAGGGGTTGCACTACCGAGTACAACAAGTCCCTTGACTAGTTCACACCTTTTTATGGCAACATCTCTTGCATGGTAACGTGGTCTAGTATCTGACTTATAGCTGTCCTCATGTGACTCATCTATTATTATCAGACCTAAACGCTTGAGGGGAGCAAACACTGCAGACCTAGCTCCGACAACTATATCAACTTCATCCCTCTGAATCCTCTTCCATTCATCATATCTTTCACCTATGGAAAGTCTGCTATGCAAGACTGCTACTCGGTCTCCAAATCTAGCCTTGAACCTGCCTAGGGTTTGTGGTGTAAGGGAAATTTCAGGAACAAGCACTATGATTTGCTTGCCCTCTTCTATAGCTTTTTCAGAAGCTGCCATATAAACCTCGGTTTTGCCACTACCGGTTACTCCGTGTAAAAGTACTGTCCCACCACCATTTTGCATTATCTTAACTATAGTATTAATAGCCTGCTTTTGTTCTGTGTTATATTCGTGGAGCTCTTGCCTTGGTAGATCATACTTCCATGGGTTTCTATAAGTGGGTTCTAGCTCTACCTTAATAAGGCCCCTCCTGACCAATGCCTTGATTGTTGACTCAGCTGCCCCTGTGTTAGCTAATAGTTCTTTTGCCGGTATGCCATCCTCATCTTCCAAAGCCGCAAGTATTGCTTTCATATTATTATTAAGTCTTTGAACCTTACTTGCTTGTACGTCCTCTTGATTATCTGCAAGATAGATGACCCTATGAGTCTTTGCTCTTAAGTTTACTTTTGTACCTGGAGGTACAAAGCACTGTATTGCCTCTATCAGCATGCAATGGTATTGTTCCTTTATCCAGTCTATTAGAGGAATCAGGTCAGCATCAAATGCAGGGGCTGGGTCAATTATCTTTTTAATATCTTTAAGCTTATCTAAGGGTATATCAATATCCTTATCAAGGGAGTAAACATAGGCAGGTACGTTACTGTGGCCAAAGGGTACCATAACCCGCATACCCACCTGTATTATGTCCTTGATCTCATCTGGTATATTGTAATGAAATACCTTGTCAATAGCGAGTGAAACACGCTCTATAACTAAACCTGCATAATATGTTTCATTCATTTGTATCACTCCCTATTTGTACTTATTATTAATAAAAAACGGGTACAAAGTACCCATTTGAAGCATCATAGTCTAGCTATTTGTTTGCTTGCTTTACTGGTTTGTAGGTTATAAGCCCTTCATCAATCTCCTTTACAGCGATTGATACAGGCTTGTTAATCCCGCCTTCTACCAAGGGTTTATCTCCAGCTACCAATTGTCTAGACCTCTTGGCAACCTCAACTACTAATGTGTACCTGCTATCTACCTTTTCCATAAGTGAATTTAAAGTAGGGTAAATCAATCTAAACTCCTCCTTGTATCATAGTATATAGTTCTTTGTTCCTATCTACACGGCATTTTTCAGCTGTTACAATTGCTTGGATTTTTTCTACTGCTTCTTCTACGATATCATTTACTACAACATAATTATATTTTTCCATGTATCTTAGTTCCTCAAAGGCTGACTTAAACCTTTTAGCTATCATATCTGGGTTTTCGGTACCCCTACCGACTATCCTTTTTTTAAGTTCATCCATGGAGGGTGGTGCTATAAATATAAAAATCCCTTCTTTAAAGGATTTTTTTACTTGAAGTGCACCCTGTATATCAATTTCAAGCACAACATCCTTGCCTGATAAGAGCTGATCCTCTACATACTTTTTCGGAGTACCATAATAGTTATCGTAAACCTTTGCGTATTCTAAGAACTCATTATTCTCAATCATAGAAATAAACTCATCATGGCTTTTGAAAAAGTAGTTTATTCCATCCCTTTCATTGTGTCTTGCCTTTCTAGTAGTTGCAGAAATGGACAAGATAAAATCCGGATATTTATCTAGCCAATGTCTACAAATGGTTCCTTTTCCGGCTCCAGAAGGGCCTGATATCACTATCAATAAGCCTTTCTTAGTCATAATAGCTTCCTTTCCCCTTAGTCTATTGGTTCGTTGTTTGTGCTGGTATCTTTATTGTCTAACCTATGGGCTACTGTTTCTGGCTGGACAGCGGAAAGTATTACATGGTCACTATCAGTTATTATGACTGCTCTGGTTCTGCGGCCGTATGTAGCATCAATTAGCATCCCCCTATCCCTTGCCTCTTGGATAACCCTTTTAATAGGTGCTGACTCTGGGCTTACTATTGCAATTAGGCGGTTTGCGGATACTATGTTACCAAAGCCTATATTTATTAGTTTTATACCCATATGGCTTTTCCCTGCTTTCCTGAGTGTTACTCAATATTTTGTATCTGTTCTCTTATTTTTTCTATCTCACTTTTTACCTCTACAACCCTATTTGTTATCTCCACATCTCCTGATTTAGAGCCTATCGTATTAATCTCCCTATTCATTTCCTGTATAATGAAATCAAGCTTACGGCCAACTGAGCCACCCTTGTCCATTGTTTGTTTAAGCTGGCTTATATGGCTTCTAAGTCTAATGATCTCTTCAGTAATATTAGATCTATCTGCGTAATAGGCCACCTCTGTAGAAAACCTATTTTCATCTAATTCAGTGGTTTTAAGCAACTCTTTAAGTCTGGCCTCAAGCTTTATGCGGTACTCTTCTACTACAAGTAGAGATCGGCTTTCTATCTCATCTAGTATAGTATTTATAAGGCTCGTACGCTTAAGTATATCATCAACTAGAAAGCTACCTTCCTTTTGCCTCATCTGAAGCAGAGTAGCTAGGGCTTGGTCTAGGGCATCAGTTACAAGCCTAGTCAATAGGTCCGTATCCTCCTCTGATTCAGTTACGACAAAAATATCCTCTATAGCTGCTAAAACTGATAGGTCAATATTTTTGTTTAAACCAAATCTATCAGCCAAAATACTAAGATTCTCAATGTATGACTGGGCTAATGATTCATTTAAACTAACGCTGGTCTTGTCAGGATTATTATTTTTATAGTTTAAGTATAGCTCTATCCTGCCCCTTTTAACACTGTTCTGTAGTGTCCTTCTAATTGAATCCTCTAAAAAATTTAGGCTTCGAGGAATTCTTAGGTTAATATCAAGATAGCGGTGGTTTATTGATTTTAGTTCGATTTCAATTTCTATATTTTCATCCTCTGCCTTAGCTCTTCCAAAGCCAGTCATACTAAGAACCATATACTATACTCCTCATAATAATGTATTTATATTAAGTCATGTCTTTTAGTATTATAGCCTAGTTGAACCAAACTTTGCAAGAGTTAAAGGTCTTTAATTCCTTAGGACTTGCTTTGGTCTAGCCTACTTGTTAATATTTCTTTCAGGATTACAGGGTTAGCCTTCCCTTCAGTTTTTTCCATTGCTTGTCCCATCAGATATGACAGTACTTTCTTTTTGCCAGCCTTGTAATCACTGACTGAGGACTTGTTTTGCTTTAAAACAAGGTCTGTTACCGCCTCTAAAGTCTTTTGGTCTGTGACCTGGGCTAGCTTTTTCCTTTCTACAATCAGCTGTGGCTTGTGACCTGAGTAAAACATATCAATAAAGACTTTTCTAGCTATAGTCGTACTTATAAGTCCATTGTCTATCATAATAAGTAAGTCCTTTATCATCATAGGGGATAGCTTTATTGATTTTATATCAGTATTACTTTCCTTAATAAGTCTTAAAAGATCACCCGTCAACCAATTACATAGGACCTGTGGTTTATTGTACTCTAGCAGGCAGGCTTCAAACAACCTTGCAAGATCAGGTATAGACAGCAGTAGCCTCGCATCCTTTTCACTTAGGCAATAATTTTGCCTAAATCTCTTATAGATTGTCGCTGGTAGTTCAGGCATTTTAAGACTGATATGCTTTATCCTTTTATCACCTATCCTTATGGTTGGTAATTCTGGGTCAGGCATATATCTATAGTCATCACCCCTGTCCCTTTTTTTCATTGATTCAGTCTTTTTTAATTTGTCATTCCACCTTCTAGTCTCTGCTACAATTGTACTTCCCTTGACTAGTATTTCCCTTTGTCTCTCAAATTCATATTCTATTGCCTTTTGAATAGCCTTAAATGAATTTAAGTTTTTAATTTCTACCCTTGTTCCATGTAGCTTGCTGTCCTTGCTATTTAAAGAAATATTAACATCACACCTAAGTGAGCCTTCTTCCATTTTACAATCAGATATTCCAAGATAAAGGGCTATAAGTCGTAGCTGTTCTAAAAAGGTCTGGCATTCTTCTGCAGTATTTAGGTCTGGCTCAGTAACAACCTCTATTAGGGGTATACCTGCCCTATTATAATCTACCTTTGTTATTTGCTTTTCTGGTTGGTGAATAAGCTTTCCTGCATCCTCCTCTAAGTGTAGCCTTTTTATCCTAACCCTTTTTGGACCCTTATTAGTCTCAATATCAATATATCCATCCACTCCAATTGGCTGATAGTATTGAGTTATCTGATATGCTTTAGGTAGGTCTGGATAGTAATAAGCTTTTCTATCAAAGCTCATATAGTCTGAAATATGTAGGTTAAGAGCAAGCCCAGCTAATATGGCATAGTCTACAGCCTTTCTACTCAAAATAGGCATAGCCCCAGGCCTTCCTAAACATATATTACAGGATTGACTGTTGGGTCTAGCTCCAAATCTTGTATTACAGTTACAGAATAATTTTCTTGATGTTGATAGTTCTATATGGACCTCAAGGCCTATTGCTTTTTTAAATTCCATCCTACACCTCCAAAGCATGCAGACGTTTTTTATGATAGTCAGTGCTTTGCTCAAAGGCATGGGCAGCCATAAGTAAAGTGCCCTCTCCATATGGTCTTCCCATAAGCTGCATACCAATCGGTAGTCCGTCATTGCTAAAACCACAAGGAATAGATATGGCTGGTAAGCCAGCTAAGTTTGCAGGCACAGTAGAGGCGTCCCATTTATAGGTATTTAAAAGATCCTTCTCCATACTTGAAAAGTTAAAGGCCACACTAGGTGTGGTGGGTGACAGTAACAAGTCAAAGTCTTTTAATAGCTTTTCTAGTTCTTTTCTTATCATGGCCCTTATTTTAGTAGCCTGTAAATAATAGTCCTCATAGTTATTAGCCTCCAAGGCCAAGTTACCTATCATTATCCTGCGCTTTACACTAGAAGCAAAGCCCTCAGTTCTTGATTTTATATAAATTTCATCAAATGAAAGAGGACTATGGTCCTCTGACTTGTAATTGATATCGTAGAATCTTGCTAGGTTAGAAGCAGCCTCTGCAGAGGAAATTAAAAAGTAAACAGGGACTGAGTATTTACTGAGCTTAAAGGATGTTTCTTCTACCTTGGCACCTAATTCTACATAATGCTTTGCTGCCTTTTTTATATGGTTTTTTACATCTAAACTTGCATCTTTAAGTAGTTCCTGGGGGATCCCTATTCGCAAGCCCTTTATATCCTTAAATAAAAAGCTCCTATAATCAGGGTAGCTATACTTATCAATTGAGCTTGAGTCCTTTTGATCATGACCAGTGATTGCATTTAATACAATTGCACAGTCCCTAACATCCTTTGTTAGTGGACCAATCTGGTCAAGGGATGAAGCAAGGGGAAAAAGGCCATATCTGGATACTAGACCATAGGTTGGCTTCATGCCAACAATACCACAAAAGGCAGCAGGTTGTCTTATGGAGCCACCTGTATCTGTTCCAAGAGAAAACATAATAAGGTCTGCTGCTACAGCTGCTGCTGACCCCCCACTAGACCCTCCTGGTACTTTATTTAGCCTCCATGGGTTCTTTGTATTTGTGAAATATGAGGTCTCTCCAGAAGACCCAATAGCAAAGCTATCTAGATTTAGCTTACCAACTAGTATTGCGCCCTTATCTCTTAGTTTTTTAACAACGGTTGCATCATAATTTGTCCTATAATTTCTAAGCATTTTAGATGCACAGCTAGTAGGCATATCCTTGGTAGAAATATTGTCTTTTACACCATAGGGTATTCCTACTAGGTCTAAACCTTGCTTGCCCTGCGGCCTAGTCTCATCTAGCTTCTTTGCTTGGTCGAGAGCACTATCGGTATCTATGGTAATAAAGGAGTTTAACTTATTTTCAACCTCATTGATACGGCCTAATATTGATTTTAAAAGGTCTGATGATGATATGGCTTTACTGTCTATTAGATCTCTTACTTCATGTACAGTGAGCTTATATAGTTCCATTTTGTCCCTCCACTATTGTTTATCGTCTTCGAAAATTCCAGGCACAATAAAGTAGCCATCATGTTGGGTGTTCAATAGTGGCTTTCCCTCTATGTCTTTATTTGTTTTTACCTGCTCATCAGTCCTAAATACATTAGTCTTTTCTGTCGCCCTAGTCATGGGCTCAATATCTTCTGTCTCGACTTCTTTTATTATGGAAAAATACTCAAAGGCTTGGCTTAGCCACTGTCTATAGTGGTCTATTTCTTTATCAGATAGGTCAAGCCTTGATATATATGCGATTTTTTCTATATCCCTTTTACTAAGCTTCATCTACTATTACTCCTCAGTGTCTATGTCCCCTATCATTTTCATAAAATCTTCTTCTGTAATAATTTTAATATTTAATTCCTTAGCCCTATCTAGCTTACTGCCTGCCTTGTCACCTGCAAGAACATAATCGGTTTTTTTGCTGACGCTTCCCGATACCTTGCCTCCCCTTTCCTCAATAATTGCCTTTGCTTGATCTCTTTTAAGCTTTTGCAGGCTACCTGTCAAAACAAAGGTCATTTGGGAAAAAACCTGGTCTATGGCTTGGCCACTGGTTTTGTAGGTGAAATCAAGGCCAGCACTTCTAAGCTTTTCAATTAAGGCTAGATTGTCCTTTTCTTTAAAAAATGCAGTTATGGAATCTGCCATTTTATCGCCTATCTCATCAATGGCAGTTAATTGGTCCTTACTTGCTCCTATCAGCCTATCTAGGTCAATAAATCTTTCTGCTAGTATCCTTGAAGCCCTCTCTCCGACTAACCTTATACCTAGGGCATTTAGTAGCCTATCTAGACCCCTTCCTTTACTATTTTCTATAGCAGCGAGTATATTACTAGCAAGCTTTGGCCCCATTCTATCTAGCTTTAGCATATCGCTAAGCTCTAAATAGTACAGGTCTGCTGCGTCTGCTATGATACCCCTATCTACTAGTTGGGTTATTATAGCCGGTCCAAGCCCGTCTATATCCATGGCATTTCTCGATACAAAATGTTCGACAAGCCTTTTAAGTTGAGCAGGACAGCTATTATCTGTACACCTAACTGCAGCCTCTCCTTCAATCCTCATAACTTTAGAGCCACAGGCTGGACACTGGGTTGGAAAAGAAAAGGATTGCTCATTACCTGTCCTCTTTTCAATAACTACCTCCACTAGCTCTGGTATTATATCTCCAGCCTTTTGTATGACAACCGTATCACCAATGCGTATGTCCTTTGAGTTTATATAATCTTCATTGTGTAGGCTAGCACGCGATATTATAGAACCTGCAACAAGGGTTGGCTTTAATATAGCAGTAGGTGTTAGTATTCCTGTCCGGCCAACCTGTATGACTATATCCTCTATCCTTGAAAGCTTTTGCTCAGCGGGAAACTTAAATGCTGTTGCCCAACGGGGGCTTTTACTAGTATTACCAAGTACTGATCTTGCCTCTAAGGAATCGACCTTTATTACAAGGCCATCTATATCAAAGTCTAGTTCATACCTTTTAGTATTCCACTCTCTGCAGGTATCGATTACAGCTTGTATTGAATTTGTCTTAATCAGTAGATTATTTACCTTTAGACCTAGTTCAGCTAACATATTAAGACCATCAGAATGGCTGCCTATAAAACGACCCTTTATATCCTGGAGGTTAAATATAAATATGTCAAGGGGTCGCGAGGCAGTAACCTTGGGGTCTAGCTGTCTTAAAGAGCCAGCGGCTGCATTTCTAGGATTTGCAAATAGGGGGAGACCTTCTTCTTGTCTTTTTCTGTTTAGGTCAGCAAAGTCATGTTTTTTCATAAAAACTTCGCCCCTAACTATAAGGTCTTCTGGTCTATTCAACCTAAGGGGTATTGACCTTATGGTCCTTAAGTTATTAGTGATATCTTCTCCTGTGAAACCATCACCCCGTGTGGCCCCTCTAGCAAATAAGCCATTTTCATATTCTAAGGAAACGGATAAACCGTCAATTTTATATTCTACTACATACTCAACCTGATCCTTTAATACGGCTCTTATACGCTTGTCAAAGTCTAATAGATCATTATCATTAAAGGAATTGCTAAGGCTAAGCATAGGTATTGCATGGGTAACAGAGGCAAATGAATCAGAGGCCAAGCCTCCTACCCTCTGGCTAGGTGAGTCTTCTCTTAAAAGATCTGGATATTTTCCCTCTAGCTCTATTAGCTCCTTTATAAGCTGGTCAAATTCATAGTCTGAGATAGTAGGAGCATCTAAAACATAATAATTATAGTTGTGCTTATTAATTTCTGATATTAGGTAGTCAACACGCTCTTTAGCTTTATCAAATTCCATTATTAACACCTGTCATTCTATATTTTTTTAAGTGGGGCTAGGCTAGCTAAAAAGTTCTTTATGCCCCCTTGTAAAAATGCAACCTGCAAGGTCATGTCCTCACCATTTCCCTTGACTGCAACTATTGTTCCGTTTCCAAACTTGCTATGATGGACCCTGTCACCTAGGTTGAATCTACTATTTTCTTTTTTTACTGGCCTTACTACTGAATCTTGTTTGTGTTGTAGTAGCAGATTCCTGCCACTTGGTCTTATCTCAGATTCTGCCCTACTAATAGTGTTTGCCCTATTAAAAGTAGTAGAAAATCCACT
>DGFG01000067.1 GCA_002391555.1 Firmicutes bacterium UBA3906
GGCATTCATGCCTACTAAACTAGGGATGGACCTTCAAAATATGATCGCACTGACCTTTCTTGACCAATAGTCTTAATTTTAGAAAAAACCGTTGACAAATTACGGATATGATGATAACTTAAGATTAGTTAGCACTCACCGGCATAGAGTGCTAACAACAGGAGGTGACTAGCTTTGCAGTTAGATGATAGAAAGGTTAAGATCCTTCAGGCTATAATTGATGATTTTATTTTTTCTGCAGAGCCTGTTGGTTCTAGAACTTTAGCGAAAAAATACAATCTAGGCATAAGCTCTGCCACAATACGCAATGAGATGGCTGACCTTGAGGAGATGGGATACTTAGATCAGCCGCATACCTCTGCAGGCAGGGTGCCATCAGACAAGGCATACAGGCTATACGTTGACAAACTTATGAAGGTCAGAAACGCACAAAACTTAGATGCCGAGTATTTTAAAAAGTTTTTCAAGACAAGACTTAGCCAGGTAGAACAGGTAATATATCATACGGCCAAGATATTATCCGAGATAACTAAATATACCTCCATGGTTGTGGCACCCCAGCTAAAGAGCACTGTCATTAAACATATACAGCTAGTGCATGTTGACAGGCAATTAGCCCTACTGGTCATAGCCACTAGCTCAGGTATTCTAAAGGATACGCTAATTGCCATACCAGAGGACATTGATAGTGATAGCCTACACAAGATATCCATTATTTTAAATGACCTATATGCTGGCAAGACCTTTGACGATATAGACCTTGAGGACTTGAAAGAGTTTCAAAAGACCATATTTAGAAGTGGGGCTTTATTTGATTCCTTGATGGATGCTCTTGCCCAAAGCCTAAAACAAAAAGAAGAAAAAGAGATTTATCTTGAGGGGGCTACAAATATACTCCACCTTCCTGAATACCAGGACCTAGTCAAGGCCAAGACCTTTTTAAACCTCCTAGAGGAAAAGGACCTTTTATACACTATGTTGACCAGTACTGAGGTTGATGGGGTATCAGTATCAATAGGTAGAGAAAATCCCTTTGCAGAGCTAAGAGACTATAGTATTGTATCTGCCACCTATAGGATAGGTGACAAGGTTTTAGGCTCAATAGGTATCATAGGACCCACTAGGATGGAGTATTCAAAGACTGTGTCTACAATGGATTTCATGGCCAAGGCCTTAAGTCAATATTTAACCAGCCTATATGGGAAATAGAGTCTATTATAAGAGGTCGATTTTAGATAAATATATAAAGAGTAGGTGATTGAGTGGAGAAAAAGCAGAAAAAAGATGACCAGCCTATCGTAAATGAAGAGTTCATAGACGATATAGAACAAGTAGAAGATCTAGCACAGGACCTAGAAGAAAATCAACCTGCTACCGATGAAGGCAAGCAAAAGACCAAGACAAGGGGAAAAAAGGCCAGCCTTGAGAGGGAGCTAGATGACCTAAAAAACCAGCTCAAAGAGGTAGAAAAGCAAAAGGAAGACTACCTATCAATGGCCCAACGTCTGCAGGCAGATTTTGAGAACTACAAAAGGCGAAACAAGAATCTAGTAGCAGATACATATCTAGATGCAACCTGCCAGGTGGTTTCAAGCTTTCTACCAGTGCTAGATAATCTTGACCGGGCAATCGCTTCCTTTAAGGAGCTAGATGCTGATGAAGCCATGCTCCAGGGCGTAAAGATGATACAAAAGCAGTTTGTGGATTGTCTAGAAAAGCAGGGTGTAACTGAAATTGAGGCCTTGAACCAGCCCTTTGACCCAGATGTTCACGAGGCTGTTATGCAGGTCGAAGCCGAAGAAGGTCAGGAGCCTGATACAGTTGTAGCTGTACTACAAAAGGGTTATAGGACAAAGGACAGGGTTATTAGGTACAGTATGGTTAGTGTTGCAAAATAGTATTAAATGCAGCAAAGCAATAGATAAAATGCAGCAATAGATAAAATGCAAAAGTCATAGCAACAAGCTTATTTATTTGGAAGAGGAGGATATACTTATGGGAAAGATAATTGGAATTGACTTAGGAACAACAAACTCATGTGTAGCAGTAATGGAGGGCGGTGAGGCAACAGTTATCACCAATGCAGAAGGGGCAAGAACCACGCCTTCAGTTGTTGCCTTTACTAAAGATGGAGAGAGACTAATAGGCCAGATTGCCAAGAGGCAAGCCATTACAAACCCAGATAGGACTGTCATGTCCATAAAAAGAGAAATGGGTTCTAACTACAAGGTTAAAATAGATGACAAGGAATATACACCTCAGGAAATTTCAGCCATGTTATTGACAAAGCTAAAGCAGGATGCAGAGGCCTACCTAGGCGAAAAGGTTGACCAGGCAGTTATTACAGTTCCTGCATACTTTAGTGATAGCCAGCGTCAGGCCACCAAGGACGCAGGCAAGATAGCAGGTCTTGAGGTACTTAGGATAATAAATGAGCCTACAGCGGCCTCATTAGCCTATGGACTTGACAAGGAGGATAACCACAAGATACTAGTTTATGACCTAGGTGGTGGAACCTTTGACGTATCCATTCTAGAGATAGGGGATGGAGTTTTCGAAGTACTTGCAACCAAGGGTAACAACCGTCTTGGTGGCGATGATTTTGATGAAAAAATCATGAACTATCTAGCAGATGAGTTTAAAAAGGAAACTGGTATAGACCTATTAAAGGACAATATGGCCAAGCAACGCTTAAAGGAAGCAGCAGAGAAGGCCAAAATAGAGCTTTCAGGAGTGCTTACTTCAAACATTAACCTGCCCTTTATTACTGCTGATGCAAGTGGACCAAAGCATCTTGATATAACACTAACTAGGGCAAAGTTCGAAGAGTTAACAGCAGACCTAGTTGAAAAAACAATGGAGCCACTAAGGTCAGCCATAGATGACGCAGGCCTAAGTGTTGATGAAATAGACAAGGTTATCCTAGTAGGTGGGTCTATTCGTATACCTGCAGTACAGGAGGCTGTTAAAAAGGCAACCGGCAAAGAACCACACAAGGGCATAAACCCTGATGAGTGTGTAGCCATGGGTGCAGCCATACAGGCAGGTGTACTAGGTGGAGACGTAAAGGATGTACTACTTCTTGACGTAACACCCTTGTCCCTAGGTATTGAGACCCTAGGTGGAGTCTTTACCAAGCTTATAGAGAGAAATACTACAATCCCTGCAAGAAAGAGCCAGATATTCTCAACAGCTGCTGATGGCCAGACCAGTGTTGAAATAAATGTACTCCAGGGTGAGAGGGAGATGGCCGCCTACAACAAGAGCATAGGAAGGTTTGTCCTATCTGGTATTCCATCTGCTCCCAGGGGGGTACCCCAGATAGAGGTAACCTTTGACATAGATGCCAATGGTATAGTAAATGTATCTGCCAAGGACCTAGGCACTGGTAATGAGCAAAAGGTTACAATAACTGCATCAACCAACCTAACTGACGAAGAAATTGATAAGGCAGTAAAGGAAGCAGAAAGGTATGCAGAAGAGGACAGGAAAAACAAGGAGAAAGTAGAGATTAGAAACCAAGCTGACACCCTAGTATATAGCACAGAGAAATCCTTAAAGGATATGGGTGACAAGGTTTCTAGCCAGGACAAGGCAGCCATTGAGGCTGAGCTAGAGGCAACAAAGAAGGCCCTTGAAGGGGATGACATTGAGCAGATAAAGGCAGCTACAGAAAAACTGACCCAGGTCTCCTATGAGATATTCGGTAAAATCTATCAAGAACAAGCTCAGCAACAAGGGGCAAATGCTGGCCCACAGGATGGCCCGGCTGGCGATGGCAAGCAGGATGACAATGTAGTTGATGCGGATTACGAAGTTGTAGACGATGAAGAGTAATTAGTATATAATGAGAAAGCCAAGGCCAAAAGCTTTGGCTTTTTCACAGATTTAAGGTATTTTTTTACAACACAAGGTGGTGAAGTATTTGGCAAAAAGAGATTATTATGAAGTGCTTGGTCTTGACAGGAATGCATCGGATGAGGATATTAAAAAGGCCTATAGAAGGCTGGCCAAAAAGTACCACCCCGATCTAAATCCTGACAACAAGGAAGCCGAGGCAAAGTTTAAAGAAGTAAATGAAGCCTATCAGGTTTTAAGCAATGCCCAGGCTAGAGCACAGTATGATCAATTTGGACATGATGGCCCAACAGGTCAAGGCTTTGAAGGCTTTGACTTTGGTGGTGGCTTTGGAGATATATTTGATATGTTTTTCGGTGGCGGTTTCGGAGGCAGTAGGTCAAGCCGTAGGAGGGGCCCCGTTGCAGGGGCTGACCTTAGGTATGATCTGCGGATTAGCTTTGAGGAGGCTGCCTTTGGCACTAAAAAGGAAATAGAGGTAGTCAGGATGGAGACCTGTCCAGATTGCCAGGGAACAGGTGCAAAAAAGAAATCCGATAGCAAGACCTGTAATGTTTGTAATGGTACGGGGGAGGTCCAGGAGGCACAGAACACAGCCTTTGGGCGGTTTGTAAATGTCCGTACCTGTGACAGGTGTAACGGTGAGGGTACCATTATATCCAACCCCTGTGGTAAATGTCATGGTAGAAAGAAAATACGGAGGGTCAGGAGGCTTTCCGTTACAATACCTGCTGGTATAGATAATGGACAGGCCATTACCCTAAGGGGTGAAGGTGAGCCAGGAGAAAGGGGAGGCCCCCATGGAGACCTTTATGTCTACATCAGCGTCAAGCCCCACAAAATATTTAAAAGAAATGGCTATGACCTCCACTGTGAAATGCCTATTACCTTTGGCCAGGCTACACTTGGAGCAGAACTTGAGATCCCTAGCCTAAATGGCCGAGTAAAGTATACAATACCTGAGGGTACCCAGACCGGTACTGTCTTCCGCTTGCGTAACCAGGGTATAAGCCACCTACGGGGTAGTGGCAAGGGTGACCTATATGTAAGGGTAAATGTTGATGTACCAAAACGCTTAAGTGAAGATCAAAAGGCTGTCTTGAGGCAGTTTGAAGAGATGACCAGGGACAGAAATGATCAAAGAAAGAGCTTTTTCGATAAAATGAAGGATGTGTTTGGAGCCTAGACCTATAGTTAGGCCTAGCCTGATACTAGACCAAATATAGTAACCGGTCGGTTGGGAGGAAGTTTAGTGGATTGGACTGAGATAAGCATAAAGACAAGCCAAGAGGGGGCTGATATTGCAGCCCAGGCCTTTTACGAGGTGGGTATAACAGGTCTTGTTATAGAGGACCCTGATGAGCTGAGCCAGCTGTCCAAGGAGGAATTTTTTTGGGATTACATTGACGAATCAATGGTTGAGACCAGTGACGGAACAGTAGTCATAAAGGCCTACCTGAGTAGTGATAGCTCTCTAGGAGAAAAGCTCAGCTTAATCAAGGACAAGATAAATTGGTTAAAGAATAGGGACCTAGGAGTTGATTTGGGCTCTCTTGATATTGAATTAACAAGTGTCAGAGAGGAAGACTGGTCAAATACCTGGAAAAAATATTACAAGCCAATGAAGGTTTCTGACCGGATAGTGATTAAGCCCTCCTGGGAGACCTATAATAAGAAAAAGGGGCAAGTAATTTTGACCTTAGACCCAGGCATGGCCTTTGGTACAGGCACCCATGAGACAACAATGCTCTGTATGCAGGCTATTGACCAGTATATAAGGCCTGACCATAGCCTGATAGATATTGGATGTGGTACCTGTCTCTTATACACATCT
>DGFG01000071.1 GCA_002391555.1 Firmicutes bacterium UBA3906
TCCCAATCCTTTTTACCAACCCAAGTAACAGCTTCATTAATTTTGTAGCTCATAAAGCACCTCCTATGTTTGAATTAGTTTTATTTAGTTTATCATTGTTATACATTAATATTCTAAGAACTTAATAACTTACATTATATTATAGCATGCATACTAGTAGTAATTAAAGCAATAATAAGTTAGAGGAGGTTGAGATTTCATGCCTAAGGATAAAGGAATATCAAAAAGGACTATGAAAAGACCAGTAGAAAACCATGAAACTGCAGCTTGGGCTAATGCCGAGAGCGTAAAACGCGAGTCAGGAGTCAATATACCCAGCGAGCTAGAGGTTAGAAACGCCAAGGAGTATGTAGACAGCAATCAGAAATAAAGCTTTATTTGTCAGCCCCATGGGGCTGATTTTTTTTGCTCTACTCTCTTATATCAAAGCCCTTCCTATCCTTTTGTAGCTCATATATTAAAAGTTAAGCCTTTTCAGCCTAATTAAAGGTTTAGATTATCTCAATGCAAGACACACAAAAAAAGCAGCCCTGCTTTAGGGCTGCTCATTTAATGACTTTTTGCCTTATTCGTCTTTTGAATAATCCATAGCTGCCATTCGCTTGTAGTTTTCGTACCTTTCCCTTGCATGTTCCTCAGCCACAGCAAACATTTCATCTGCTATATCTGGGAAGGTGTTCTTGAGGGAGGTATACCTGACCTCTGATTTTAAGAAGTCCTGGAAGGGTAGCTTTGGCTCTCTGGAGTCAAGCTGGAAGGGGTTTTTCCCATCTTGCTTTAAGTCTGGGTTGAACCTGTATAGATGCCAGTAGCCAGACTCAACTGCAAATTTTTCCTGGGCAATAGTTGTTCCCATTCCTGACCTAATACCATGGTTGATGCAGGGTGAGTATGCAATGATCAGGGATGGTCCCTTGTAACTCTCTGCCTCTTTTATGGCCTTTAGGGTATGGTTCATGTTGGCTCCAAGTGCTATCTGGGCTACATATACATATCCGTAGCTCATGGCCATAGCACCTAGGTCCTTCTTTCTAATCTTTTTACCTGCTGCTGCAAATTTAGCAACTGCTGCAGTGGGTGTTGACTTGGAGGACTGACCTCCTGTATTGGAATATACCTCGGTATCAAGTACCAGGATATTTACATCATCTCCGGAGGCAAGCACGTGATCTAGTCCGCCGTAATCTATATCGTATGCCCATCCGTCTCCACCGACAATCCATTGTGAAGGCTTGATTAGGAAGTTTTCCTTTTCTAGGACCTCCTTAAAGGTTGGATTGTCTTCTAGTTTAGCTTCTTTGATAGCATCGAGCAGGTTCTTGCTAGCTAGCTTGGAACCCTCACCATCGTCAAAGTTATCTATCCATTGGTCGATAGCCTCATTGACTGCTGCAGGTAGGTCAGTCTTTCTAGCCTCTTGTAATAGGTCTGCAACCTTTTCACGAATCTGCTTAACGCCTAGGTACATACCATAACCAAATTCGGCATTGTCCTCAAAGAGGGAGTTAGCCCATGCAGGTCCCTTGCCCTCACTATTTGTAGTATAGGGTATGGAAGGAGCACTAGCACCATATATTGAGGAGCATCCTGTAGCGTTGGCAATCATCATCCTGTCGCCAAATAGCTGGGTAAGGAGCTTGATATATGGAGTTTCACCACAACCAGGGCATGCGCCGTGGAACTCAAAGAGGGGTGTCTTAAACTGGCTACCCTTTAGGGTGTACTTGTCCATTACACCTTCTTTTTCCTTAATGGTTACTGCATACTCTGAGTTTTCTAATTCTTTTTCAATTAGGTCCTCAGCTGGCTTCATGATAAGGGCCTTGGTCTTGGCAGGACATACATCTGCACAGTTACCGCAGCCTACGCAGTCCATTGGGAATAGCTGGATACGATAGTGTAATCCCTCAACGCCCCTGCCCACAGGCTTTTTGGTTTTAAAGCCTTCGGGTGCTGCTGCTAGCTCTTCATCATCAAGCAGGTATGGCCTTATTGTAGCATGAGGGCAAACGAGTGAACACTGGTTACACTGGATGCAGTTGTCTATCTGCCACTCAGGTGCTAATACTGCGATACCGCGTTTTTCATAGGCTGTTGTACCCATTGGGAAGGTACCATCGGCCATGTCTTCAAATACGCTAACTGGTAGGTCGTCACCCTCCATCCTAGCCATTGGCCTTTGGATCTTGGAGATATATTCTGGCTCATCAACCTCTTCTACTGGTGCTGGCTCAGGATTTGCCCAGCTCTCTGGTACTTCTACCTTTACTAGGGCATCTACACCGCGGTCAACGGCCTCATAGTTCATGTTAACTACTCTTTCGCCCTTTCTGCCATAGTTATCAACTATGGAATCCTTTAGATACTTTATAGCGTCCTCTAAAGGAACAACTTCTGTCAGTTTAAAGAAGGCTGACTGCATTATCATATTGATCCTGTTGCCTAGGCCAATCTCGGAGGCAATCTTTACAGCATCTATGATGTAAAAATCAAGCTTTTTATCATAAATGGTCTTTTTTATGTCTGCAGGTAGCTCTTTATCTAGTTCATCCACAGTCCAGTTGCAGTTTAATACAAAGGTGCCACCTTCTTTGATGCCCTTTAGTACATCTGTCTGATAGAGGAAGGACTTGTTGTGGCAGCCAATATAGTTTGGCTCATTTACTAGATAAGGTGCCTTTATTGGAGTATTTCCAAAGCGTAAGTGAGATACTGTTGTACCACCTGACTTTTTACTGTCATAGGAGAAGTAACCCTGTGCATAAAGGTCTGTATGGTCACCTATAATCTTTATTGCTGCCTTGTTAGCGCCAACGGTTCCGTCAGAACCTAGACCCCATACCTTGCAGCTGATTGTTCCCTCAGGAGTTGTGTTTATAGGATCTAAATCTGGTAATGATGTATGGGTTACATCGTCTACTATACCTATTGTAAAGTTGTCCTTGGGCTCATCTAACTCAAGGTTTTCAAATACTGATAGTATATGGGTAGGTGTTGTATCCTTGGAGCCTAAGCCATACCTTCCGCCTACTATTACTGGCCTTTGAGCCTGCTTGGCATATACGTGAACTATATCCTGGTATAGGGGTTCGCCAAGTGAGCCTGGTTCCTTGGTTCTGTCAAGTACAGATATCTTCTTTACTGTGTCTGGTATAACCTGGAGTAAATGCTTGGCTGAGAAGGGTCTGTAGAGTCTAACCCTAACTGTACCAACCTTTTTACCCTGGGCTAGTAGATAGTCTACTGTCTCGTCTATTGTGTCACAAACTGACCCCATAGCAATTATGATATGCTCAGCGTCAGGCGCTCCATAGTAATCAAAGAGCTTGTATTCTCTGCCAGTTACCTTGGCCATTTCCTTCATATAGTAGGAAACTATCTCTGGTACTGCATCAAAGTACTTGTTTGCAGCCTCTCTACCCTGGAAGTAAATATCAGGGTTTTGAGCTGTACCCCTTATTGATGGGCTGTTGGGGTTTATTGCCCTTTTACGGAATTCTTCGATTGCTTGATAGTCAACTAGATGCTCAATGTCATCATAGTCAAAGCATTCGATCCTCTGGTACTCATGGGATGTCCTAAAGCCGTCAAAGAAGTGTAGGAAGGGAACCCTACCCTTTATTGCTGCTAAGTGAGCTATAGCACCTAGGTCTAATACCTCCTGTACACTAGCTGATGCCAACAGGGCAAAACCTGTCTGGCGGGCGGCCATTACGTCCTGGTGATCTCCGAATATGGAGAGTGCGTGAGCGGCTAAGGCCCTGGCACTAACGTGGAAAACGCCAGGTAAAAGCTCACCTGAAATCTTGTACATATTGGGAAGCATTAGCAGGAGCCCCTGTGATGCTGTATAAGTAGTGGTCAGTGCTCCAGCGGTAAGTGAACCGTGTACTGCACCTGCAGCTCCAGCCTCTGACTGCATTTCAACAACCTTTACTTCCTGCCCAAAAAAGTTCTTTTTGCCATGGGCGGACCATTCATCAACTCCCTCAGCCATTGGAGATGATGGAGTTATTGGATATATGGCAGCTACTTCTGTAAATGGATAGGATATATAAGCTGCTGCTTCGTTACCATCCATTGTTCTAACATGCTTGGCCAAATTTATTCCTCCTTCACATAATAATCTTTATATTAATAAACTGATAGCTATAGTAAATTACTATATCACCAGTATATTATCTGTTTAAAAGCTAAATACAATGCGTTTAAGCCTAGAAATAAGATAATATGCCCTAGCAGATGGACATATAGGACCTAAGGTTATTAAGGCTTATCTCTATGGCCATCAAGGGATCCTCTATCCCCTCAAACTCTATGGACAAGATACCCTCATAAGCAAAGTTTTCAAGCAGTCTAATGCACTGCAATATTGGCAGGTCTCCATGACCTATTATAGCAGGTCTTAGGTAGTTGCCTGCCCTTGACTGAAACCAGCCCTGACCAGGATTGTGGCCATTGCCTGGCTTTACATGAAAATCCTTGGCATGAATATGAAAGGCGTAGGGTAAAAGCCTGCCTATAGCCTGGGCCGGATCCTCATCAACACACAAGAAATTTCCCATATCTATAAGGAGACCAAAGTTTGGGTGGTCAACTCCATTAACAAGTGCTTCCATCCGATCGCTATCTTGGACAAAGAAGCCATGGTTTTCTACCATGGTCTTTATACCATGGTCGGCTGCATACTCAGTTATAGCCCGGCAGCCCTTTGTTAGGATTGGCAAGGCATCATAAAAGCCCCTGGCAGCAGTAGTCTTTTTGTAGCCCCAGCTTGCATCATGGCGGATACTTGGACTGCCTAGTATCTTGGCTACCTTTACCTCAGCTTTGAGCCTTTCTACCTCGTCTTGCCATGACCCACTAGGTGGGTTTAGAAAATCTGCCCATATGGCGTAATTTACTATCCTTAGGCCATGAAGGTCACATTCATCTTTGACCCTGGCTGCAAAATCAGCTAGGTCTTGTCCCTCTGGCACATTTAGGGTAGAAAACTCGATTGCATCAAAGCCCATTTGTTTTGCTCTATGTATTACATCAAGCTGTGTCATGGCACCGCTAGTGACAAGACTGTTAAGGCTATATGAGCTAATGGCCAAGTCCAATGGTATCCCTCCCATTAAAGAGATAAGAAAAAAGGCTGGCACTAAAACTATCCAAAGATTTGCGAAAGTGAAGCTTTAGGTCTTTTATTAGTATACCATCTTTAGAAAAATACCACTTATATAATATCACTAAATTAGCCAATAGTCACCATAAAAAATGCGCAAAATTTTTACCCTACTATAGCACCACAGTCAATTATATAAAGGATATGTTAAATATTCAAGCTATCTTTGATAAATTTTAGTCAAAGTCCTCATCTAGCCCTTGTTCAGCCCGGGGCTCTTGCTCAAGGGCAGGCAGGCCAGCCTTTAGCCTTAGGCGGTTTATGACCCTTAAGATATGGTCCTGTGCCGCGCTTTGGGCAAGCAGCCTATCCTCTTCGGACTCAAAGCTATCTCCCATCATGTTTACAAACTGGCTAACCTTTAGGCCTAAGGCCTCCTGCATATCCTGGTCTGAGCCCTTGGAGCTAACTAGGTAATAGCAAAGTAGTGAATCCCTTTGCCCTATCCGGTGGGCCCTATCCTCGGCCTGACTATGGACTGCAGGAGACCAGTCAAGCTCACCGAAAACAACGCAGCTAGCCCTTTGCAGGTTAAGGCCTGCTGCAGACCTTAGGGATATAACACAAATATTTGTCTTGCCCTCCATAAAGGCCTTAAGGGAAGCATCCTTTTGCTTTTGGTTTTCCCTACCTGTTATAAAGACTGGTGAAAACTTCTTTAGCTCCTTTTTATATATGTCCATCACCTTATGGTGGTGGGCAAAAAGCAGGACCTTTTCATCTGCCTCTAGCAAGGCCTTGACAAAGTGGCCTACATAGGGGGCCTTGGCTATGCCTGTAGCCTGCCTTTCCTCCTGGGCTATCTGGTCCTGGAGCCGCCTTTTATCAAGGGTGGTCTCTGTAGAGTCAAGCAGCAAAACCTTTTCCATGGTGGACTCCATTAGCTCATCATAAACTCCTGCATCGGCATCTATCTCCTGGACTAGGCGTCGCTTTGGCGGTAGCTCTTTTAGGACCTTTTCCTTTGTCCTTCTAAATATGAGCCCTTCTCTACGCAGGTATTCTCCTAGTAGCTTTGGATCCTTTACTAGCCTAGACCGGTAACCATAGCACCATTCCCTAGTAAAGCTCTCCCAATCACCTAGGCAATGATAGTCGAGTATGTTCATTACATTCCAAATCTCACCGCCAGAATTATATATAGGGGTACCTGAAAGGCCAATTACATAATCGCAGCTGTCTGCTAGTAGGCTGGCACTAGAATATTTTTCTGTACCCGAATGGCGAAGCTCCTGTATCTCATCAAAGATAACTGACCCAAATCCAGCCTGGGGCAAATATTCCTTCCAGCCACGAAGGAGCAGGTAGTGGATAATATATATATGGGCACTTGGCAGGTCATAGGGCTTTAGGCCCTGTATAATATGTAGGTCTGGCTTTTCTATACTGCCATTAGGGCCAGGTACATTTAAAAACCTCATAATCTCCCTTTCCCAGTTTTTAACCAGGTGGGCAGGTACAACTAATAAAAGGGGATATCGTTTGGTCTCAGCCAGCCAGGCAAGGGCCTGAACGGTCTTGCCAAGCCCCATCTCATCTGCTAATAGGACCCTATTGTTCTGTAGTAGGTAGCCTAGGCCCTCCTTTTGAAACTCCATCAGCCTGCCCTCAAAAAACAGGTCTGGAGCATCAACCTTTAAGGGGTTTTTTATGTTGCGTTCCCGGTCTAGAACATAGTCCCTGGCTTCAGCTATGGCCTCCTGCCATTTGCGGGGGCTCTTTATCTCTAGGGGATAGCGGAGCATGAGCCAATTTAAGTCACCTATGGTCCGCTTGTTAGCTGTAAACCTGGCACTACCCCTCCTGGCCCCCTTGCTGCCAGGAAAGAGCCTTTTTGCCATCTGACACACATAGGGCTCACCCTTTATGATCCAAGAGTTTTTCTTTTTACTGTAGCGAAGGGTACCGTGGTAGTAGTTGGCCGGGCCCGGATCCTTCATATAGTCGGGTAGGCTTATCCATTGATCCTGCCCGTAGTCCTTTTCCTTTACATTTTCCATCAGCCCAGCGCAACCCCCCATAGCCTATTTAGTCCAAAAACAATACAGCTTTTCCCCTTTATCTCACTTGGGATATTTACATTCCTATCAAGAACTAGGACCACAGCCCTTATCTCTTTAAAGCTAGTATACCTCTCTAACTGCCTTAAAAGCTGGGCCTTGTTGGGCCTGCCCCTTTTGACCTCTATGCCTATCCCCTGGTCTGTGTAAAAATCTATCCGGTTTCTAGGCCCTAGCCTGTATTCCTTTTGGTGGTTGATCCCATGCTCAGTTAAAAGATCAGCGAGCATGGCCTGTATCTCATATTCACTGTGGGTAAAGCCAATACGGAGCCTAGCTAATATCGACAATAAGTCCTTTACTGCCCCTTCTATATCATCTGTAGATACTCTATAACTATCGTCTCTTGTGTCTATAGCCACCCTGCCACCTCCCACAGCAATTGCTTGTAAAGCTCGCTAAAAATTGAGATAGTCCCACTTTTAATCATTCACCAGCCTATTATATCACGATACAAATCCTATGGACAGGCTAGCCCTAAAGTGATTAAAGACCAAACTAGCTCAAAATTGATTAATGGTCAAGCTAGACTAGTCAGAAAATAATTAAAGGACAGAATAGTTAAAAAGTGAAAAAAGGACAGGCCGACCCCAAGAGTAATTAAGGGACAGGTTAGCCCTAAAGTGAATAAAGACAAGGTTGTTGGAATATAGCTAGCATTTAAAAAAGCAAAAATTATTTTGTTTGAATACTTTTATATAGTTTATCTATACAATGAATTGATAATCATTATCAATTCAAAGATACTACCCCCGTATCTATTTTTCACTCCTATTCATACCTATATAGACAGTCTTAGCCCCTTTGCTAGCCCGAAGGGGCATTTTTTATCCAAAATAAAGAGAGCCACTGTGCTGCCTGGCCCCCTTTATTAGTACTTTATATGGTTGGGGTTTTTTTATAAATACTTTGTTAATATCTTCTTTAAGCTAGTCGAAGCTATCAAGCTTTACCTTTTCCCTTACCTGGGCATTAGCTTCTATATCGAGCCTCTCATAATACTCCACCCTATCGACTACACAGCCCTTGCCTAGCCTTATCATTTTAGCTCTAATGAGCCTGGCCTTAGTATCTATAAGGTCAACT
>DGFG01000012.1 GCA_002391555.1 Firmicutes bacterium UBA3906
AAACCAGACACAGGACTTGTATCATATAAGGGTCAGGATATATTTAAAATGGGCGCAGAATACAGAAAGCTAATTGGCTATATGCCCCAGCACCAATGGATGTACGAAAACATGACTGTAATGCAGTTTCTATATTACATAGCTACTCTTAAGGATGTTAAAAAGGGGTCAGGTGGCAAAGAGCGGATTGAGCAGGTCCTAGACCTGGTTAATTTAACTCAAGAGGCTAATAAAAAAATAGGGGCCTTGTCGGGTGGGATGAAACAGCGCCTACTTATTGCTCAAGCTATACTAAATGACCCAGATATATTGATATTAGATGAGCCCACAGCAGGGGTTGACCCCAATGAAAGGATCCGGATAAAGAACCTTATCTCTAGGATTAGCTTTGATAAGATTGTTGTTATAGCTACACATGTAGTACCTGATGTTGAATACATATCAAAAGAGATAATTTTACTTAAGGAAGGAGTTATGATCCACAAGGATAGCCAGGACCATCTTACCAAGATGCTTGAAGGTAAGGTCTTTGAATGTTATGTGCCTGTTGACAAGCTCCATGAATTTGAAAAATCACATAATATAGTATCTATGGTTAAGGAAAAGGATATAGTAAAGGCTAGAATCATATCAGATTACCAGGAATTAGATTTTGATGTCAAGGAGCTTGTTCCTTCTCTAGAGGATGTATACCTTTATAATTATAGAAGCAGTATCAGATTAGACTAAGCCAATTATGAGACATATATCTATACTATTAAGTAGAAATGGGTAATTCTAAAATGGAGAGCCCTTTTCTTTTTGCTATTTTCTTGACTCAATATAGGTAGAGTGATAATATTGTCAAAGAAATTAGTAAAATAGATATAGATTTTACGAATTCAAGTGGAGGTAAATGCATGAATTACAAGGACAAATACCAAATGTGGCTAAGTAGCCCTATGATTGATGAAGAGACCAAGGCTGAACTTCGTAGCATTGCTAATAATGAAAGTGAGATAGAGGATCGTTTTTACAAGAACTTAGACTTTGGTACCGGTGGCCTAAGGGGGATTATAGGCGCTGGATCAAATAGGGTTAATATATATACGATAGGTATGGCAACCCAGGGACTAGCTAATTATATTTTAAAGGCTGGCCAGGATAGGGCTAAAAGAGGAGTGGCTATAGCCTATGATTCCCGTAGGATGTCGCCTGAATTTGCCCTTCAATCAGCCCTAGTACTTTGTGCAAATGGGATAAAGACCTATCTTTATGGTGAGCTACAGCCCACCCCAATCCTATCTTATACTGTTAGGCAGCTAGGGGCAACTGCTGGTATTGTAATAACCGCTAGTCATAACCCACCCCAGTATAATGGCTACAAGGTCTACTGGGAAGATGGTGCCCAGGTGACACATCCAATCGACAGAGACATAATAGATGAGGTAAATAATATTGAGGATTTCTCCTACATCAAGACCATTTCAAAAGAGGAGGCTATAGACAAAGGCCTGCTAGAAATAATAGGGGAGGATCTTCTGTCTAAGTATATAAATAGGGTAAAGGAGCTCTGCTTTGACAGGGACCTAGTAGCTAGGATGGGTGACAAACTAAATATAGTCTTTACCCCTATTCATGGGTCGGGGAACAAGCCTGTCCGTAGGGTCCTTGAGGGGGTAGGCTTTAAGAATCTTTGGGTTGTAGCTGAGCAGGAACTCCCGGATAGTGATTTTTCAACAGTTACTTATCCAAATCCAGAGGAAAAGGAAGTATTTGACCTGGCCATTGACCTAGCAAAGGAAAATGATGCAGATGTTATAATCGGCACTGACCCTGACTGTGATAGGGTGGGGGTTGTGGTTAAAAATAAAAAGGGTGAGTATGTTGCTCTAAATGGAAACCAGACTGGTGCCTTGATGGTTGATTACTGCCTAAGAGCCCTTAGGGACCAAAATAGGCTAGCCGAAAATGCCTGTATTATAAAAACGATTGTGACCAGTGAAATGGGCAAAAGGATAGCAGATTCCTACAATACAAAGACACTAAATACCCTAACTGGCTTTAAGTATATAGGTGAAAGGATAAAGGAGTTTGAGACTAGCAAGGAATATAGTTTTATTATGGGCTATGAGGAGTCCTATGGCTATCTAGCAGGGGATTTTGTCAGAGACAAGGATGCAGTTATTGCCTCTATGATAATCTGTGAGATGGCAGCCTACTACAAGGAAAAGGGTATGACCCTATATGAGGGGCTTGAGGATCTATGGCAGACCCATGGCTATTATAAGGAGACCCTAAAATCCATCGAAATGGCTGGCAAGGAAGGGATGGAAAAGATAAAGGATATCATGGATGGTCTAAGGAATGATTGTCCGGCTAAAATAGCCGATACAAGGCTAGCAAGGGCAGAGGACTATTTAATGAGCAAGGCAATAGATTTTGTAAATGATAGGACAGAAGAAATTGACCTGCCTGTATCAAATGTCCTAAAGTTTATACTAGAGGATGATTCCTGGTTTGCTGTCCGCCCTTCAGGGACTGAGCCCAAGGTAAAGCTATACTTCTCAGTAGTGGGCAGTGACTTAAAGGACGCAGAGGAAAAGGCGAGCAAGCTAGAAAAGGCTGTCTTTGACCTTATAGGCTAGAAGATAAAAGTCAATCAAGGGGCATAGGCTAATTTAATTAGTCTATGTCTTTTTACTATCCATTTACTTGCCCTTGCCTAGGCTTAGATAGCTAGTCAGAGCTAGAGGAAATATTGGACCAGATAGGCTCTTGCTTGCTTTATGGAGCCAGCATGATTATAATTAGCATAAGTGACTGCGATGGAAAGCCAAGGTAATTTAATGGCTAGATTATCTTTATGCCAAGGGAAAAAGGGAGGCAAGTTATTGGATAGCTACCTAAGCTTGGATGCTAGTATTGACCATGAAATAATTATTAATAAATCAAGGTTTATAGGCCTTACATATATAATTGAGAGTGAGGCTGAGATCAGCCTATGCTTGGAGGACGCCAGGGACAGGTATCCACGGGCTAGCCATTACTGCTATGGGGCAGTTATAGGGTTAGATGGTCTCTTGCAGCGGTTTTCAGATGATGGTGAGCCTAGTGGGACAGCTGGTATGCCCATCCTCCAAGTCTTGCTGCAAAAGGATCTAAAGAATGTACTTCTTGTTGTTGTTAGGTACTTTGGCGGTGTAAAGCTTGGGGCTGGAGGCCTAGTTAGGGCCTATACAAGGTCTGCAGTTGAGGCTATAGAAAAGGCTGGTATTGTTAAGATGACCCTTTCAAGTCGAGGGATTATCACAACAGACTATTCACTCTTAGGCAGCCTTGAGTACTTTCTTAGGCAAAACAATATAAAGATAGAGGATATGGCCTATGGGGAAAGGGTAAAGCTTGAAATAATAACAAGGATGGCCTGGGAAGAACTTACCCAGAGAGTAATGGATATAGCTAGTGGCCAGGCTGAACTTGAGAGACTTGAGGATTTATATTATAGCTGGGAGGTAGACAAATAATGTTAAAGGACTTAAAAGACCAGGTACTAAGGGCCAATTTAGACTTACCTAAAAGGGGACTTGTGGTATATACCTGGGGCAATGTTTCTGGTATAGACAGGGATAAGGGGTTAGTTGTAATAAAGCCAAGTGGGGTTTCCTATGAGGGTATGGGGGTTAAGGATTTGGTTGTGACTGACCTGGAGGGAAACGTTGTAGAGGGTCACTATAGGCCTTCTTCTGACCTTGCCACCCACTTAGAGCTCTATAAGGGCTTTGAGCATGTGGGCGGTATTGTACATACCCACTCTTCCTGGGCTACTATATGGGCACAGGCAGGCCGATCCATACCAGCTTTGGGCACTACCCATGCAGACTATTTTTATGGTCCTATTCCCTGTACAAGGAGGATGACAGATGAGGAGATAAAGGGCCAATATGAGCTGGTCACCGGGTCTTTAATACTTGAGACCTTTAAGGATATAGACCCCATACATATGCCAGGGGTTTTAGTTAACAACCATGGCCCCTTTAGCTGGGGCAAGGACCCTATGGAAGCTGTTCATAATGCAGTTGTTTTAGAAGAACTGGCTAAAATGGCCTACCATACGATTAGCCTAAGTCCAGATATAGGGCCGATAAGCAAAAGTCTACTTGATAAGCACTTTCTTCGCAAGCACGGCGAAGGGGCATACTATGGTCAAAAATAGATAGGCTTATTATAAAAGCTGGGGCTGCTACTTTGTGGTAGACAGCCCTTGGCTGTATACAGGAGAATAGCTTTTATTTAATGAGTTTATCAAGGACAGAGGAGGAGACAGGGCTTGCAGGAGGAAAGGCTGCTAGTATTTACAGGCCATTTTGGTAGCGGAAAGACTGAGCTAGCTATAAATTATGCCCTAAGGTCACTAAAGCAATATAAGAAGGTGATCTTGGTGGACCTTGATATAGTGAACCCCTTTTTTAGGACAGGTGAGCTAAAGGAAGAGCTAGAAGGGGCTGGGCTAAAGGTACTAATGCCCAACTTTGCAGCATCCTCTGTGGATGTTCCCTCACTGCCAGCAAATATGTACTCTGCTTTTATTGACAAGTCAGCAAAGGTTATATTTGACCTAGGGGGAGATGGGGACGGAGCTAGGGCCCTAGGAGTCTTTAACCAGTACTTTAAAAGTGAAGCTTATAGGATGTTTTACGTTGTAAACACAAAAAGACCCCTAACCAGCAGGCCGGACCAGATCATAGCTATGAAGGAGTCCATAGAGCAGACCTCTAGGCTAAGGGTAACTGATATTATAAATAATACAAACCTTTCTTATGAGACAAGGGCTTGTGATATAATGGAGGGACAGGCTATAGTAGAGCAGGTTTCAAGACAGACAGCTTTGCCAATTGCCTATATTTCAGGTGAAAAGAGCCTACTTGAAGAGCTGCCAGAGGATATAGGGGTAGACCTACTACCCATAAGCCTATATATTAAGCCTCCCTGGAGGCAGGCTAAAAATAAGTAGACCACATGAGCAGAAAGCTAGTTATAGGGTCTATTAGATATGAATAAAGATAAGGGGGTCGTTTTTATAGTGGCAAGGGTAACATTTGACGAGGAACTATGCAAGGGCTGTGAGCTATGTGTTTCTGTCTGCCCAGTTAAGATAATCCTTATGGACAGGGACCGGGTTAATAAAAATGGATATCATCCTGCAACCGTCCATGAGATGGACAAATGTACAGGTTGCAGGGCTTGTGCTATGATGTGTCCAGATGTAGTAATAGAAGTAGAAAAGTAGTTTTGGGGGTTTAGTAGATGGCAAAGGTTTTAATGAAGGGTAATGAGGCTATTGCAGAGGCGGCTATACAGGCTGGCTGCCATTATTTTTTTGGTTATCCCATTACTCCACAAAATGAGCTACCAGCCTATATGGCGAAAAGGTTGCCTGAAATAGGCGGCTGTTTTCTGCAGGCTGAGAGCGAGATAGCGGCTATAAATATGGTATATGGGGCAAGTGGAGCAGGGGCTAGGGTTATGACCTCCTCCTCTAGTCCAGGCATCAGCCTAAAGATGGAGGGTATATCCTATATAGCAGGGTCAGAGCTACCTTGCCTAATAGTTAACATTGTAAGAGGCGGTCCTGGCCTAGGTGGTATCCAACCAGCCCAGTCAGACTATTTCCAGGCAACCAAGGGTGGCGGCCACGGTGATTACAGGATGGTGGTACTAGCGCCCTCTACAATCCAGGAGGCAGTCGACCTAGTCATGGATGGCTTTGACATAGCTGATAAATACAGAAACCCAGTCATGCTTTTAGCTGACGGTATTCTAGGCCAGATGATGGAACCAGTTGAGTTTAAAAAAAGAGAGGCAATAGACCTAGCTGAAAAGACCTGGGCTACTACAGGTCACAAAGGAGACAGGCCCCGTAATATTATAAACTCACTTTTTATCAATGCAAAAGAGCTAGAGGACCATGTTAATAAAATCTATAGAAAATATGAGCAAATAGAGAAAAGTCAGGTCAGGGTAGAGACCTATAATTGTGAGGGAGCAGACCTTATAATAGCTGCCTATGGGTCAACTGCAAGAATAGCCAAAAGTGCCATTGAGATGGCTGATAAGGCTGGTATAAGGGTAGGCCTTATTAGGCCCATAACCCTATGGCCCTTTCCGAGGGATAGCTTTAAAAAGTGGGCAGAAAGGGACCATGTAAAGTCCTTTCTAACTGTTGAAATGAGTAAGGGCCAGATGGTTGAGGATGTGAGCCTTAGCATAGAGGGGAAAAAGCCTAACTACTTCTTTGGAAGGACTGGCGGCGTAGTACCCACACCTGAGGAGATTTTAGGGGAAATAAAAAAAGTTATGGGGGGCACAAGGGGATGAAAAAGGTATTTACAAGGCCAAAATCACTTACAGGAAAGCCCTTTCATTACTGTCCCGGTTGTACCCATGGGATAGTCCATAGGCTGATAGCCGAGGTCATGGATGAGCTAGATATCAGGGAAAAGACTATAGGTGTTGCTCCAGTTGGTTGTGCTGTCTTTGCCTATGAGTACTTTAACTGTGATATGCAAGAGGCTGCTCATGGTAGGGCACCGGCTGTGGCAACTGGTATAAAACGGGTACATCCAGACAAGATAGTTTTTACCTACCAGGGTGATGGGGACCTAGCCTCTATAGGGCCAGCTGAGATTGTACATGCAGCTGCTAGGGGTGAAAAGATAAGCACCATATTTATCAACAATGCCATATATGGTATGACAGGAGGCCAGATGGCACCTACATCCTTGATCGGCCAGGTGACTACGACCTCCCCCTATGGGAGACAGGTAGACCAGGCTGGCTACCCAATTAGGATGAGTGAAATGCTGGCAACCCTAGATGGGGCAGTCTATATAGAGCGGGTATCCGTTCATGATATAAGGCACATAGCCAGGGCCAAGCGGGCAATAAAAAAGTCCTTTGAGCTACAAATAGCAGGCAAGGGCTTTAGCCTAGTAGAGGTCCTGTCAACTTGTCCTACAAACTGGGGCATGAGCCCCCTTGAGTCTTTAGACTGGCTCAAGGACAATATGATACCCTACTACCCTCTAGGTGTAAAAAAGGAGGCTGAATAATATGGCTGATCAAAGGTCAGACAGACTTATTATAGCAGGCTTTGGTGGTCAGGGTGTTATGTCCCTAGGCCAGCTTTTAGCCCATGCAGGCATGCTTGAAGGAAAAAATGTGTCCTGGCTACCCTCCTATGGACCAGAGATGAGGGGTGGGACCTCCAACTGTAATGTAATAGTATCAAATGCTCCTGTGGCATCACCCATAGTGACGCGGGCATCAGCCCTTATAGCCCTTAACATGCCTTCTCTTGACAGGTTTGAATCGGCTGTCGAGCCAGGGGGTATTCTTTTACTAAATTCCTCGCTAATAAACAGAAGGGTTGAAAGAGAAGATATAAGGGTATATTACATACCTGCAAGTAAGATCGCCGAAGAACTCGGCAACATAAGGGTAGCTAACTCAGTTTTACTAGGGGCCTATATTGAGGCCAGGGGCAATGTTAAAAGAGAAAGTGTAATTATGGCCTTAAAGGAGGTTATGGGGCCTAGCAAGCAAGATCTTGTGCCTATAAATGAAAGGGCCATGAAGAAGGGGGCAAGCCTTATAAGGGAGCTGACAAATTAGGCAGGTACAAATATCCTATAAAGGCACTTAAGACAAAGTTAAAAGGGTCTCAGCTAGATGAGACTTAAAAATAATCTCCCTTTGTTTCTATTTCAGGACCTAGGGTTATATTATAATAGTAAAGGGTAAAGGAGGTATTTGATATGGAATGGGAAGCCTTATTAAAGATATTTTTAGCTATGCTGCTTGGCGGTATAATAGGCATAGAGAGGGAAATAGGCAACAGGCCTGCTGGCTTTCGTACCCATACTCTAGTTTGTATGGGTTCAGCCCTAGTTATGCTAACCTCAGACTATATGCTAAAGGCTTATTCCAACATATCAATACCCGATCCTGCCAGGCTTGGAGCTCAGGTAATCAGCGGTATAGGTTTTCTTGGGGCTGGTACGATTTTAAAGGACGGGTCCAGGGTGAGGGGCCTTACTACAGCTGCTAGTATCTGGGTTGTTGCCTGTATAGGGATAGCCATTGGGGTAGGCTTTTACTGGGGAGCGATAATAGCTTCAGTATTTTCCTACATAACCCTCTTTCTACTTAAAAAGATTGAGCTAGTTTTAACGGCAAATGCCAACAATCACGACCTTAGGGTAGAATTTATCAACAAGCCAGGCCAGATAGCTAAGATAACAGATGTTTTAGAAGTGCTAAAGGTAGTGGTAAAGGATATAAAGGTCATACCTGGGGAGGGTGAGTGGTCAGCTGCCCATTTAAACATAAAGATACCCCAGGGAGTAAAGGTTAAAACCATCCTAGCAGAGCTTAGGATGCTTGATAATGTAATCATATATGAAGAGGTTGATTGACCAGATAAAGTGGTTACAAGCATTTATCTAGTAATAAAACAAGGACACATATTAGCTAACTAAAGGAGGATTTACAGCTTGAAGGAGTTTTTATCGAAATTAATAGAAGAGCCCGGTGTTTCAGGCTATGAGGAAAAGGCATCCCAATACGTAGCTGAGCTTTTCTCAGCCTATTGTGATGAGGTTAATACAGACCCCTTTTATAATGTCTACGGTATAAAGCGTGGGTCTGGCCAAGAGTCTGCACCTAGGGTAATGGTAGCTGCCCATATGGATGAGATAGGCCTTATGGTCAAGGACATCGATGATATGGGCTTTTTGCGTTTTACCAGTATGGGCGGAGTCGACCAGAGGATACTCTTAACCCAGGAGGTTACGGTCCATGGCAAGGAGGACCTAAAGGGTATTGTAGCGGCCCTGCCACCCCATCTCTTATCTGCTGAGGAAGCAGGCAAGGCTATAAAGATGAAGGACCTAGTCATTGATCTTGGCTTACCAGCTGACAGGGTAAGAGAGCTTGTTGAGGTAGGTGACCTAATAAGATTTAATAGCCCCCTTGTGAGCATGCAGGGTTCATTTGTAAATGGTAAATCCATAGACGACAGGGCTGGTGTCATTATGCAGGTTGCCCTAATGAAGGAGCTTGACAAGCTAAAGTACCAGGCTGAAGTTTGCTGTGCTGCTACAGTACAGGAGGAGGTAGGAACTAGGGGAGCAATAATTGGGACCTATAGGCTAGAGCCGGATATTGGAATAGCCATTGATGTAACCCATGGTGATACACCTGATGCCCCAAAAGATTTTACCCATGATATGAACAAGGGGATTGTAATTGCTATGGGACCTAACATGCATCCTGGTCTGACCCAGAGGCTTAAGGATACTGCAAAGGAATATGGTATTGCCTATCAGGAAGAGGTTGTTCCGGGTATGACAGGTACTGATGCTAGGTCCATGCAAATCTCAAGGGCCGGTGTCCCTACAGTACTAGTGCAAATTCCCTTAAGATATATGCATACAACTGTTGAAACCCTAAATATGGACCATATAAAAGAGGGTGCAAGGCTTATAGCACTCTTTATAGCTTCTTTAAAGGAGGGCTGGCAGGAATGGTTGACTTATTAAAAGAGCTTACAGAGGCTGCAGGAGTCTCAGGTAATGAAAACGAGGTTAGAGATATAATATTAAGGCTAGCCCAACCCCTAAGTGATAAGACCTATGTTGATAGGATGGGCAATGTTATAGCAGTTAAGAAGGGGACAGGCAGTGGAAAAAAGCTAATGGTAGCTGCCCATATGGACGAGGTAGGCTTTATTATATCCGGTATCGGTGACAACGGCATGCTCAAATTCCGTCCAGTAGGAGGTATAGACCAGAGGGTCCTAGTGTCAAAAAGGGTCCTTATAGGGCCTGACCGGATTCCTGGAGTTATAGGGGTAAAGGCCATACACCTACAGGAGCCACAGGAGAGAAACACTGTAATAAAGCAAAGACAGATGTACATAGATATAGGAGCCAGCTCCAAGGAGGAAGCCAGCAGGCTAGTAAAGCTAGGTGACTATGCCATATTTGATTCATCCTTTCTAATCTTTGGCCAGGACAAGGTCAAGGCCAAGGCTCTTGATGATAGGGTAGGCTGTAGTATTATATTAGAGCTATTAAAGGATAGGTATGATTTTGACCTTTATGCCTGCTTTACTGTGCAGGAGGAGGTTGGCCTTAGAGGGGCGGGTGTTGCTGCCTATCATATAGAGCCTGATATGGGACTTGTGATTGAGGGTACCACTGCGGCAGATATTCCAGATGTACCAGATCACCTTAAAACCACCAAGCTTGGAAAAGGCCCCGCCATATCATTTATGGACTATAGCTCAGTAGCCAACAAGGACCTGTTCAAGCAGATGGTAAGGACAGCAGAGGAAAACAAAATACCCTATCAGCTAAAGGAAAATGTTTCAGGAGGTAATGATGCAGGAAGGATCCAGCAATCTCGTGCCGGTGTACCTACCATAGCTATTTCAGTGCCCTGTAGATATATACATTCACCCTCCTGTGTTATGGACCTAAATGACTACAAAAACACACTGCTACTAGCGCAGAAATTTTTAAAAGGATGTGAGGTCAGATGAAAGACTTACTAGGACTATTAACAGCTACATATGGACCTTCAGGTAACGAAGACCCCATAAGAGAGCTTATAGAAAATGAAATAAAGGACTATGTCGATGAACTATCCACCGATGCCCTAGGTAATTTAATAGCAGTAAAAAAGGGAAATGGGACAGGTAAAAAGGTTATGATAGCTGCCCATATGGACCAGATAGGCTTAATAGTTACAGGTATAGATGACAAGGGCTTTCTAAGGTTTTCAAATATCGGCGGAGTCTCCGTTTTAAATATCATAAACAGAAGGGTAAAGTTTAAGGATGGGACCTGTGGAGTTGTCAGCTATGAAAGCGAAATTGATGATATTAAAAAGCTAACCCTACAAAAGATGTATATCGACATCGGCGCTAAAAACAAGGAAGAGGCTGCAGAAAGGGTAGAGATCGGAGATGTGGCTGTATATGATGCTCCCATGTTTGCAAGTGGTGACCGATTGTCAGCCTGTGCCATGGACAATAGGGTTGGCTGCGTGGTAGCCATTGAGGCTTTAAAGAGGGTTAAGGAAAGTGACCATGACCTTTACTTTGTATTTACTGTCCAGGAGGAGTTGGGGCTGCGTGGAGCTAGGACCTCGGCCTATGGTATAATGCCAGATATAGGGATAGCCCTAGATGTTACCTTGACAGGTGATACTCCAAATGCTAGGCGAATGGCCATAAAGCTGGGTCAAGGGCCTGCTATAAAGGTCAAGGACTCCTCAGTAATAAGCCACCCCATGGTTAAAAATCTAATGATAAAACGGGCCAAGGAAGCCAATATCCCCTATCAGCTAGAGGTATTGGAGGCAGGTGGAACGGATTCTGGTGCTATTCACCTTACAGCTAGTGGTGTCCCCTCGGGCGTAATATCAGTCCCCTGTCGCTATGTTCACAGTGGCCAGGAGATGATTGACCTAAGGGATATGATGCAAGCGACAGACTTACTTGTAGCCATTTTGAACAAGGACCTATAAGACACATAGATAACTATTAGACTAGGGCATGCTGTCAATAGCCCGGATTTATTAGTTATAGGTAAAAACCTCTGTAGTCACTAAGATAAGTGACCATGGGGGTTTTTCTGTTTTAATTACATCCTTTAGATATAAGAATGCTCTGTCGCCTTGCTTGCATATAGTAAAAGCTATATTACCAGTCTTATAGAGGATGTATCTAGAAACATAGTAATAGAGATAGATCTACTAATGGCGAGTTGTAGAATTAAGTGAAACAAAAGTAAATAAATAAAGCTCACGAGAGCTTCTCTGTTATAATGTTAATTAGCGAAAAAAACAGAAACGGAGAAGATCATGAGCTTAGTCTATTGTATCAGAACTCGACGCAAGGGTAAACATCTAACATTTGATGAACGTGAAGACATAGAGGCGCTAGTGAATAAAAATAATGCAGCGCCAAGGAAAGAAAAAATGAGCCAACGACAAATGGCTCGACGGTTAGGTATCAGTCCAGCTACAATAAGCCGGGAATTGAAACGTGGGAAGGTAGTATTAAGAGATTCCCAATGGCGTGAGGTGGTTAGCTATTCGGCTATACAAGCCCAAAATAATTATGATGAGAAGGCAAGTGCAAAAGGGGTTCACCTGAAGATAGGTAAGAATTATGAACTAGCAAAAAAGATTGGGGATTGTATTACAAAGGAAAAGTATTCTCCTTACGCTACCATTGTGAAGCTTAAGGATGATCCCGACTATCAAAGAACGCCAATATCTGAACGAACGCTCTATAATTATATTGACCGGGAGTTATTACTCAATGTAACAAAAAAAGATTTGCCACGAAAAGGGAAAAGCTCAAGAAGGAAGTATACACGGGTGACTAGGCGAATTAAGGATGTAGACGCTAAGCGCATTGATGACCGCCCTAAGCAGGCGAATGAGCGTAGTAAACTAGGACACTGGGAAATGGATTGTATCGAATCTGGGCGAGGAAGAGGAAGGGCAAGCTTGCTTGTGTTGATAGAGCGAAGGAGTCGCGAAGTGTTGTTATTTAAACTACGTTCTCAGACACAAAAAGAAGTTCAGCGTCAATTAGATCAATATGAAAAAAAGATAGGATTTAAGTGCTTTCATAAGAAGTTTAAGTCAATAACAGTGGATAATGGAAGTGAGTTTTTGGATTGGCGCAATTTAGAGACATCTTGTGTTAGCAAGCAAGGCGTGCCACGTACCCAAGTATACTACTGCCACCCTTACCATTCATGGGAAAGAGGAACGAATGAGCAGGTAAATGGCCACTTACGGCGCTTCATACCTAAGGGATGTGCAATAGCTAAATACAGCACGAAAGAGATTTTAGAAATTCAAGAATGGCTAAATAGTTATCCACGCAAAGTATTAAATGGGAAAAGTGCAAGTGAAGTTATTCGAGAAGAAAAATGGAGTGCCTAGGCAGACGTAAGAAATCGCTCCTCCCCTAGGGGAGGAGAACAGAAGGACTTCGTATGA
>DGFG01000118.1:0-848 GCA_002391555.1 Firmicutes bacterium UBA3906
TTCAGCGTATGCCCTCACCATCTTGGCCCCTGTACTAAAGGCACAGGCACTAGCCTGTGAGCTATGAGTATGTGTTTCATATAGGTATTTATGCTTGTTGTCAATTTTTTTAGTTTTTATCTTACTCACCTCAGTATATGTTGAAAATCCTTTTTTCTTGCTTGTATATAATATTACATGAGCTTTTCATTAGGGGCAAATATTATGGCTTCCTTAGAGCAGGGCCTTGGCCATTTTCTTGTCTGTTTTTGAGATCTTTTCTACATAGTCCTCCCAGCTAGTGATCTGCTCTACACTTTTGCCAAATGCAATCATTTCTAGACTTTTCCTGATTTCATTAATAGCCTTATAGCTCTCATCATTAGGCTTGTCCCTTAGTAGCTGCAAGGTAAGTAGCAGGCTCTCCCTTGCCTGATCCTTGTTAAACTGTTTATTGCTTATATCTAAGGGTAGGCCTAGGTCATTACATTCTCCTTTTTTTATGCACTGATCTAGTACTAGCTTTATGTGACCAACTATGCAATTGTCTCCCTCACAGCCACCACAAGATTCAGGGCCTAGGCACATGTGAGCTACTTCATCATTCATCTGATTATAGTAGCTATACAGGCTAGCCACTGCACTCTTAAAGGCTGTTTCTTTTCCCTCTTTATGAGCCTTTATATTATATATAACCAATAGGATTACAATCGGTAAAAGAATTGCTAGAAACACTGTAATAATTAACGGATTTAGATAGGCTGCTGGTAGAAAATTTATTAGCTTGCTAATACCAACTATCATAAAAATGCCAGCTGCAATAAACTTTATTGCTACTTCGGGTATCTTGTCTCCAAGTTTTCTACCAA
>DGFG01000118.1:1080-18489 GCA_002391555.1 Firmicutes bacterium UBA3906
AATTGAGTCTTGTCCCCTAATTCACCTAAGAAAAAAGCACTAGCTACTGTGATTATAGGGCCAAACCTAGGACTTTCTTTTTCCTTATCAATATTATTGTCTTCTGGTCTTAGTGTCCAGAGGGCAAAGATAATAAATACAACAGCAGTTATAAGCTGAATTATATCAGTTGATATAAAGCTTGATATGTAACTACCTAGTACTACTGCTAGTCCATGGTTTAATAATGATCCTATCAATATACCTACTAATACCCTAGCCGTTGAATATTTTGTTGCAAAGGCTAGTGCTAGTAATTGTGTTTTGTCCCCCATCTCAGCTACAAAAATTAGTATAAAAGCTTTAATTAAGTCACTCATTGAAGGTCCTCCAAATCTTTGCTATTTATTTGCCTCACAAAAAAATAAGACCCTTAGATCGACAAACCAATCTCTATTATTGGTTTATCAATCTAAAAGTCTCGCTACTTAGAGAAAATCTAGGAATAGATTTTTCTCAAGAAATAGGGCCAGGATTTCTCCAGCATGTTGACCCTATTTACGGCATATGCCACAGCTACTCCCTTTTAGATGTTAATTCATTTTAACATATAAATTGCTTGTAAACAAGAGGCCTATAATTGACCTTGATAATTGAATAAAAGCCTAATAGATGGTAATATATCTAAAAAGCTTAACGAAGCAGGCTTTTAAATTAATAGTTTGGGGGATGACTCATGGTTTCTAATACTATAGCTCAAAAAATAAAGGCTTCATCGTGGATACGAAAGATGTTTGAAGAGGGAGAAAGGCTTAGGGCGACCTATGGTGTTGACAATGTCTTTGACTTTTCTTTGGGAAACCCCAATATTGAACCACCAGAGCATGTGAAGGAAACCCTTAAGAAGCTGGCACTAGATAATAGACCAGGCTTTCATAGGTATATGAGCAATGCTGGCTATCTAGATACTAGAACTAATGTCTCAGACCATATTGAAAAAAAGACTGGTATTAAGCTAGGACCAGAAAATATAGTAATGACCTCTGGTGCAGCCGGTGGCCTGAACGTGGTCTTAAAATCGATACTAGACCCTAGTGACGAGGTAATAGTTTTTTCCCCTTATTTTGCTGAATACCTATCCTATGTAGATAATCATAGTGGTATACCTATTATATCCCCCTGCCGGCTTGATACCTTTGAACCAGACCTTGACCTTCTTGAGCAAAACTTAAGTCCAAAAACCAAGGCTGTAATCTTAAATTCACCTAATAACCCTACAGGTGTTATCTATAGGAAAGAAACCCTTGAGAAAATGGCTAGCTTGATTGCTAGTAAAGAAAAGGACTATAATAGCCAGATACTGGTAATATCAGATGAGCCATACTCTGATATCCTTTATGATGGTGCACAGCTACCACATATACTAAAGATATTTAAAAACTCAGTTATAGTAAACTCCTTTAGTAAGTCTCTAGCCATACCCGGAGAAAGAATAGGCTATATAGCCATCAATAAAAAAATAGACAAGGCTGACTTGCTTGCCCAAGCCTTTATATATTCAAACAGGATTTTAGGCTTTGTAAATGCTCCTGCCCTCTTTCAAAGGGTCATAGCCGAATCTTTAAATGCTAGCTTGGATATTAATTATTACAGGAAAAGAAGGGATCTATTATACAATCACCTTATAGGGCTAGGATACGAATGTAATAAACCACAAGGTGCCTTTTATCTCTTTCCCAAGGCACTGATTGAAGATGATGTTGAGTTTGTAAGACGCGCTGCCGACCATAATCTACTGCTTGTACCTGGTAGGGGCTTTGGATGCCCTGGTTATTTTAGGATAGCCTATTGCGTAAGTCTTCAAACAATAGAGAGGTCCTTGCCCATATTTGAAGCATTAAAAAAAGAGTTTAAATGAGGAAATTTTCATAAATCGAATAGGCTCCAGGGGTAACGCTTTTCTGGCATAGAGCAAAACTCTAGTTCTTCTTTTTTTGTAGGATGCATAAAAATAATTTTGCTAGCCCAAAGTGCTATCTGAACACCCTTGTCTGCTCCTCTTGTTCCATATAGTTGATCACCTACTATGGGACTGGCTATGGCATTGAGCTGAACTCGGATTTGATGAGCTCTACCTGTATGGAGCTGTATTTCTATTAGGCTAAGGTCGCTTTTTCTAGCTAATACCCTATATTCTAATATGGCTTCCTTAGCACCAATCGTTTCTTTATCTACAACAGCTACCTTGTTACGTCTTTTGTCCTTTAGCAAATAATGCACCAAGGTATCTGTATCCTTTAGGCTCCCATTAGCTACAACAGCTATATAGGTCCTTTTAAAGCTCCTTTGCCTGATTTGCTCTGATAGTCTAGAAGCTGCCTTTGATGTCTTAGCAAATACCATTGTCCCCCCAACAGGTCTGTCTAGCCTGTGGACCAAGCCAAGATAAACATTGCCAGGCTTATTGTATTTCTCTTTTATATAGTTCTTTAGTAGGGTTACCATATCCTGATCCCCTGTATAATCTCCTTGGGATAGAACATTTGCTGGTTTTACGACTACTAATATATGATTGTCTTCATACAATATGTTTAAATTGCTCAAACTAACTCAGTCCTTTTAATTTAATTTTGTGGTGGGTTTTTGTAACCCTGTCCAGTATATGTTTACCTCTTTAAGTGTGGGGTAAATATAATACTATAATATCAAATAATGAGGTGTTTTATATGGTAAAAGTTAAAGGTAGACTTAAGAATAATATGTCCTTTGAAAGTGTGATTGATGGTCACAAAATCGTAATGGATGCAGTAGAGGCATTTGGTGGGGATAATGAGGGTCCAACTCCTAAGAAGCTATTACTAGCTAGCCTTATAGGCTGTACAGGTATGGATGTTATATCTATCCTGAGGAAAATGAGGGTTGAACCAACCGATTTTACAATAGAAGCAGAAGCAGAAAGCTCAAATGAACACCCAAAAATTTATAGCAAAATTAACCTAACCTATGTATTCACAGGAGACGAACTACCCATGGACAAGCTAGAAAAGGCAGTTTCTTTATCTCAGGAAAGATATTGTGCAGTATCCGCAATGCTTAAGGATTCTGTATCTATTAGTTACTCTATTAGGGTAAAGACAGCCACTAATTAAAGTGTTTCTCTTCCTGTCTTTTTAAATAGTTACCTACAATTAGGATCACTTATCTATTAGAATACTTAACTTTTCTATAACACCGTAGCAGATTAGAGCATCCTGTAGCTGGTCTATCTGCTTTACGGTGTTTTTTATAAATATATAAGACTTTCTTTTGTTCTAGCTTGCTTTTCTCATCTTGATAATAATTTATAGCCAAATGTACTATTTCCAGATAATTGGCAATAATTATTAACAAGGTGGGATGTATATAATGAATTACTCTATAAAGGCAGATGCTACAAAAAAAATAAGGTATAAGCTTGTTCTGCTTTATCTTCTAAACATTACAGACCTTGTCTTTACCCTCTTGCTTATTAAAACAGGCTTGTTTGATGAAGCTAATCTAATTGTTAAAGAGCTACTAAGAAATCCTATGCTATGCTTTCTTGTCAAAGGGCTTGTCCCTGGCCTGCTAATTGCATTATTAATTAAAAGGATAAAGGAAGCTAGTCATTCACAATTAAAAGTATCTAAGTTGTTGGTTAATATCATGCTTGCGGTCTACTTAATTATTAACCTACAACATATTGTTTGGCTAATCATAGTAAGTCAATTTAATTAATATGGCATGGCCTTTAGCCTTAATTATCACCTGTTTCCCCTATTGTGATAATAGTCTTATATGTACGATCTCAGGTCTATTAAAAAGCCTAATTGGTATGACACTATTACCTAAGCCCCTGCTTACAACCATACTTGTATTGTCCTCTGTATAAATCCCCCTGTAATACTTAGGAAAAAAACCTTGGCCAGGTGAGTACAAGCCACCTAGAAATGGAAGTATAAACTGTCCACCGTGTGCATGGCCTGACAATACTAGATCAATATCATAGGATATATGATTACTAAAATTTTCAGGATAATGATCTAGGACTATTTTATACATATCCTGCTCAGCGAATTCAGCTAACCTACTATTTATTTCCTTGCTACTGTCTGCCAAATAGTCTATACCAAAGATAGAGATTGTTCTATTTCCATGCTCAATTTCGTGGGATTGGTTTTCCAATACAATAACACTTGTTTGCTCTAATCTACTATAAAGGTTACTTAACTTATTAGACCTATACTCGTGATTGCCTGGAACATAGTATACTGGGCCTATAGAAGTAAGCCTTTCTAGTGTTTCAACACTTTTATCAATACTACTATTTTTATCAACTAGATCTCCAGTAAAGACAATAATGTCAGGATTTAATGACTCAACCTTAGTAATTAAGCTATGACTAGCCTTGCCAAAGGTCTTGCCATGTAGATCAGACAAGTGAACAATGCTAAAATCATTATTTACCTTTGAACTAGCAATATCAATTCTTGTTATTTGTAGTGCATTGTTTTGATAATAGAAAAATAGGACAATTAGGACCGTCAAAAGGAAAAGAATGCCTGCCCTTTTTCTATATCTTAATTTCTTTGAACTATCGCTTAAGTTAAGTGGCATTGCCCTTTCCACCCCTACTAGGGAGCCTGCTGGCTCCTTCTGTTTTGAAAGTTTTAAAAGTCTATCTCAACTTTTTGAACTATGTAATCAATGTATTCTGATACAATATTTATATTTGTTTTGGCATAAAGCATTCTTGAGCCTACTACATCTTCTATTTCATTGAATACCATCTGACCCTTGTCAAATACAAAATCTATGCCTACCAATCCAAAATCAAAGATATCAATTATTTTATTGATAGTTTCTCTTTGTTCTAAAGATAAGGTATAGGGATGGGCTGAACCACCAAGTGAATAATTGCTACGAAAATCATTATCTGACACCCTTAGCATAGCTGCTATTATTCTTTTGCCAATTACATAAACCCTGAGATCTCTACCCAAATCACTAGCTGGCTTTTGAATTACTATCTGATCTTCTTGGATTTTTGCAATTGCTGACCTGTACTCATTTTTGCTTTCTACAAGGAAAACGTTTTCCCCTCCCCTACCCCTTGCTGGTTTCACTACTGCTGGGAATTCTATAGTCCCGCTATAGTTTTTATCTGCAAAAATTGTGTCCATTACTTTAATACCGCTTTGAGAAATATACTGGTAGGTCCTTTGCTTATTATTACATATTAAGCTCACTTTATAGTTATTAAAGACCCTTATCCCCATTATTTCTAGTTGCCTACTAAGTAGGGGGTCTATAGTGCGGCATATGACAAAGTCAGGTCTTTCCCCTTCTATACCCTTGTGCAGTATAAATGGTTTGTTTCCCCTTACTCCTATAGTTATATCCTCTTTATATAGGAGGACAAGGTCTATATTACGCTTACTACATTCTTCAAAATATATAGAAATATAGTGCTTGTTTCTTTTGGCTCCTGCTTTATCGTAAATGAGCCATGCTAACATATTTATCTCCTCATCTCACGACTTATATGGTCGATAATAAAATCTGCTACATTAACACCTGTGCAATCATAAGTGCTCTTAAACTGGGGACCAGAGTTTACTTCGCATAGTATAGGCTGATCATTTTCTCCAAAGAGTATGTCTACACCCGCAAAATCTAAAGAAAGAGCCTCACAGGCCTTAATTGCCAAGTCAAGTTGTGCCTCAGTAGGCTTATAGTCTTGCATCCTACCGCCGTTAGAAATATTAGACCTAAAATCGCTATCAGAATATCTAAGCATAGAAGCTACTGGCTTTCCGCCTACTACATTTATCCTTATATCCTTGCCCCAACTAGAACTTATAAGCTCTTGAAAAAGCATAGGCTTGTGGTCAATATTCCTCACAATCCCTATAAGCTGTTCTTTGTCTTTAGCTAGATAAACCTGCTGTCCAAAAGAACCGTGACATTCCTTCACAACTATAGGAAAGTCAATTTCATTTGTAATAGTTTCTAAAAAACTATAATCATTATATCCAATGTTTGAAAAGGTCATTGGTGCTATTATAGTTTTTGGCATCCTTATTCCTTTATTGGCCAAACAGATGTGGGTCAAACTCTTGTCATCGCATACTGCAATTGACTCTGCTTTATTAAAGAGTCTAAGACCCCTGCTTTCTAGCATCCTGGCTAAGCCTACATCCTTGTCCCAAAATATAACATAGTCTGGGTTAGGCTCATATTCTAGACTAAGATTAGGCTGAAACTTTCCATTAGTAATGGTAAACATAGCCTGAGCATTGGTCAATCTAACAAGCCTATGACCCCTTTTTTCAGCAGCACTTTCTAGCCAACTATATAATAAATCGAACTTTTCTGGTCTAAGAAAATGGTTTACTACCAGCCATCCGTACACTAGCCCTACACCTCGCTACTTTCACAATAATTTAATATGATCATTTAAGCTATTATATAAGAGAAATCAGTGCTATGCAATTTATAAATTAAATACTTGCAACATTAATTTGATCCCTTATTATACTATAGGATTTTTTGGATTTTAAAATTATAGAAACTGCCTAAACCATCCCTTATAATACTAACAAACTAGCCATTTCGTACTTGAACAGGTCTCTGCTTTATAAATGTGTATCTGGTAAAAGATAACACTGGTATTTTTTTATTTAGAAGTATTTTTACTGGTTATTGCAATAATTATCATTTACTTTTCTATAATCCCTTGGCTTAATGCTGTTTCTTTAGTATAATAGAAAAGAAAATCGGTTTTTGTCAGGCACACATTCTTTTTTCAGTAATTTACTAAAAAAATACTGAATAAAAGTTGAGTTTATACCTGATGAATATAATGTACACAATAATAATTTAGAGGAGGTTTTTCAATGGTAATAAGTGAAGCAAACTTAAAAAAGTTAGAACAGCTTAATAACAAAAAAGTCATGGAGTATCTACAGGATGCCATAGACCTATGTAAACCAGCAAAAGTCACAGTCATAACCGACTCAGAAGAAGACATAAACTATGTAAAGGAGCTGGCCCTAAAGAATGGGGAGGAAAGCAAGCTTCGCATGGAAGGTCACACAGTACACTTTGATGGCATAAATGATCAAGGTAGGGATAAGGCCAACACCAGATACCTAGTAAAAGAAAAAGTAAACTGGGGTATCAAGGTTAATGATATGCTACAGCCTGATGGAGTTGCTGAAGTTAGAGAAATTATGGATGGCATTATGGAAGGTAAAGAAATGTTAGTAAGTTTCTTTAGCCTTGGACCAACAAACTCACCTTTCTCACAAAGAGCTATGCAAATAACAGATTCAGCCTATGTAACACACAGTGAGCAGATTCTTTATAGGACTGGCTATGAAGAGTTTAAGAGACTCAATGGGTCAGATGACTTCTTTTTATTCCTCCACTCCGCAGGAGAGCTGGAAAATGGAACAACTAAAAATATAGACAAACGTAGAATATTTATCGATCTAGTAGAAAACAGGGTCTATACAGTAAACAACCAATATGCTGGAAATAGCGTAGGCCTCAAAAAATTGGCCTTTAGATTAGCTATCCAAAAAGCTAATAACGAAGATTGGCTAGCTGAGCATATGTTCCTTATGGGTGTACAGGGGAAACCTGGCCGTAAGACATATTTCGCAGGTGCATTCCCAAGTGCTTGTGGTAAGACCAGTACAGCTATGCTACCAGGCCAAACAATAGTTGGCGATGATATTGCCTATCTAAAAAATATAGATGGCAAGCTTAAGGCAGTAAACGTTGAAAAGGGTATTTTCGGTATAATCCAGGATGTTAATCCAGAGGATGACCCCTTAATATACGAAGCCCTTACAACACCAAGAGAAGTTATCTTCTCTAACGTATTAGTTAATGATGATAAGCCCTATTGGTTAGGAATGGGCCAAGAGGTACCAGACAAGGGTAGAAACTTCTCTGGTGAATGGTACAAGGGCAAGAAGGATGCCAATGGTAAAGAAATAGACTATGCTCATAAAAATGCTAGGTATACAATTGCTATAAATGAGCTAGCCAATGCAGATGACAAGGTTAATGACCCAAATGGCGTTGAAGTACAAGCCATCGTTTATGGTGGAAGAGACTCCGATACTACTGTACCGGTAGCAGAATCCTTAAGCTGGTCCCATGGCGTATTTGTGGGTGCAACCATCGAGTCTGAAACCACAGCCGCTATTTTAGGTAAAGAGGGAGTAAGAAACCATGATCCTATGGCTAACCTAGACTTTTTAGTAGTACCTCTAGGAAAGTACGTAGAAAATCACCTTAAGTTCGGTAACAACCTTGACAAGGCTCCAACCGTATATTCAACCAACTACTTCCTAAAGGGCGAAAACGGTAAATACCTAAATGGCAAGCTAGACAAAAAGGTTTGGATACTTTGGGCTGAAGGACGTGTAAATGGCGAATACGATGCTATTGAAACTCCAATTGGAAGAATACCAAAGTACGAAGACTTAAAAGAACTATTTAAGGCTAACCTAGATTATGACTACACTGTGGATGAATACAACGAGCAGTTCTCAGTCAGAGTTGGCAAGTATCTAGAGAAGATGGACCGTATGTCCAAAATCTTTAGCTCTGTAGAAATGCCTGAAAGCTTTTTAAAGGAACTCAACGATCAGGTAGCTAGGTTAAAGGCTACACAAGCTGAGCATGGCGATGTAGTAAAGCCTGAGGTTTTTGCTAAATAAACAAAAACTTACAATCAATAAGATTTAAGCTTATACAGAATGTTAAAGGGGATATGAAACTTATCGAGTTCATATCCCCTTTATATTAAAAGATTGAGTATAAATTACCTTTACCTATAGTTATATTTATTCTTCTGTTACTAGTGTGTATTCAATAGATGTAACCTTGTTATCCTCTACAAAAAAGGATAGCCTGCTAATGCCCTCTTCATACTCATATAGGCCAAAGGATTCTTTGTAATTATCACCATATACTTTGATAAGATCATCTACACTAGCATATAGATAGATACCTTCCTTTGTAGCTACCGTGTCATCTAGCAATACAATAGCTAGTACACAATCCTTGCCATCTAGCTCATAGCTTGTTATCTCAAAGCTATTATAAGTATATATTTTCTCCATACCCTGAAAAGCACAGCTAGGTGCCTCAAAGTATTCTAAGGGTTCTCCTAGTTTTTCTAAGATGGGACCTAATTCCCCATTCACAGCGATTGTGATGCCTGCTGTTTCAAAGACATACTCTGTCTGATTATTATTGTTGTCTGGGTCTTCTTTATCTTTCTCGTCTTCTTTATTATCGGCCTTATCTAAGTTGGATCCAGATTTTATATCTTGTCCATCCTTGTTGTTTGCTGGTGTTTTATCATCCTGGGCGCAGCCTGCTATGAACAAGGCTATAACTAACAAGATAATAGCTAGTTTTTTCATGATTATACTTTCTCCCTCCCTTTTGAAAGCTAATTTAACTATTTTAATCTTCTGGTGCTTTTGCACCAAAGCTTTTTAAATATCCGTACTTTTCTAACTCATAATACTGCTGTGCCTTCATCTGCTCATAGAAATCTATCTTTTCTTGCCATATTTCTTGGTACTCTTTATTAGTCCTTTTATCTGTTAAGTCATAGGTTTTGGTTAGGACATCTCCTAAATAAAGAGAGAGTTTTTCTGCACCTGTAAGATTCATATGTAGCCCTGCGTCATAGGTGTCTTTACTATAGTCTATACCCACCTCATCTATTAGCTCTAAAAAATTAATATACAAAAGATCATTCTTACTTGCATAGTCCTCTATTTGCTGCTCCCATTGGTCATACCAAACAGGGTATATACTAGGGACCTTTACTAGTACTAATTCTATACCATTATCTTTACATAGTTTTGTAATTTTATCAAGGTATAGATAGGCTGTATCACCAAATTGATAATTGGCTAGCTTTCTCCCCCTAGGAATTGATGTTACAGGCTTAACATCTACCCTCATATAGTAGCCATTATGGAATAATTTATCTTTCTTAAATACATACTTAAAGTCCTCACTTGTTAACTCATTCCATCTAGAATGGTACCTTAATATGGGGAAAATATAGTCAATCAGCCTCTCATCCTCCATCATTGAGGCTTTAACAGCCCTAATCTTGCTTGCTGACATCCTCATACCATCTAATGTCAATCTATTGTACGCTTCCTTTTGAGGCTCATTGTACTGCATGGCAAGTACATTAAAGACAACAATTTCTGGTGTCTCATACTTTAGGGTCTCCTCTAGCAGGTAGTAGGACTGCCAAATGAGCTGCTGAGCACTACCCCTAATATAGCTAGTAATCCCATAGTTTTTCCATAAACTGATAGGCGAAAAACTTTCATATACCTCACAGTCCCCTATAAAAATAATATCATGATTGTAGTCTGCCTTTTCATTATAGTATTCTTCTATTAAAGACCCCTCTACTATTGCTGACACATACTTTGGCATTAGTAGGTTTTGAAGTATATATAAGCTGAATAATATAAGGCAGACAACAACAATATTTAGAATTATCCTTTTTTTGTCCATCTTATCCTCCTAGAACTGGTTGTATATAAACTGACTAGAGTCATATCCAACCCCATAAGCACCAAAGATTATTATACAGATAATCAAGGCATAGTAGAAAGCGTTCCTTACTATAGGCCTATTATCAAGCCTTTCTCTAACACTCCCCCTAGCTTGCAGGATACTAACTGTTGTTAGAACTATAAGGCCAGCAAAAAGTATTAGATAATCTGCTGCGCTTAAGCCAATCTTGAGTAAAGAACCATTAAATAATTGTCTTATGTTAAATTTATAAAACATAGTTCCAAACATTTTAAAGGTCATTGGCACATCTCTGTAGCAGTCAAACATTCTTATTGAACTCATAAGCAGTACTGTACGCACAATTTGGAAAATCCTAAAGGAAAGCTTGTCTTTCACCTTGAATTTGCTATGGAACCAATCATAAAATGGTCTAAACTCTTGAGATAGCAAGATCACAAAACAGTTAGTAAGACCCCATACAATAAAGTTCCAGCTTGATCCATGCCATAGTCCTGTTGTAAACCATACAAGGCTCGTAGATAAGTATATGGGTATACGCTTGCCTAGTACATTACCAAACTTTTTCCTAGAAAATTTAGATAGGTTCAGCATTGGCTTTGAAACGGAAATTGGATAAAAGAGATAGTCCTTAAACCAAGTTCCCATGGTAATATGCCATCGTCTCCAATACTCTGCTATAGATTTGGAAAAGTATGGTCTGTTAAAGTTCTCTTCCATCTCTACACCCAACACCTGACCAATACCTATTGTAATATCAATTCCGCCTGTGAAATCAGCATAGAGTTGGTAGGCGTAAAAGAGCATTCCAACAAATACATAGCCTCCTTGATACAGGTCTGGGTCTCCGACTAGTGTATTTACTGCAATAAGTATCCTGTCAGCCAATACTAGTTTCTTAAAGTAGCCCCAAATAATCCTTTGAACTCCATAGCCGACTTGCTTGCTGTTAAACTTGTGCCCTTTAAATAGGGTTTTTGATAAATTATCATACCTGCTTATAGGTCCTTGTATGAGCTGTGGGAAAAATGACACAAAGAGGGCAAGCTTGAAAAAGTTCTTTTCAGCTCTATACTTTTTCCTATATACATCTATAATATAGCCCATTGTCTTGAAGGTATAAAATGAAATACCCATGGGCAAGGCAATGCTTAGAAAGGATAGTTTTCTATCGCTGCCAAATGAGTTTAATAGGATATTAATATTATGTATTGTAAAGTTAGTATATTTGACAACAGCTAATATACCAAAATTAAATACAAGGCATACCAATAACCACTTCCACTGCTTAGCCTTAGTTTTAGACCTATGTTCTTTCTTGTCTGCCCTTGACATATCCTTGTTGGCCTCAAAGTAGTGCTTTTGCCTTATCTCTAGTTGATCAATTTTACGGCCAACTAAATAGGTGGATGCTGTTGTGACAAGGATATATATTAGATATTTTGGCCCTGCTATAAAATAAAAAAGATAGCTAGCTACTAGCAGGAGTCCCCATTGTAGTTTCTTTGGTATTATATAGTAGATCACAAATAACAAAGAGATAAATAGAATAAAATCAAAGGATGTAAATAACATTGGTTTTTTACTTAGCCCTCCTCAGACAATCGCTCAATTAATGCATACAAGGACTTTACTGAGTTGAAATTCTCCGGTATGAGCTCTTCAGCAGGTATTGCCACGCCAAACTCATCATTAATATCAGCTACCAAGGTTATGATATCAAATGAATCTAAAATCTTATCATCTATCAGGGTCTCACAGTTTTCAAAGTCAACGTCTGGATGTAATTCCTCTAGGATTTCAAGCAATATTTCCATCATTTTCTCTCCTTTTTTTCTCTGTTATTTCCTTTAAATATGACCTGTTTATCTTACCGTTTGCAGTCAGGGGCATGGTTTCTAGCGACCTAATACTGTTTGGCACCATATACCTGGGTAGGACCTTTTTTAACTGTCCTGCTACTTCTCTTTCGCTTATACTGCCTACATAGTAAAGGACTATCTTGGACTTATCTTTGTCATATACGCAACATGCCTGGTGTACCCCATCTATCCCTGTCGCATTTATCTCTATCTCCCCTAGCTCTATCCTATGGCCCATATGCTTTATTTGAAAGTCCTTACGGCTAACAAATACTAATTCACCATACTCATTATATTTAGCAAGGTCACCGGTACGATATATAAGCTCAGGGTACACAGTATTTAGTGGGTTTTGTACAAAGGTTTCCTGGGTCCTCTCAAAATCATTGTAGTAACCATGGGTTAGGCAAGTACCACGAATACATATTTCCCCAAGTTCACCTAGAGGAGGTTCTTGGTCATTTTCATCTAGCAGGAATATATCTGTATTCTTGAGTGGTCCTCCTATCGGAATAACATCATCTAAGCCAAAATCTCTATCTACTATATAATAAGTGCAAATGCCAGTGGTCTCTGTTGGACCATATAGGTTAACAAACTTGGCCTCTGGTAAGGCCTTTCTCCAGATATTAAACTGCTTAATAGGAAAAATCTCACTAACAAAGGCGATAGTATGTAAATACTCTGGTTTTTTCTTTTCTAGTACACCTAGAGAAGATATCATTGTAAGTGCAGGAACAACCCAGCATATTGTATTGACCTTGTATTCATTAAGAAAATCAACAAGTTTTATTGGGAACATAAAATAGGATTTAGGGATGAGATAAGTTGTAGAACCATGCTTTATAGTTCCGATAATCTCCCTTAAACAAGCATCAAAATACAAGGGGCTCTGGCTACCAAACACTGTCTCACTGTTATAAGAAAGAACTGGTGACAGACTCTCAATATAATCAATGACTGCTCTATGGCTACCTACTATCCCCTTTGGTATACCAGTTGATCCAGATGTGTATACTATATAAAGTGGGTCAGTGTCTATGGCCTTTGCCCTGATCTTATCTAGAGCAGCTTGATTTATGGGTGTATTAACAATGTCATCGTATAGAAGTACAAGTCCCTCATATTTGTATTTTTCTAATAAGTCTAAAGAAGCCGGATCACAAATAAGAGCTTTTGGCTTGAGCTTTTTTATAATCAACTCAATCCTAAAAGAGGGCATTTCCTCATCTACAGGAACATAAAAACAGCCACTATAAGCCACACCTAAAAAGGCGGCAATAGCCTTAGGATGCCTGTTCATAAAGACTACTACTGGCTCCTTATAACAGTCTTGGCTTATTAAATAACTTCCTATAGACCTACTTTGCTCAAATAGTTCAGTAAAGCTTAGACTAAAGTCTTCATCTGCAAATGCAACTTTATTTGGGAACTTTTTAACTGTTTCCTCCAAATACTGCAGTATATTTGTTTGCATAAACCCCTTACCCTTTCATGTGTTTTGGTATTTATCTATATACATTTCTTTCATGCTCAATAGGTTCAACAGCTGAGCTAGGGTATTTGCTTTTATCAAAATAATAATGGTCTATTCGCCATTTTGAATATTCTTCTACCTCAGCATCTGTACGCATAAAACATACATAGTAATAGCTTCTACTGGTTGGTGTTGCATCAAAATGATACCATTGATCATTGTATTTTACAAGATTCCATGAATGATAGCTATTGTCTCTTGCTCGGTTAACTTTAATATCTTCAAAACCAGCTCTTGATAATAGGGCATGGGAAGTAGCGTAATAGGTAAAGCAATCTCCTGATGCCTTTTGTATACCCCGAGTAGCTTCAGCCACCCAGTCAGTTTTATCAGAATCCCCTGTAAAATATATATGGTTTCGAGTCCATTTGTAGATAGCCCATAACTTTTCTAAGTCTGTCATATCATCTTTAATTATTTTCTCCAAGACCTGATCTGCTAGCTCATATAACTTTTCTTCAGCCAAAAGACTGGCTGGCTTTTCCATTACATTTATAGTTGCTATCTCTACAGCCTCGTTGCCAGAACTATCAACTGCTGTATATATTACTTGGTAGCTTCCTTCTTTCCTAAGATTAACAGCACTACTATCTATTTTTAGCTCAACATTTTCATCTCTGTTGTCTCTAACAATTATACCTTGCCTATAGGAGATAGTATCACCTATATATACTGTTTGATCATGGACACCCTGTATAGTGGGTGGTTCTGTATCAGGAATAATCTCAAGCTTGGCAGTATACTCAGATTTATTACCGCTAGTGTCTTCAAGAACAATGGTTATATCTTGCGAACCAGCTTTTGTAAAGTCCGGTTCTGCCTTGTAGTAGATATCAAGTTCAGTTACGTCAAAGGCTAAGTCAACAAAATCGCTAGCCTCGATATTTGAACCAGATATGATTGACCTGTTTGAAATATATGCTTTTGGTGGGCAAGTGTCTACCACATGTAGCTTTGAACTATAGGTCTTGTTGCCAATTCCAATTGTAAGCTCATGGACAGCAGGTGTAGTCATGTCGATTTCTTCTACATTGTCTACAAAGTATGCTTTTTTAGAATTATAGTTCAAAAATTTTTTTATATCAGGAAATTCTGTACCTGCTTCTACTGTTACAATGGGGTTAATACTCTTAATCGATAATAAAGCTAGTACTGAGGCAGCAAATATTAAAAAGGTGATCACTAAGAGAATAGTTTTTTTGTTATTCTTTTTTAGCTGTTTTCTTGCCATCCTACTCATTTCCTACTCCTTTAAACTACACATTGGAATTTAACGCATATATGCATGTATATTAAAGATACTTTAATATAAGATCAATTGCCTAGCCAAATATCAAAAAATAAGCTAGTATGATTAGCCCTAGGCCTATTCGATAGTAGCCAAATACCTTAAAGTTGTTCTTTTTAATATAATTCATTAGGAACTTAATTGCTATTATTGATACTATAAATGATACCAGGGTACCTATCAACAAAATAGCTGCCTCTAGTTGAGTAAAGGACAATCCAAATTTTAATATCTTAAGTAGGCTTGCCCCAAACATGACTGGTATAGCAAGGAAAAAGGTAAACTCAGCTGCTACATACCTTGATGTTCCAATAACCATTGCACCGATGATAGTAGCCCCTGATCTTGATGTGCCTGGTATTAGTGCTAGTACCTGAAAAAGACCTATAATAAAGGCAGTTTTGTAGGATATCTGAGATAAGTCACGGATACCTGCCCTTTTATTTTTGTTAATGTTCTCTACAGCAATAAATAAGATACCATAGATTATTAGTGTGATTGATACAGTTATGTAGTTATAAAAGTTAGCATCAAACCAATCATCGAAGAGAAGTCCAATAACCGCCGCAGGCAGGACTGCAACAAAGACCTTAAACCATAGATTCCATGTGTCAGTCTTTTGCTTGACAGTCTTTTTCTTAGAAAAGGGGTTGAGTTTGTTAAAGTAAAGTACCACAACCGCTAGTATTGAACCAAACTGGACGACTACTCTAAACATCTCCATAAAAGTCTGATCAACATCAAGCTTTAGAAACTCTTCTGCTAGTAATAAGTGGCCAGTACTACTGATAGGTAGCCATTCGGTAATCCCTTGAATAATTCCTAGTATAATCGCCTTAATAAGCTCTAATATATCCATTTTTAAGCTCGCCTCACAATCTTAGGGCTATATTTAACTGCTATCACCAAACTATTATAGTATAAAACTACTAATTAATAAACAGTAAGTCTATTTATATAAGCATTAAGTCCTCTATTCTTCCTAATAAAAATTTTTTTCAATAAATAATAAGATTAGTACTTGCAAAGAATAAGTCTTAGCTGAGCAAACGCATTCTTTTTTGTAGGTGACCTAAATGAATATTTTAGAAGCAAGCTATGATAATCTTTTAGAGACGATATTTAGCATTATTAGCCCATTTAAAAGAAGGCTAATAAAGACCCAGTGTTTAGTTCACAAATATATTAATTCGCAGGCTGTTAAGATACTTAGCAATGATAACTATATATATGAATTCAACTTCTATACTAACTGTATTAGCCAGATCAACAAGGGTGCTGTTTGGGCTGACCAGGACTTTAAAAGTAGCTCTCATTTTTATAATCCCTACAAGAAAAAGGGGCTATATGGCAGGAAAAATGCTATGGATTTGGGGGTCAACTATTATAATAAGGCCAAGCTATTATGGGAAAATGGTAAGTATGACAAGGCATTGTTTTACCTAGGTGCAAGCCTTCATATAGTACAGGATATGACTATACCCCAGCATGCCAACATCAGACTCCTAGATAACCATCGTCAATATGAAACCTTTGTGAAACGAATGTACCAGTATGTTCATGAGTTCAGGGTTAGTAGTGGAAGTTATCTTTTAGACTCTATAGAAAATTTCATCCGCTTTAATGCGAGAACTGCCTTAAAAATACATAAAAAGTACAAGGATATAGAAAAGGATGAGGAACGTTTTTTTAAGGTTACCAAGTGTTCCTTGCCCCTTGCTAAGAGAACCTCTGCTGGCCTTTTACTTTTATTTTACAAAGAAGCTATAGGCCAACAATCAGATTATTGGCCTATAACTAAAAAACGATTTTCCTAGCCCTAATGTGAGCTTTTTAGATTTTAGTAAAGCTTATATTTATCAAAAGGTGTATCCAAATCCAAGTATAGTGAAGAATTTGTCTTGATCGGCTTCAGCCATTTTAATCTCTACTGTGTGTTCCTTACATTCGGTATCCTTGTATAATATTACTGCATTACAATGGGTCCAGTTGTTAATATGGGGGTCCTCCGTTCTAACATATTGGCCATCAATTATAATATCAGCCTTACCAAAGTTACTCTTATCTGAATCCTTATAGACTAAAATCAGGCTTTTACTTTTTATCTTTATAGTAAAGCTCTTATTTCC
>DGFG01000107.1:0-1077 GCA_002391555.1 Firmicutes bacterium UBA3906
AGATGTGTAAAAATAAACTGCTGTACACCTTCGTTCTTGGCTTTTCTAGCAGTTGCAATAGTAAGGTCTCTATTCACTTTATAGTATAGGTTCTTCAATTTAGGATCAGATGACACATGTGCTATCCCTGCTACATGAAAGACTACATCATACTTGGAAAAGTCTTTTTCTTTCCAGCTTGCACTTGTCATATCTACTGTATCTACTGTGTATTTGTCAGGCCATTGTGATAACCACTTTTCCAATGAAGTACCTATGTAGCTGTCCTTACCTGTTATTAGTATTTTCTTCATTTATATACCTCACTAAACTATAGGCCAATATTATCTAGAGAACTTGAGTCCTTAGTTTCCACTTTATCTTGTTTCATTTTTGCTATAATACCTGTCCCGCCCTCTATTACACCTTTTCTCCTGAGAACTGCAGTAAATGATCCTAGAAAGCAAATGAAGTCAAACCACAGGCTTCTTCTTTGTACATATTCTCCATCTAGCCTTGCCTTATCCTCAATAGGCAGCTCATCTCTACCATTTATCTGAGCCCAGCCTGTTAAGCCTACAGGTATATCATTAGCACCATACCTATCCCTTTCAGCGATAAGGTCATACTGGTTCCAAAGGGCTGGTCTTGGACCTATAACAGACATTTTGCCTGTTAGTATGTTAAATATCTGTGGTAGCTCATCTAAGGAGGTTTTTCTTAAAAACCTACCCATTCTGGTTATGTACTGGTCTGGGTTTTCAAGTAGATGGGTAGGAGCGTCATGGGGAGTATCTATACTCATAGTCCTAAACTTGAGAATAGTAAAGTGTGTTTTATGTATGCCCACACGCTTTTGTTTAAAAAATACCGGGCCTGGTGAGTCTAGCTTTATAAGCAGAATAATAATTGCAAACAAGGGTAGTAATAGTATAAGTCCAATTAGGGATAGTAGGATGTCACTTAATCTTTTTATTATTGGATACATGCTTGTCTCACCTCTATATGCATAGCTCCGCCATTGCCCCCTCTCTACTGAGAGCGGACATGGAAAAAACTATGTCATTATGCAAAAAGAATCTGCGCCGAAACAGCAAA
>DGFG01000107.1:1341-9448 GCA_002391555.1 Firmicutes bacterium UBA3906
TGCGTAGAGTATTAATTTTTTTACTTATCTGATACCTCAATATACCCATCATTTATTATTGCCTCTGGGATAGTGTGCAAAATCCTTCTTGCAGCATGGCTCCCAGCCCACTTTGTGAGCTGCCTTGCAGCCTCCTTCATATAGGGGCCTCGTCTTCGGGGAGAATGGGCATCACTGCCTAGTGCATGTATCATGTTTTGCTTTATTAGCTTTTTGGCAGTCTTGCGTACATGTTTGCCAAAGAGGCCTGTTATGCTACCGGTATTTACCTGAGCTAGAGCTCCTAGGTTTATTAGTGGCTCTAGGGTGCTAGGTTCATGTACTATTCGTCTATTGCGCTCAGGATGGGCTATAATTGGCGTTATCCCATTGATCTTTAGGCTATAGACTACATCCTCTGTATAGATGGGTATATCCATCATAGGTAGCTCTATTAGTAGGTATCTAGAATTATTTATACATAGCTTTTTTAGGTCCTTTATGTGTATTATATTAGGACTTATAAAGACCTCTGCCCCATCTAATATTTTTATATCAGCTGATAGGTCATCTATCAGGGGCTGTACCTGTGATTTGCCTTCTTGTATAGCATCTAGGTAGGTCTCCACCGTATGGTCTTCTTCGCTAAAGTGGTGGCTTGCAATGATGGTCCTGATACCTTCGGTCACTGCAATATCAAGCATAGCCCTAGTTTCTTCTAGGGATATGGGTCCATCATCTACCCCAGGGTATATATGACAATGAAGGTCAATCATAAGGAATCACTCACTTTAGGCTCTTCTAACACCCTTTGAAAAGCTTCGCATCGATTGCTTCTTTAGTAAATCCTGATCATACTCATAGTTATAGCGGCCCTTCTTTTCTATTGGATACCTGTTGAGTACTGCCCCAATTATGTTAGCCCCTACCCTCTCTAGATCATCCTTAGCCTCCTGGGCCATCTCATAGCTGGTAGAGCCATACTCTACAACTAAAATTACCCCGTCTACCAATCTTGATAAAACAGCAGCATCAGTTACAGGTAGGACTGGTGGAGCGTCTATTATCACAGTGTCATATTCACTGGCCACTGTTGTTATAAGGGACTCCATCCTGGCAGTACCTATTAGCTCAGAAGGGTTTGGTGGCTTTGGGCCACTGGTTAATACCTCAAGGTTTTTTACCCCAACAGTGTTACAAATATCCTTGTAATCTATGCTTTGCACTAATACATTTGTAAGCCCCTTTACATTTAAGAGGCTAAGGGCCTTGTGTATATGAGGCCTTCTTAAATCGCTGTCAATGAGTAGTACCCTCTTGTCGGACTGGGCTATTGTTATAGCAAGGTTAGCAGCTGTTGTGCTTTTCCCCTCAGACTGACTAGCTGAGGTCACCATTAATACCTTTAGCTGCTTGTCCAGGCTTGAAAACTGTATATTGGTCCTAAGGGTCTTGTATGCCTCTGCTGCTGAAGCCTTTGATAATTGGTTGCCTTTTAGAATTGTTGAATCTGCCATGCCTGCACCCCTATTCTATTTCCGGGATAACACCTAGAACAGGTAGCCCTAGCTGTTTTTCTATGAAGTCCGGTTCCTTTATAGTCTTGTCCAAGAGCTCTATGATAAAGGCTAGGCCTATCCCTAGCATGAGGCCTAAGATAAGAGAAATAGCAATATTTAGCTTTACATTTGGTTTTACAGGGGAGCTCTGTTCCCTTGCCTCATCAATGATTTGTACATTGTCCATATCCATGAGCTCTTGTATCTCATTTATAAATACTCTGGCAACTGAATTGGCTATATCTCTAGCTGTTTCAGGATTTATATCCTCAACTGAGATCCTAATTATCTCAGTATTACCCTCGGCCCTAACGGATATCTTATTTCGGAGTTGGCCAAGGCTTAGGTCAGACCTAAGTTCAGTGACTACCTTTTCAAGTACCCTATCACTTTTTATGATAACGCTATAAGTATCGACTAGGTTACGGGCTAGGTTTATATCACTAAGCTGAACACTGCCTCCATCTTTTCTATTTTCCCTGACTATTAGGGTTGTAGATGATGCATATATGTCATCTAAGATAAATACACTGAAAATTATGCCCATTAGAAGGGCGAATATTGTGATAGCTGCTATTATCCATATACGTTTAGTGATAATATCTATAATGTCTCTTAAATCCAGCTCTTCCATGGAAACCTCCAAAACTGTTGTATTATATAAAAAAGTACACATATTTAATATAACACAATTGATAATTTAGAACAATACGCAACTTGCATAAAAAAGCCAATTTTTTAACAATTCAGTCTAATCCTTAATTATACTATCACATATATACACATGTAACAACAATTCTTCAAGAAAAAACCGAAGCCAAAGCTCCGGTTTTTTAGTAATCTATTGATATTGCTTTTTATTTTTCTTTAATTTTATATATTTAACTATTAACTCATCAAGCTGCCTGCTAAGGGCTAAAACATCCTTGCTGGTTAATGTTTCACACTCCAAAGTCAACTTGTTTAGCTCGTCCTGCTTTGAGCGGATCTTAAGTTTGATAGTCTCGACTGTCATTATGGGCCCTCCTTTAGGTCACGTATTATAGGTCTTTTTAAAAAATGCCATAATTTAGTATTAACTATATTTACTTGTAATTATTGTACCACCGCTAGCAGGATATATCAACAGGTTTTTTACGCATTTTGCATAATTTCATCGATACAAGTTTGTATTTGTACCTATACCGGGTCACTTGTCACTTTTTGACCCTCTGTTAGCCATTCAGTGTGAAAGGTCCCTTTTTTGTCTATCCTCTGGTAGGTATGGGCCCCAAAGTAGTCTCTTTGTGCCTGTATTAGGTTGGCAGGTAGGGTTTTTGTCCTATAGGAGTCATAATAGGAGATAGCAGAGGAAAAGGCAGCCACTGGTAGGCCTAGCCTTATGGCCTCGCTGACCACCATCCTAAAGGAGTCTTGGGCCCTTTCTACGGCCTCCTTAAAGTAGGGGGCAAGTAGGAGGTTTTCAAGGTCCTTGTCCTTGTCAAAGGCCTCCTTGATATGGTCTAAAAACTGGGCCCTAATAATACAGCCACCCCTCCACATAAGGGCTATCTGGCCAAAGTTTAGGTCCCAGCCGTATTCTATGCTAGCCTCTTTCATCATGGCAAAACCCTGGGCATAGGAGCATATCTTTGAGGCAAAAAGGGCCTGCCTAACAGCCTCGATAAAGTCCTCTTTATTTGCCTTAACTTTCCCTTCGGGTCCCTTTAGGACCTTTGAAGCCTCTACCCTCTGGTCCTTTATAGCGGAGATAAATCTAGCATATACAGCCTCTGTTATAGTAGGGGCTGATACCCCCAGGTCAAGGGCCACCTGGCTAGTCCATTTGCCTGTCCCCTTTTGGCCTGCCGTATCTAGGATTAGTTCCACCATGGGCCTGCCTGTTTCCTTGTCCACCTTTCCTAGGATATCCCTTGTTATCTCGATAAGGTATGAGTTTAGCTCGCCCTCATTCCAGCTGGCAAAGACCTCATGGATCTTTCTCTCCTCCAGGCCTAAACCATGCTTTAGGATATAATAGGCCTCAGCTATTAGCTGCATATCGGCATACTCTATACCATTGTGGACCATCTTTACAAAATGACCTGCCCCGTCACTGCCAACCCAATCACAGCAGGGGGTCCCGTCATCAACCTTGGCTGCTATTTTTTTAAATATTGGCTCTAAATAGGGCCAGGCAGCCTTTGACCCTCCTGGCATAATGGATGGACCCTTTAAGGCTCCCTCCTCGCCACCTGATACGCCTGTTCCTATATAGTAAAGGCCCCTTTCCTCGACCTTTTTTGTCCGCCTAATAGTGTCTGGAAAGTAGCTATTACCTCCATCTATTATAATATCACCAGGGTCTAGTAGGTCTAATAGCCTGTCTATCAGGTCATCTACAGGCCTACCGGCCTTTACCATTAGCATGACCTTTCTAGGCTTTTTAAGTGTGTCCGCCAGCTCTTCTAGTGAATATGTACCGATAATATTTAGGTCCTGCGCCCTAGCCTCTATAAAGCTTGTGACCTTGTCTAGGGTCCTGTTGTAGACAGCCACGGTAAAACCCTTGCTCTCCATATTCATAACTAGGTTTTCGCCCATGACTGCCAGGCCAACTAGACCTATATCAGCCTTGCCAGTATTCATAAAAAATCCTCCTTTTCTAGGCCTTCCAGGGGGGAGTCGCCGGTAGGTAGGCCTTAAACTCCTCTATTAATTTATCCTCGTAGGCCCCTTTGTAACTACCCTGCATTAACCTATCTATTGCTTCTTCGTAAAAGCGCTGCCAGGATATATCCTCATGACCTGGGTTTATAGGATAAAACAGGATGCCGTTTTCCTTGGCAGCCCTTAAATCTCCAGGCGCATCCCCTATCATCAGGACCCTTTCCTTTTGGTACCGGTCAAAAATAGCATAGGCTAGACACTCTTTCTTTGTGCCCATCTCTTGGCCTGCTATGACCTTTACTAGGCCTTTTAACTTGTGCTCTGTCCATTCCCTCTCTAGGGCATCTGTCGGGGTTGCAGAGACCACTATCATATCTGCCAGGGGAGAGAGCCTCTCTAAGGATTCCCTTACATAGGGAAAAGGAGGTACCCCCCTTACTATCTTTTCTACTGAATCATTTACTGCCCTTGACCATTTAAGGGCCCTTTTTAAGGTTAGGTCTCCTGTCCCTTTTACCTTTTCCTCTAGGGCAGGGTTAGCAAGTTTAGTTTCTTCCTCAATCCAGGCCCTTAGGCTATCTAGATTGGGGAGCTTGAAATTCCTTTTTTTAACCTCAGGCCTGTCAGCTAAGAGGTCAAAGACCTTTACAAGGGCGGGAAAACGGTTTATACCCCTAGATACTGAGTATAGGTTTACAAACTCTGCTGCCTCCCTAGCATATTTTGATATGGCCTGTAGGTCCCACTCATTTATTATGTTAGGGATAAAGCACTCCTTGTGCTTTACCTCCATGGTATCAAACACGCAGCCATCTGAATCTATCCCAATTAAAAAGTCATGACTTTTTTCTAGGGTCTTTAACTTTATTGCTGGATCAGTCATGGCTTTTGCCTCCTTTTATCTCCTATAGCCACAGGGGGTATAGGGCTTTAGCTTTTTATCTGCAAAGATGGGCTTAAAGGATGCATACCTCATTAGCCCATTTACCATTGGCACTTGGACTAGGTCCTCCCCTATAAGGGGCCTAGCATAGTTTATAAAGTCATCTGTTACATCAGACAGGGAGTCTTTTATCCACTCTTTTGGAAAGGTCCTCTCTGAATTTGCAACCAGGTCAAGAGGCACCTTGTCATAGTCAACCCGATATATGGGGCCTGGCCTCCTAATAATGGTTGACATATAGCCTGACCCATCATGGACTGAGATCTCGACTGCCTTTTGCCCTAGCCTGTAGGCCTCGTCTAGGTCAACTGGTGATGCTAGCTGGATACTAGCCCTTTGGTCTGTACCTGGCACCTGGCCCCTAGCTGAGCCTGCTGTCTTTAGGCCCATGTTATTTAGATGGTTTACTAGTAGCTGGGCTACAGTCATTTGGCTAGCGCCAAACTCAGTATGGCCAAAGCTATCCTTTCTCTCCCCTATATCTACCAGGTCAAGGCCCTCGCCTACTACCACTATGGCCCTCTTTCTAGTCTTTAGTAGGTCATTTATCTCATCTGCAATCCTCTCTAGGGTCACCCCTGCCTCGGTCATGTAGATAAGCAGGGGCATTTCCCTCTTAGGGTCAGCTAGCCTTGCAGCCGCGGGTATAAAGCCTATCCTCCTACCCATGGCCTGCATAACTAGGACCGGGTCTGCAGGGTATGAGCCCTTGTTTTCCTCGTTGGCGTTTTGTACCATGGTGGCCCAGTAGCGGGCTACAGACCCGTAGCCAGGTGTGTGGTCAATTAGCTTAAAGTCCTGGTCACCTACATCGTTGTCTATTGTCTTTGGGACACCGGTTGCGACTAGATCCAGGCCTCGCTCGGCTGCTAGCCGGGCGATCTTGCTAGCTGTATCCATGGAGTCATTTCCACCTATATAATAAAAGTAACCTATATCATGGGCTTTAAACACCTTTATGATCCGGTCAAAGTCCTCCTGCTTTTCTTCTCTTAGCTTGTACCTGCAGGTCCCTATGGTTCCTGCTGTAGGGCTAGTCCGAAGCAGGCCTATCTCATCATCGGACTGGCTAGACAGGTCAAGTAACTCTTCCTTTAAGATGCCCTCAACCCCATGCCAGCCAGCATAGATCCTGCCAAAGCTGTCCCCAAAACTCTTTATAGTTTCAATAACGCCCCTAAGGGAGTTATTTATAACAGGGGTTGGGCCTCCTGATTGGGCCACAACTACATTTTTAGGTCTTGACATCTAGCTCCTCCTAACCCTCTATGCTAATTAGTACTGTTCCATATAGCTTTTCTTCTGCTTTTAGTATGACTGTACCTGTATCCTTTATCCCCTTTTCTGCCATGTTAAAGCCATTATTGCAGTTGGTCACTGGCTCCACTGCGAAAAAGTCCTTTTCTAGGGGTGTGTAAAGTACTAGGTGTTCAAAGTAAGAGTCTGCATCCATTTGCAGCCTAACCCCTGTCCCTGGCCAGTTAATAGTATAGGGACCCTTTTTAGCCTTAAAGCAGTTGTCGATAAACTGATTATTGTCTATGGGCCTTTCCTTGGTAAAGTCCATATTGGCCGGCAGGTCAACATAAGTCCCTGTTGGTATGGTTGTCTCACCGGGGTAAAGGCCAACCTGGGGTAGGGTTAGGTAAACATCCTGGTCCTTGTCGGTTAATTTTTTCTGAAAATAGGGGTGGGTCCCAAGGCCAGCTGGCATTGGCTCGTCACCCTCGTTTTTTATATTGAAAAAGCTAGTAAATAGGCCGCTACTTATGCCAAATCCCATCTTTACACTAAAGGGAAAGGGCCAGTTAATATCATCAAAGTCCCTGGAGTCAAAGGCTAATAGGAGCTCTGACTCGGTCCTAGATAAAATCTTAAAGGGCCTGTTTAAGACATCCCCGTGCATGGCATGGCCTTCTTCGTTAATCTTTAGCTGGTAGGTCTTGCCCATAAAGTTTAGCCTGCCACCCTCTATCCTGTTGGAATAGGGAATCAGGTGGTAGGAGGCAAACTCGGGTGCATCCTTATTTTCTAGTGCTTCCTTGGTCGTAGGCCTCATGATATCTAGCCACTGGTCGTCCTTTTTGTACCTTAGGCTATAGATTGAGCCTCCAAGCTCAGGACATATGACTGCCTCTAGCTTGTCACTTTTGATAGTTACTAAATCCATTTTCATTACCTCCTAAAGAAAATTTTCCTCCAAGGCCCACAGGCCCAAGGCAGGGTTACTGATAAAAAAGATTTCCTCTCCATCTGGCAATATATTAAATCCATCCTCTAAAGATTCAGGACAATAGCGACTAGTGGCCTCATCATAGTCAATATAAAAGTAGCCTACCCCTTCAATTTGTGATTTAGACAGGTGCTTTGCCCCATAGTAGATATTAAATCTACCGTCAGAGGATCCATGGATTAGGTGGGCTGCAACAGATAGGTTGGCCTGTAGGTCCTCCTCTGTCTTGTAAAGGTCAATTATCTGGTCCCTTCCCCTATAGCCGTACTTTAAGATTAGCCTATCGATCTGACTATCCTCACCAAACTGCCTGACTCCAGGGGCTAGGATAATTAGGTCGCCACCGGTTTTTATAGCCATCCTGGTCCTGTATATGGCCTTGTTGCCCAGCCAGGTGGACTTAAACTCCTCTGGCCTTAGGTAAACTACTACCTTGTCTAAAGGCTTTTTAACTAGGTCTAGGTTTAGCCTCTGGCTAAGAGAGGCTGCCTGCTCAAAGGTCTGCCTACCCTGGCCAATAAAAAGGCCATTTATTTGGTTTTTGCCCCTGTCCCTTGATACTACAGTCAGGCAATAGACAAGGGGTATATCCTTTAAAAAGTTTTCCTGGGCATAGTCAAATACTGCCCTAACGGGGCTATCAGTCCTGCCCATTAGCCTTTCCATCCCATAGACTGCCCCTAGCATATGGCTTTTATGGATAAGGTCTGTACCACCACAGCCCACAAGAATATTTTTTGTATA
>DGFG01000107.1:9566-11278 GCA_002391555.1 Firmicutes bacterium UBA3906
AATACTGCCCTAACGGGGCTATCGGTCCTGCCCATTAGCCTTTCCATCCCATAGACTGCCCCTAGCATATGGCTTTTATGGATAAGGTCTGTACCACCACAACCCACAAGAATATTTTTTGTATAGTTGGCCATACCTACTACCTCATGGGGGACAACCTGGCCTATAGAGATAACTAGGTCATAGGTCCTGTCAAGTAACCTCTTATTTAAGGTCACCTCAATAGGATAAGAGATTAGGCCTCCTGATACCTTTTCTACAAAGGCCTCGGGTATCTGGCCAACAGTTACTAGGTCATCTCGCCAATTGTGGTCTATAAAGGCCTCCCTGGGTATAAAGGGGCCAAACATCTTTAGCTTTTCTTGCTCCGTCATGGGAAAATGGGTCCCTAGGGCAGGCAGGATATCTACCTTGCATATGGGGGCTAGGAGGGAGTAATAAAGCTGGGTTAGCCTACCTGCCCCGCTGTGGTAGCGGGTAAAGTCAGGAGGCACTATCAAGACCCTCTCAATCGGTCCCCTGCTAGTATCTAAATAGGTGTCCAAGGATTCCTTTAGGGCTGACAGGATTGGTAGCCGCTCAAGCCCCCCTGAAAGGCAAATCCTTTTTATTATATTCTGCACTAGCTTCAACTCACCTTCTATTTTTGTATCAAATGGTTAAATTTTGTCTATTTATATTCCTGCCTATACCCCGGCATAGGCTGAAAAGCCACCATCGATGGGGATTACGGTACCATTTACAAAGGAAGAGGCCTCTGATGCTAAATAAAGCACTGCCCCTAAGAGGTCCTCGGGCGTCCCGAACCTAGCCATAGGGGTATGGTCTAGGATCCTTTTGCCCCTCTCTGTCATCTGGCCAGTCTCCTCATCTACTAGCAAAAATTCATTTTGCTTGGTTAGGAAAAAACCAGGGGCTATGGCATTTACCCTAATATCCTTTGAATAGTTATGGTTTAGGTGGACTGCCAGCCAGCTAGTAAAGTTATTTATGGCTGCCTTTGCCCCACCATAGGCTAAAACATTTGTTAGAGGCCGCAAAGAGGCCATAGAGGATATATTTATAATAGACCCTTTTTTCTGGTCCACCATAGGCTGGCCAAAGACCTGGCAGGATAGGATAGTCCCTAAAAAGTTTAGGTTAAAGACCCATTCTAGGGCTTCCTGAGGTAGGCTGAAAAAGTCAAGGTCAGCCGAACAGCTTGCCTCCTTTTTGTTGCCTCCAGCACCATTTATGAGTATGTCAATAGAGCCAAACTCCGATAGGACTATGTCTCTAGCTACATTTAAGCTCTCTTTGTCTAATACATCGGCTACTAGGCCAATGGCCTGACCACCCTGGTCCCTTATTTGTCTAGCTATAAGCTGGCCCTGGTCTTCATCTAGGCCTAAAACTGCCGCCTTTACGCCACAGGCTGCAAGCTTTATGGCCATTTGGCTACAAAGTACCCCGGTCCCACCTGTTATGACAGCGGTTTTACCGGACAAATCAAATAGGTTCTCCACTATTTACATCTCCCTTATTGTCGGCCTCCAAGATTAATAGATAAACTTTAGAGTTTTGTAATTTTAAAAGGAAATTTTGCTCAATTTTGTTTAATCTATTATAGCACGCTTTTAGACTTTTAAAAACTTTTGTATAAGTATTTTACCCCGTGAATATGATGTATGGGAGGTGGCATTAGTTTGCAAGACCATAAAAAATCAATCCTA
>DGFG01000148.1:0-5444 GCA_002391555.1 Firmicutes bacterium UBA3906
ATGGAGATATATGCATTTACCAACGATACCCAGTGGATAAACTATGAGGGCATTCAAAGTGATATCTTTGACCATATATTGGCTATCATACCTCAGTTTGACCTTAGGATTTTCCAAAACCCTTCTGGTGCTGATATGAAACAGCTGCTTTTAAGTAAAGAATTAGTTTCAACCCTTGATGATACAATGGGCAGCACAGACAAAACTTAACTTAAGGCTAGATATAAAAAGCCCAGGCCGATTTAGGACCTGGGCTTTATCTATTGCCCTGCTTTATATATGAAATTTAGAGTTTGTATTATCGTCCTGCCTATAGTCTTTCAAGAAGCGACCTATTTGATTAATGGCCATTTTGAGGTCCTCTAGGCGGGGTAGAAAGACTATCCTAAAGTGATCCTGGTTTGGCCAGTTAAAGCCTGTGCCCTGGACAACCAGTACCTTTTCAGCCTGCAAAAGGTCATATACAAACTTGGTGTCACTTTTAATATTAAACCTCTTTGTATCTATCTTTGGAAAGAGATAAAAGGCTCCCTTTGGCTTTACACAGGACAGGCCTGGGATACTATTTATAAGCTCATAGGACAAGTCCCTTTGCTGGCGTAGCCTGCCACCCTCCATAATTAGGTCATTTATACTTTGATAGCCGCCTAGGGCTGTTTGTATAGTATATTGGGCGGGTGCATTACTACACAGCCGCATAGAGGTTAGCATATTAAGACCCTCTATATAGGATTTTGCTATATCTTTGTTGCCACTTAGGACCATCCAGCCTGCCCTAAAGCCTGCAATCCGATGGGATTTGGACAATCCATTTAGGGTGACACACAAAATATCATCTGTAAGTGAGGCAGGAGATATATGCTCTTCATCCTCGTAGATTATCTTGTCATAGATCTCATCAGAAAAGAGTATCAGGCCATGTTCCTCAGCAATCTTGACTAGCTTTTCCACAACATCCTTAGGGTAATGGGCACCTGTGGGATTATTAGGGTTTATCACAACTAGCCCCTTGGTCTTATCGCTAATCTTGCTTTTAATATCCTCAAAATCAGGGCTCCAATCTGAGGACTCATCGCATAGGTAGTGGACTGGTGTACCACCTGACAGGTTTACGGCAGCTGTCCATAGGGGATAGTCAGGCGCTGGTAAAAGGACCTCATCACCTGAGTCTAATAGCCCGTTCATAGCAATCATAATCAGCTCACTTACACCGTTTCCTATATAGATATCATCAATGGTAACACCATGGATCCCTTTTTGCTGGCAATACTGCATAACTGCCTTTCTGGCAGGGAATATTCCCTTAGAATCGGTATAGCCCTGGGCATTCCAAAGGTTATAGATAACATCTCTTATTATTTCATTAGGCGCATCTAGTCCAAAGGGTGCTGGATTACCAATGTTGAGCTTTAATATTTTATGGCCCTCTTCTTCAAGCTTCATGGCCGCATCCATAACAGGACCCCTTATATCATACAAAACATTGTCAAGCTTTGAGGATTTTTTATATGTCTTCATGACCTTAATCCCTCCTACATATCATTTAAAGATATTTTATCCAGTATAAACCAAGTTAATCTTAAAAGCAATACTTGTAGATTTAGCAAAGTAAAAAAACAGATAAAAAAACCAGCTCATGCAAGTATTATATCAAACAAACTATATAAGAGCCTGCAGAAACAGTTGCCCTGTTGACACAAAATATAATGGGAGGTTACCAATACCTAAACCTACTCTAACATTGGATGGAAGGACCTAGTCACAGAATATAAGTCATACAATCACCTATGATCAAATAGGCAATCCACTTTCTTGTTGTGCAAAAATTTTCCTCCAAAAACCCCCGATCTTTTTTGCTTGCTTTTGTCTAGCTAAGGAGAGTAAGATGTTTTTCAACTAGAGGCTAAAGTCATTTTGGGAAAGAATCTTTATAATCAACTTAGCCATGAAATTTATCTTGCATTTAGCAAATTGTTCTTGTATACTATTTTTAGCTTATGGGTTTAAGTTAGGCTACATAGGCAAATACGATAAGGAGGAACGAGCAGTGAGCAAACACCGCATAAGTCAACTTAACAATATAGTTTCGCAAAATATTGCTTTTGCGGTTAGTCGTGCCCGCATTTTTAGCATGCGTAATCTGCCTGCCTTCAATGGTCATGTCCTTAGTGGATTTGTGTCCATTTTTGCAGATCACAAAAGCAATCTATCCGCTTCGTTCCCAAGGTTATCGGTAATTATGACCAGCTAGCATTAGAAAAAGGCTAGATAGGGATTATCACCATAGGGAAGGAGCAAAACAAGTACCTATGGTTTTTTTATGCATATTACTTTGAAGGCCAGCTATCATGATAGGGCTAGCAAGGGTAAAAGCAAGAGTTACACAAGCCATAGGTAGAAAAGGAACCTATGGTTTTTTTGTGTCCTTATAGCTGGACCTAGGTGGACAAGAGTTAGCCGGGCCCAGGTGAATAAGAGTCAAAAACCAAGGAAATTAGCTAGAAAGAGAAAATTTAAGGCAATTTAAGTCAAGACAGGAAGTGAAGAAAGTTGAAACGATTCAAGCTACTAATTAAACTTATGAGGGGAAACCGCCTACTATACTTTGGTTCAATTATATTTGTGGGTCTGGCTACCCTCCTTTCCCTGGTATCACCCCTTATTATGAGGTTTACCTTAGACAATGTAATATATGGTAAATCCATGGAACTGCCAGCCTTTCTAGATAGGATTGTAGTAGGTCTTGGAGGGATTGATGGCCTGAGGCGAAACCTTTGGATCTGTGGTCTGGCCCTGCTTGCCATAACCATAGTAAATGGTGTATTTCAGTTTGTAAAGGGAAGGTGGTCTGCAGCTGCATCAGAATCCATAGCAAAACAGCTAAGGGATGACCTTTACGACCATATTCAAAGGCTACCCTATGATAGTCATGTAAAGGCTGAAACTGGAGACCTGATACAGCGGTGTACCTCCGATGTTGAAACTGTCCGAAGGTTTTTATCAGTCCAGCTGGTTGAGCTGGGTCGGGCTATCATTATGCTAGTTGCAGCTATCTTTATCATGATAAAGATAGATAAGCAGATGACCCTAGCATCTGTATTGGTAGTCCCCATAATATTTACCTTTGCCTTTGTCTTTTTTATAAAGGTACAAAAGGCCTTTTTAAAGGCAGATGAGAGCGAAGGCCGCCTATCCAACATCCTACAAGAGAACCTAACTGGAGTTAGGGTAGTAAGGGCCTTTGGTAGGCAGGTATACGAGGATGAAAAGTTTGACCGGCAAAACATTGAGTACAGGGACCTAGTAAACAAGCTAATAAGGCTCCTGGCAATGTACTGGTCACTATCTGATGGTCTAGCCCTTTTCCAAATAGCACTTGTAGTTGTCCTAGGGGTCTATAGGGCCAGCTCAGGCCAGATCACCTTTGGCGATATGAATGTCTTTGTATCCTACGTTAGCATGCTACTGTGGCCCATCAGGCAGATGGGTAGGATTTTAACCGATATGGGCAAGACCCTAGTCTCTGTAGGCCGTATCCAGGAGATACTAGAGCGACCTGTAGAGAGCCAGGATGAGGATTCGGTTGAGGCCCCGATAAATGGAGATATAGTATTTGAAAATGTTGACTTTGAATATGAAAAGGGAAAGCCTATCCTAAAGAATTTATCCTTTAGGGTAAAACAGGGCCAAACGGTTGCTATTTTAGGACCTACTGGCTCAGGCAAGTCCTCCCTGGTCCACCTATTGCAAAGGCTATATGACTATACTGCTGGTTCTATCACCATAGGTGGGGTTGAACTAAAAAAGATAGATAAAAAATGGCTACGCCGCCAGGTAGGTCTGGTCTTACAAGAGCCCTTTTTGTATTCAAAAACCATAAAGGAAAATATAAGGATTGCAAGGCCAAGTGCTAGCGACGAAGAGGTTTACCAGGCCAGTAGGATTGCCTCTGTCCACGATGTTATAAGTGAGTTTGAAAAGGGCTACGATACGCCTGTTGGAGAGAAGGGGGTTACCCTATCCGGTGGTCAAAAGCAGAGGGTAGCCATAGCTAGAACCATAATAAATGATTGCTCCATACTGATATTTGATGACTCCCTAAGTGCAGTTGATACGGAAACAGATGCTGCTATAAGAAGAGAGCTAAACAAAAGGAGCAAGGAGATTAGCACCTTTATAATATCTCACCGGGTGACCACCCTAGCAGAGGCAGACCTAATTCTAGTCTTAGATGAGGGTAGGCTCATACAGTCTGGTAGCCACCAAGACCTATCCCAGCAGCCTGGCCTTTACCAGCGGATTTGGTCCATCCAAAACTCCATGGAAGAGGAAGGGGCAGAGGATGAGGCCCTCGCCCTATAAAGTATTGAAAGGAATATTATTATGAGCGTATTTCAAGAAGAGGAATATAGTAAAAAAGTCGACTTTACCCTATGGAAGCAGCTACTTGCCTATGCAAAGCCCTACAAGGGCCAGCTTGCCTTTCTAGTCTTTGTAAATGTGCTAGCTGGGGTTATAGATGTTTTGTTTCCCATGATGAACCGCTATGCCATTGACAATTTCATTGTAAAAGGGACCCTAGAAGGGATTGGCAAGTATCTAGCCCTATATGGCCTACTGATAGTAGTCCAGGTTTTAAATGTCTGGTTCCTTATCTCTGTAGCAGGCAAGGTAGAGGTTTTTATGGTCTATGACATTAGGAAGGCAGGCTTTAAGCACCTACAAAAGCTTTCCTTTTCCTACTATGACAAGACTCCTGTAGGCTGGATTATGGCCAGGATGACCTCTGATGCCCAAAGGCTAGGGGAGACAATATCCTGGAGCCTGGTTGACCTGTCCTGGGGCTTTAGTATGATGGTAGGTATTATCATAGTAATGCTGTCACTAAACCTAAGACTTGCCCTAATAGCCCTGGCAGTAGTACCCCTACTGCTAGTAATAAGCCTATATTTTCAAAAGAAGATCCTAGGTGGCTATAGGGCTGTTAGAAAGACCAACTCAAGGATAACTGGCGCCTTTAATGAGGGCATTATGGGGGCAAAGACCACCAAAACCCTGGTAAGGGAGGAGGAAAACCTAAAGGAGTTTAAGCAGCTAACAGGGTCAATGAAGGCCCAATCCATCAAGGTGGCCATAGTGTCATCAATCTTTATGCCTATTGTTACAACCCTAGGCGGTATTGGCCTGGCCCTAGTGCTTTGGCAGGGCGGGGAGGGGCTTTTGGCTAATAGCCCCCTTGTGGGAGTAATTAGCTTAGGCACCCTATATGCCTTTATCTCCTACACCCTACAGTTTTTTGAGCCCATAGGCCAGATAGCCAGGATCTTTGCCGAGCTACAATCGGCCCAGGCTTCAGCAGAGAGGGTATTTTCCATGATAAACACCCCGCTTGAGATAGTGGACTGTGATGAGGTAAGGGAAAAATATGGGGACTCCTTTAGCCC
>DGFG01000148.1:5760-7604 GCA_002391555.1 Firmicutes bacterium UBA3906
ACTTTAACCTAGAGGTAAAGGCCGGTGAGACCATAGCCCTAGTGGGTGAAACAGGGTCTGGCAAGTCCACAATAGTAAACCTTATATGCCGCTTTTATGAGCCTACAGAGGGCCAGATTTTAATAGATGGCAGGGATTATAGGGAGAGGTCCCAGCTTTGGCTTCAGTCAAACCTTGGCTATGTGCTCCAATCCCCCCACCTCTTTTCCGGTACCATAAGGGATAATATCCGCTATGGAAAGCTAGATGCAAGCATGGAAGAGATTGAGGCAGCAGCTAGGCTAGTAAATGCCCACGACTTTATAAGCAAGCTAGAAAAGGGCTACGATACTCAGGTAGGCGAAGGTGGTGGCAGGATGTCTACAGGGCAAAAGCAGCTTATTTCCTTTGCTAGAGCTATAGTTGCAGACCCAAAGCTCTTTGTTTTTGATGAGGCTACCTCCTCGGTGGATACTGAGACAGAGCAAGTCATACAAAATGCCATCCAAAAGGTACTAAAGGGCAGGACCAGCTTTATAATCGCCCATAGGCTATCCACCATAAGGGCAGCTGACCGGATATTAGTCATAGTTGATGGCAAGGTTATTGAAGAGGGTAGCCACAAGGACCTATTAAGGAAAAAGGGCTACTATTACAGGCTCTACACCAACCAGTTCTTAGAGGAAGAAGGGGCCCGTTTGTTAAACAAGTAAGAAAATATTTAGCCCCTCCTAAAAAGTTTTTAAGTAAAGTGCCTGTTATAAGGTCAAAGAAAGCGACTGGCTAAAAATATAGCTATCTAGTATTAAAATATTAGGCAAATATTTAAACACCAAGCATAGATAAGGGCTATAAACAATTAAGGCATAGGCAGTTTGGCTAGTGGCCAGGCTGTCTATGCCCTAATAATTTAAAAGGAAAAAGTTAGGCCAAAGCAGGGGAAATAGGGCTTAAAATCTGAGATTTTGGCTTACCTTGCAGGACCTAGTTTTTTTTGCTAGAATATATATCATTACTTGGCTCTTACTATAGCTTATTTACTAGAGGATTATATAGAGCTTGTATACATAGGACCAGTAACAATAAAGCAAACTAAAACATGAAATTAAAGGAGATGGTTGTCTGATGGACACAGACGGGTGGCCTAGGGTTATACTCTTAATTTTATTATTATTAGGAGCTGCTTATTGTGCATCCGCTGAGATAGCATTTGCTTCCCTTAACAAGATCAAAACTAAAAATCTAGCCGACAAGGGCGACAAGCGCGCCATAAAGGCACTACAGATAGTAGACAATTTTGATAGAACACTAACAACACTTTTAATTGGCAACAATATCACACATATAGGTTTTGCATCCTTGGTGACCCTGATTGTAACCCAAGAGTGGGGTGCTTCCTATGTCAAGTACGCAACCCTTTTATCTACAATAATAGTATTTTTATTAAGCGAAATGCTACCGAAATCCTATGCAAAATCAAATCTTGATTATGCCCTCAGGATATCGTCTTCTCTTGCTGTCCTTATAAAGATATTTGAGCCCTTTTCAAAGCTATTTACCCTTATAGCAGATTCTACTGCAAAGCTATTTAAGATAAAAGATGAACCAGAGATTAGCGAAGAGGACTTTTATGAAATAATGAGGTCTGTAAAGGAGGAGGGGGTCCTAGACAAGGAAAAGGAGGACCTGGTATACTCTGCCCTAGACTTTGACCAGACTGTAGTAGGAGATATATTTACCCCTCTAGAGCTGGTAGACTCTATTGATATAGACAGTTCAACTGAGGACATACTAGCCTATATAAAGAAAAGCAGGTTTTCTAGGATACCTGTCTACAAGGGACAAAAGGATAATATTATAGGGGT
>DGFG01000148.1:7902-13943 GCA_002391555.1 Firmicutes bacterium UBA3906
ATGGGCGTATTAATAGATGACCTCTTAAGAAAGATGTCCAGTGAGAAAAACCATATCTGTATTGTAAAAAATAACGGAGGCAAGGTTGTTGGCATTGTGACCATGGAGGACATATTAGAAGAGCTCGTCGGAGAAATATGGGATGAAAATGACCTAGTAAAGGGGGAGCTAGTCTAATATGAATATAGGACCTTATTTGGGGATTTTGGTCTGTATTATCCTGTCTGCATTTTTTTCAGCCTCTGAGATATCTTATGCCTCGGCCAACAAGCTAAGACTTAAAAGCGCTAGCAAGGATGGTAACAAGCGGGCCAAGACAGCCCTTTATATATCAGATAACTTTAACGAAGCCCTGTCTTCAATCCTAATTGGTAACAACCTGGTCAATATTGCTGCTTCTTCTATAGCTACAGTTATAATTATAGACCTATTTGGAAACAAGGGGACTATTTTATCTACCCTTGTGATGACTGTAATTATCCTAATCTTTGGGGAAATATCACCAAAGACCATAGGCCGAAAAAGCTCTGATAAGTTTGTACTATTTGCAGCCTACCCAATAAGGCTTTTGATGCTAATCCTAAAGCCTGTACTTTGGCTGGTAATGCTTGTAGTAAAGCTTTTCTCCAAGCTGTGGAAAAAGAGAGACCAAGACGATGAACTAACCGAAGAAGAAATAGTCTCTATAATTGAGAGTGTAGAGGATGAGGGTATTATCGACGAGGATGCCTCAGACCTCTTGCAGTCAGCCTTAGAAATTTCAGACCTTTATGTAACTGATATACTGACCCCTAGGATAGACCTGGTAACAATAGATATCGAAGATGACATGGAGACCATACTAGATATTGTATTTAATTCGCCCTATTCAAGGCTACCTGTTTATGAGGGTACCATAGACAATATAATAGGGATACTCTATGTAAACCATCTACTAAAAATCCTAGCTGGTAATGGCGGGATAGACAAGGATGAACTAAGGGGCCTGCTTAGCAGTCCTGTCTTTATCCACCAGACCATGAGGGTAACAGAGGCCTTTAGCCTGCTTAACAATGGTCAATCTCAAATGGCCATAGTCACAGACGAATATGGGGGTACCATGGGCTGTATTACCATAGAGGAAATCCTAGAAGAGCTGGTAGGGGAGATATGGGACGAGTATGATGAGGTGTACGATGATTTTATCGATCTTGGGGATAACCGCTATGAGGTTAGTGGGGACCTGAGCATTAGGGATTTTGCTGATTACCTAGATATAGATGAGGACTATTTTGATAGCGACTACACCACAATTGGTGGCTGGACTGTAGACCTTTTCAATGGTCTGCCAAAGCTAAATGATGTAGTAGAGTATGACGACTTTACCATAAAGGTCTTAGAGCTAGGGTCTCTTAGGATAGAAAGGATACTAGTTGAACTTAAAAAGGATCCTAAAGACCTAGAATAGGCTAAAGATCAATCAATAAAGATATAATATAAACAAATAAAAGGGCTAGCCTATCTTATTTAGTCTTTAAGACAGGCTAGCCCCTGCTTTTAGCTTTTATTTCTTAGTTTACTATTTATCTATTGTTTTTTCTTATAGACTCTTAATATAAGCCATTGCCTTTTACTAATACCCTTACTTTGAGCTGGCTAAAAGGTCCCTTTGCATCTTTGACACTATCTTTCTTATGCTATCCTCTGAGAGGTGGTAGCTAGTAACAAGGTCTTTTACAGAAAGGCCCCTGCTGTATTGCCTATATATCTCAAGGTTTCGTTTTCTAATCAGCTGCCTTGTTCCATTGATCTCTCCCCAGCCTGCCCTAGCCCTATCCTTTTTTGGTATATATATCAGTTCACCCTGAATATAGTTTTGTAGCTCCTTTAGTAGTTTCTCGGGAAGCACATCCTTCCCATTTTTGTAACCCAATGATAACAACCTCCCCAAAGCTTTTAAAGTTACCTGTACTATTAATAATATTTATCATCTGGGTCACCCCCCTTTCATAGTGTTTTTCCTATTATAAACAGACATAAAAATACCGTGGACAATAACCACCCACGGAATAAAATAATAATAAAGACACGATAAGCAAACCGTGCCCAATTTCATACTGACTTTACTTAGATAATCAAGCTGATGGTTATTAAGGATAGGGATATTAAATTATTGGCCTAGGCCCTCCACATGTAATCTTATTCTAATCATAATCCACACTCCTTTCAGCTTTATTTAGGTCATAAAACCTATATTTGGATTATAAACCTGTTAATCCTCCCTGTCAATATAAAGGAGAAAATTATAGAAGAGAAGGGACCGATTAAGGGTCCCTCCCTGGTCTGCTATAGGGCAGACCACCTTCCCAAGTTAATCAATTCATACCAACTCCTTTCCCTTGGAGTATTGACCGGTCTAAGCCTATGATACAAAAAGGGGGCAAAAATGGCAAAGGAAAGAATATCTATAGCTATACTTTCCAAGCCTTTCAGCCAAAAAATTAAGTGAAAACAGGCCAATATCCCTTAAAAGCTAGCTCCTCCCCTTGTAGATAGGGAAAATCTATGTTTTAATTAAATTGATAGAGTATAAATATATGGAGGTAAGAAGATGGGTGGTATTGTAGGAGGTCTTGTCCTGGCATGGATACTTACCTGGTTTAGGGTAGACAATATTATCATAAACGGAGTCAATGAACTATTTGGACTTGAGATTACAAGGTCAGGTTATTATGTTATGTTTGCCCTCATTGGCTTGATAGTTAACCTCCTAAGGGGCAAGAGGGTTTATTAGGGTACTTAAAGAGTTTTCGATACTAGACACAAAGGATAAGACATAAGGAGAGATATATATGGCACTTATAAATTGCGACTTTTACTCAGAGGCCTTAGGCCTTTCTACTAGTATGAAGGTCATATTACCAGAGGAAGGCAGGCAGGACCCCAAGCAGGGATTTAGGGCCATGGATAAAAAATATCCAACCCTATACCTTTTACATGGCCTGTCTGATGACCATACCATATGGCTACGCCGTACCAATATAGAAAGATATGTATCAAACAGGGGTATTGCAGTTGTTATGCCTGCAGTACACAGGAGCTTTTATACAGATATGGCCAAGGGGCTAAAATACTGGACCTTTGTTAGTCAGGAGCTAGTTGCCAAGGCCCGAACCTTTTTCCCCCTTTCAGATAAAAGGGAGGATAACTTTGTAGCTGGCCTTTCTATGGGAGGCTATGGCGCCTTTAAGCTTGCCCTAAGTCAGCCAGAGGCTTTTGCGGCTGCAGCTAGCCTGTCGGGAGCTGTGGATGTAGAGTCAATAGCCTTGAAAAACACAGCCAATGTGGAGCTAGACCTTATCTTTGGAGGCATAGATGGGATAAGGGGCACAAAAAATGACCTCTTTTACCTAGCCGATAGCCTGGCAGGCTCCAAGGGACCAAAGCCAAGGCTATACCAATGCTGCGGTACAGAGGACTTTTTATATGAGGACAATATCAAGTTTAGAGACTATATAAAGGAATTAGGCCTTGACCTAACCTATGAAGAAGGCCCAGGTAGCCACGAATGGGGCTACTGGGATATGATGATACAAAGGGTCTTGGACTGGCTGACTAGATAGGCAAAGAGGCCCTTTGCCTTTTCTCCCTATACATTCGCTTGTCTGCTATGGCAAGCAGGCGGTTAGCTGACACTCCGCTATGGGGCTCATAGACTACGCATCCATGACTGGCAGATAGCTTGTAGGTCTTGTCGGTAGCCTTGTTATAGGCCTGCATCTTAGCTTCGATCCTCTGCCAGGCGGCCTCGGCCCCCTCCATATTACAATCAGGGAATATTATTAAAAACTCGTCTCCGCCCATCCGGCTGACAATATCTCTAGGGCGGACAACTTCATTTATGCAGCCTACAAAATCTTTTATCATTTGGTCACCTAGACTGTGGCCATGGGTATCATTTGTTAGCTTTAGGCCAGTTAGGTCAGTAAAGATTAGGGCAAAGCTAAGGTTTTTCTTATCGGACTCCTTTATCAACTGATTTATATTGTAAATACCGACCCTTCTGTTGTATATACCTGTAAGGTGATCTACACGGCCTAGCCTTTCTATGGATTCAAATAGCCTCATATTTTCTATAATAATGCCAACAAAGTTACACAGTTCCTCTAGGGCTGAGAGCTGGTTTTCATTTATTTTGCTAAGCGTATAGATATTATCAACTAGGGCACAGCCAATTACCTGGTTTTTTGCCCTTATCGGTAGCCACCAGCCAGATATATCATCAAAGGCCTGGGGTTTATTATCTAGCTTTGGTATCTTGGGGGTGTGGGAGATTGTAAGGGGTTTTCCCCTGGACTTGGCCCCGTATTGGTATATGATCTGCCCATGCTCGTCAAATATAAAGACGCAGGTCCGGTCATAAAGGAAATACCTAGACACCTCGTTTACAAAGGTAATTACAAGCTTTTCAATGTTGTCCTTTGCCCTTAGGTCAACTAGGATCTTCATTATCCTGTTATGCAGGTCCCGCCGCCTTTTACTTTTATCCTTTTCCTTTATTATATAAAGACCGAGAGATACACTATTGCCATAGGCGTCAAGGGCCATTAAGACCTCATTGGACAAGGGTGACTCCCTAGTGATTTCTATAAAACCTATGAGCTGGTCCTTGTGCCTAAGGGGTACCGATATAATGGTCTGTCCTGGATTTTCGTGCTGGATAGCTGTTAGCTTTTTCAGCAGCTCCGGGTCTAGCTGATACATGGGCAGGCTGTCATCACCCACCTGTACGCCAAGGTCCAGAATATAGTACTTTTCTTCGAATTCGTTGTAGTCATTTCGTAGGTATATACGCATGGGGGAGGGAACTAGCCTATGGACACTCCTGATAATAAAATAGCAAGCCTCATCAACCGAGCCTACATCACTACTTAGTATCTTTTGAGCAAGCCGGACTCCTAGGGATGCAATATACTGCTTTGAATACTTGTCCATTCAGATCAACTCCAGTAGTAGTTACAGACGGATTTTATCCTTTTATCAGCATTGACTAAAATGTCCGTGTAGAGCTTGTCAAAGGATTTTCCTTCGTAAATATAGTTCCAGGCAAAGTCACAGATAGCATTTGAGAGTATATTTTCGATAGGCATCCAGGTAGGTATTTGAGGATAGGGTTTTGCACTCTGGATATGGGAACGGAGGACCTTTGCTGTTGGATCGTCCTTAAATTCCTGCCAAAAGCCCCTGTCAATACCCGGCAGGTCCCCGCACATCAAGCTCCTACTATTATAGTGGTCATGGCTTAATAGCTCAGCTGCTATTGCCCAGGCTACTGCCTTGTTCTTGCTACTAGAGGAGACACATAGCATTGAACCACCCGCAAAGGGGGCGGAGGGACTAGGGCCCGTTGGTATCTTAAAGGGCGCATGGGTCCTACTAAAGTTTTGATCTATGTCCCTTTGCCTATACATATCAAGTATTAGCTTCCAGGTCCTATTGATAGAAAAGCTGTATTTAGACTCTAAAAAGAACTCAAAATTCATTACATAGCCAGGCTTTGCCATAATGCCCCTATCTAGGTGGGAGGCCTCCATCAGGCTCTTTATATAGTCAAAAAACTCAAAGAGGATGGGCCTATTATCCCTTGCGAAAATAGGGAGTTTTAGCTCATCTATATTGTTTAGGCCATAGGACCTAAGCCAGGGTATAAATAGGTTAAGGGTATCATGGTCTGGTCTAATCTGTAGGGCTAGGGGTAAAGAGGGCTCGCTAGAGCCAGTCATTGAATGTTCCCTGAGGATTTGACTACAGGTTTTAAGTAGGTCTTCTGTGGTTGAAAAGTCTTCTTCCTTAAGGCCCATTTGGTCAAGGTGGCTTCTGCTGGCGAAAAACATATAGGTATCAGCAATCCAGGGCAAGCAAACCTTTTCACCCTCAAAGATGGAAATATCCTCAAACCAATCAGCCAGGGGCTCATACTTTGGAAAAGACTTTGGTACAGGATCAAGAAAACCCATATCAGCATAGGCAGGAATCCATGTAGTCCCCAGTTGAAATAGGTC
>DGFG01000148.1:14213-16358 GCA_002391555.1 Firmicutes bacterium UBA3906
TCGTATTCAATATTAACACCAAGCCTTTTGCCAATCCTGTCAAAGAAGGCATCATAAAAGCTATTAAAGTTTCTAATTGCTGAGATGGATAGCATTAATATCTTTATTGTCTTTTTTCCCATATGCACCACTCTAAATAAAGTTTAGTTTTAAACAAATAAAGCCTGTGATTAGTAAATTCGACAAAAAGCAAAATACTCCTGCCTTTTTAAATATATCAGCTAACAATAGTTTATAGGTCCCTGGTCTAAAATGGCCCTGCAAAATATATTAGATAAAGGAAAGACTTACTTCTTTTTTTGATGGTTGACACAAATTGCTAATACGAATAAGATAAACTCAAGAAGATAAATTGAAACATTACTTACATAGCCTTTAGGCTGAAAGGAGTGCTGGCCAATGGAGGGCAAAGTACACTGGATTGATTTTAAGACCCTAGAAGACTTTATGGTCGATGTTTTTATCGGTGTAGGGGTAGTTGAGGAGGATGCTAGGGTTTGTGCTGATATACTAATTACATCTGACAAGAGAGGAATAGATTCTCATGGTATAGGCCGGTTAAAGCCCATATATGTAGATAGAATCCGCCAGGGTATAATGAATCCTGTTACCAAGATAGATATAGTAAGAGAAGGGCCTACTACAATGGTCCTAGATGCCAACAACGGAATGGGTTTAGTAGCCTCAAAGTATGCTATGAACAAGGCTATTGAAAAGGCTAAAAGCTATGGTATGGGGATGGTAGCTGTTAGAAACTCTAGCCACTATGGGATTGCTGGCTATTATAGTTTGATGGCTATAGAAAGAGGCATGATAGGTATTACAGGGACAAATGCCAGGCCCTCTATAGCCCCCACCTTTGGAGTTGAAAACATGCTAGGGACCAATCCCTTGACCTTTGGTATGCCAACTGATGAGGACTTTCCCTTTGTTCTTGACTGTGCTAGCTCTGTTAGCCAGCGGGGCAAGATAGAGGTTTATGAACGAGAGGGCAAAGAAATACCAGAGGGCTGGGTCATAGGAGAGGATGGGCAAAGCAGGACAGATACATCAAAGATCCTAGAGGATTTGGTAAAGGGTGGTGCAGCCCTAACCCCCCTAGGTGGTATTGGCGAGGACCAGGCCGGCTACAAGGGCTATGGCTATGCTACTGTTGTAGAGATCCTATCTGCAGCTCTTCAGGGAGGAGCCTTTTTAAAGGCCCTGTCAGGTATGGACCAGGGTAGGCCTGTAGCCCACAGGCTAGGTCACTTTTTTATAGCCATAGATATTGAGGCCTTTATAGGCCTAGATGACTTTAAGAGGACGACCGGTCAAATCCTAAGAGACCTTCGGGCATCTAAAAAGGCCCCTGGCCAGGACAGGATTTATACAGCGGGTGAAAAGGAGCACCTAGCCTGGCTTTATAGAAAGGATAGGGGGGTCCCCGTAAATGAAGCCCTGCAAAGGGATATAATAGACTTAAAGGAGAGCTTAAAGCTAGATAAATACAGCTTTCCCTTTTAACCCTTAGAAATAAAAGACAATCTCCCAGCTAGGCATATAAAAGGTCAATCCTATCTGGGACAAAGACTTTGATTGGAGGTTTAAAAATGAAGATTAAATGGCTTGGACATTCATGCTTTTTAATTACAGGTGGAAATGGAGTCAGGATCTTAACTGACCCCTTTGATGAAACTGTGGGCTACCAGCTACCGGCTGTAGAGGCTGATATAGTAACCAGCAGCCATGACCACTTTGACCACAATCATATAAGGGTGGTAAAGGGGGACTTTGTACACCTAAATGAACCTGGACCCTATAGGGAAAGGGATATAGAAATTAGGGGTATTGGCTCTTACCACGATGACCAAGGTGGGCAAAAACGGGGAGATAATATTATCTTTACCTTTAGGCTTGAGGGCATAAGTGTCTGCCACCTAGGGGACTTAGGACATCTACTAGAAGATGAGCAGATAAGGGCTATAGGTCCTGTGGATATCTTGCTTATTCCAGTAGGGGGCACCTATACTATAGACTACAGGCAGGCTGTGGATTTAATTGGCCAGTTAGAGCCAAAGCTAGTAATACCAATGCATTACAAGACTCCTGCCATGGGCTTTGATATAGATGGTGTGGATAAGTTTTTAAAAGAGTATGGGGTAG
>DGFG01000148.1:16670-18625 GCA_002391555.1 Firmicutes bacterium UBA3906
TAGTGGGAGGAAGTAAAAATAAAAGGATTAGAAAGGGATAGATAGCTATATGGCAAAGGATATAGTAGAGGATACAGTAGATAAACTAAGGCTAGACAGTGAGAGGCTAAGCAGGCAACTAGAATTTATCATAGAGATAGACAAGCTAAAGCAGATTTTACGCCAAACCGTCCTAGTAGACAAGTCCAGGCAGGAAAATGATGCTGAGCATTCTTGGCATCTAGCCATGATGGTTATGATCCTAAAGGAATATGCACCAGAAGGTGTAAGGATAGACCGGGCTATGAAGATGGTCCTAGTCCATGACCTAGTGGAGATAGATGCAGGTGATACCTTTTGCTATGATGAAAAGGCCAATTTGGACAAAAGGGACAGGGAGCTAAAGGCAGCAGACAGGATATTTAATATTCTGCCCCAGGACCAGGCAAAGGAGTTAAGAGACCTATGGGATGAGTTTGAAGAAGGAAAGACTGTAGACGCCCTTTTTGCCATTGCTATGGACAGGCTCCAGCCCCTACTACACAACCATTATACCAGCGGTCATACCTGGGCAGGCAAGATTAGAAAGGACCAGGTCATCAGCCGAATGTCCAAGGTAAAAGAGGGGGCAGCAGACCTTTGGCTAGTGGTTGAAGAAGTTGTAAAAGAGGGTCTAAAAAGAGGATATTTAAAGGCCTAGGTTTATCCTAGGCCCTTGTTTATTTTATTTTACCTTGTCGCTCATTTCAACTAGTCCCCTGGTATCTAGTATGGGCTCAACATAGAGGATACCCTTGCCTGGTTCATCTAGGCTTAGGCCTTCGGCTAGAGCCTTTATTACCTTGTCGACTAATTCCTCAGGAGTTAGCATTATAACTAGCTCCTTTTCAGGTTCAATCTCTACACCAAATAGGCTTGTGGCTATTTCTGCACCAGCACCACGACCGTGTAGGATAGTACCACCTCTGACACCTGCCTGCCTGGCTATGTCCATTACCTCATCGGACATACCTCGGTCAACGATCATATTTATTTTCTTAAACATAGTTTTTACCTCCATGTTCTGCTCGCTATCATCAAGCTTTTCAACTGCTTGTCCAGTATGGCCCATAATACTAGATATGGGTGTGGTAAAGGCTATACCCTGGCCGGGTTTATCTAATTGTAGTTCCTTTTCGAAAAGGTCTAGCATGTCTTGAGCCTGGTCATTAGCCAGTAGGAATTTGACTATTTCTTTTTTCTCATTCTTTATACCCAGCAGATTTAAAATAGTATTTTTGACTGTACCTTTACCTATGGTTGCCATTCCGCCATAAACCCCATGGTCTTTGGCTATCTTTATGCATTTGTTGGACTGGTGTTCATTGAGGATAAGGGTTAACATCTGTGCCTTACCTGTCAGATCCATTTACATTTACCTCCAAATTACTATTTAGTATTTTTACTAGCTGATGCCTTGCGAGTCTTTGCTTGATAGAGGGCTCCAAGTATCTCTACTGCCACAATCGGCATCATGGCCACAATGGATATCATACCAAAGCCATCTGCCACTATATCAGCATTAGGGACTGTAGCAGCAATACCTTGAACAAAGGCCAGGGAAAAGGTCGCAGTCATAGGGCCTGATGCAACCCCGCCCGCATCAAAGGCCATTCCAACAAATAGGTCAGGAACGAAAAAGGATAAGATGACTGCCAGACCAAAACCTGGTAAGAGGTACATCCACAGCTCCAGACCCGGTACTATAATCCTAAGGGCAGACATAAAGATGGACAGGCCGACAGCAACAGAGAGGAATAATAGTACTAGACTCCTCTTAACGCTACCACCTGTAACATCTTCTACCTGATGGGTCAGTACATGAACGGCGGGCTCAGCTAGGACTGTTGTAAGTCCAAGCAGGAGCTGTCTCTTATACACATCTCCGAGCCCACGAGACCGAACTAGAACTCGGATTCCGTCTTCTCCTTTATAAA
>DGFG01000042.1:0-848 GCA_002391555.1 Firmicutes bacterium UBA3906
CGTTTTGCATTTATGTAGTCCGTAATATAGTGAAATTTCTCAAATCTTGACAGCATCTCCTCAGTGCAGAATTTAACGCTTGTCATGTCGATATAGATGGACCTTTTTATCCTCCTGCCACCTGTGCTAAACATCCCCCTCCAGTTTTTAAAGGAGTCTGATATCAGGGTATGGGTTGGGATCATGGTAATGGTTTTATCAAAGTTTTGAACCTTTACCGTATGAAGGGATATCTCGGTTACAACACCATCTGCATTGTACTTTGGCATCTCAATCCAGTCACCTACCCTAACCATATCATTGGTAGATAGCTGTATACCAGCAACAAAGCCTAATATGGAATTTTGAAAGACTAAGAGTAAAACTGCTGAGAAAACACCAATACCACTTAAAAGGACCCAGGGTGGCTTGTCCATAAGGACTGCTAGCATTAGTATAAGGCCTATGATAGTAAAAATAATTTTTACTACCTGAAGCAGGCCCTTAATTGGCCGTTGCCGGGCTACCTCCTGCTTGTTATATATGGTGTCTAGACTGTCAAGTAGGGCAAAGAGGGTATATAATACACCAAGTATTAAAAGGGCAGATGCTAACCTTTCTATCCAGACCTGGACCTCTGGAAATACAGGAGCAAAGAAATAAATAATTAAGACAGGGGCAATTTTAATAGCTCTATCTAGAACCTTGTGCTCTATTAAGGCATCATCCCATTTGAATTTGCTCTTTATTACAAGGGCCTTTATAGCCTTTACTACTACCCTTTTAAGTAGTATGTGAACAATAGCTATTATTAGGAGGATAAAGGCTATGGTTAGGGCATAGGCCAAAATTGATGACCATAGCTGGCC
>DGFG01000042.1:1169-8102 GCA_002391555.1 Firmicutes bacterium UBA3906
ATCCTTTTGTTTTGCTTATTATATAACACATATATGGGCAAGTTGCAAATTATAGTAGTCAAATTAGCTAGCCTATATATGTACAGCCCTATTAATATTAAGTAGATACAGTATTTTTTCTCCTACGGGCCTATTTGTTAATTTTTCTAGTGCCTCAGCATATAGGTCAAGCTGTACCCTGTAATTGTTTACTACCCTGTCTATATCGGCCTCATCAGCTATCCAGTCTGTCTTGTAGTCAACTAGAATCCATTTTCCGTCTTCTATAAAGCAGCAGTCAATAACCCCTTGGATTAAGAGGTATTCACCCTCTATGGATAGGCCCTTTATGACCTCTCTAGCATCCTTTTTATAGTTAAAGGGGAGCTCCCGCCAAATTCGGTTAGCTGCTAGCATACGTTTACCAGTCTGGCTTTTATAAAAGTATGTGATGATTTTTATGTCTGTGGCCCTTGCTTGCTCAGGAGTTATTAGCTCAAGGGCTGTCATTTCCTCTAGCTGCTGCCTGATTTCTTCCTCGCTAGCAACCCGGCTTAGGTCCAAATGTTGCATAACAAAGTGGACAATAGAACCTAGCTCAGCGGCTGTAAACTGCTTTTTACTCTCTATAAAGGAAGGCTTGTTTACTAGGCTAGGCAGGTTGTAAAGGCTAGCATGGGTGTTTATCTTTTTTATCTCAGTTACTGTTAGCTTGGAAGGCAGACTTGAGGCAGGCATATAGGGGTAGCTATAGGAAAAACGGTCCTCAATTAGCTTGCTGTAAGGGCCCTCCTCAATACTAGGATTAAATAAAAGGTCACTTAGCTCATCCCTTTGCCTGGCTAGGTCCCTTGCCTTGGCAGACAAATGGGTCCGGTTGTAGATATTTATTTTAAAGCTAGATGGCCCATCTGCCCCCTTTAAAGTCTCATCCTCAAGTAGGCCAGAGCCTGCCACAAGGTCAGCTAGGCCCTTTCCATCCTTGTGTCTCATAAGCACAGGGCAAATCCAGTCAAGAAAACAGCTTCCCCTAGATAGGCTATAGGGGCTTATCCTGCTAGCCCATTTTGCTACTGCACTCTCTAAGCTAGACACTGACCCTATTAGTATTAGCCTATCCTTGGGCCTTGTCATAGCTACATAAAGGATCCTCATCTCCTCAGCTAGGCCCTCTAGTCGGCTGGCCTGTTTTATGGCTGACTTTGCTATTGTGTCAAAGGTCTGCCTAGTTTCAGGGTTGGTGTACTTTGGCCCAAGGCCTAGGTCCTTATGTATCAAAAAGGCAGCATTTGACCCCCTCATATTAAACCTTTGGCCAAGTCCTGCTACTATGCAAATTGGGTATTCTAGTCCCTTGCTCTTGTGGATGCTCATGATCCTTACTACATTTTCATTTTCGCCTAGGGCCTTGGCCACTGTCATATCCCCACTAGAAGCCCTTAGCTTGTCAATAAAATGGATAAAGCGGAAAAGCCCCTTTATGGAGGTCTGCTGGAACTGGCCTGCCCTGTCTAGGAGGAGCCTGAGGTTGGCCTGTCTTTGTAGGCCCCCTGGCATAGCTCCTACATAATAGTAGTAGCCTGAATCTAAGTAAAGCTTCCACAAAAAGTCCTCCATAGGCATATATCTAGCACATTCTTGCCACTCATCTATCCGGTCTAAAAAGGCTCTGAGCTGTTTGGCAAGGCCATTGTCATTGGCTTCTATATAGGCTAGGATCGCCTCATAAAAGGTTTTTTCCCTGGTTTCGGTACGGATCTCTATTAGGTCCTTTACATCAAAGCCTGCAATAGGAGACCGAAGGACAGATAAAAGGGGTATGTCCTGGCGCTTGTTATCAATTAGCTTTAAGAGATTTACTATTGTTTTTATCTCTAGGGCATCAAAGTAGCCTGTGTTTACATCAGCAAAGACTGGTATGCTGTTTTGAGTTAGGACCTCTTGAAATACAGGAGCCCTAGATACTGTACTTCTCATTAGTATCACTATATCCCGATATTCAACCTTTCTAAAGGCTCCCTTGTCTCCTATGGACCTATCATAGATTTGCTCCTCTAAGAGGTCCTTTATCCTATTGGCAGTAAAAAGGGCCTCTGCCTCAATATTGGACATATCCTCTATTGTAGGATCAAGGTCAAGACCTTGGCTTGAGTCTTCATTTAGTTGGTTTTCTAGTAGGTTAAGTTCAATGCTTGTATCCTCTATGGGCTCAAAGCTACCGCCTACATAAAGGGCAGCATCCTCATCATAATCCATCTCACCAAAGTCAGTTGACATAATATTTTCAAATATATAGTTTACCCCGTCTAATATATGGGGCCGGCTCCTAAAGTTTTTATTTAGGTCTACCCGCTTATTTAGCTTGTCACCAGGCTTAAAGGTCTGGTACCTAGACAGGAATATGGTCGGATCAGCCAGCCTAAACCTGTAAATGCTTTGCTTTACATCCCCTACCATGAAAAGGTTGTCATCTCGGCTAATCCTACTAATTATAGTCTCTTGGACAATGTTACTGTCCTGGTACTCATCTATAAAGATATGGCTATAGGCCTGCCTTAGTTCACTGGCAACCTGGTCATTTGCCAGAATCCTTAAGGCATAATGCTCAAGATCATTAAAGTCTAGTATACCCTTTTCCCTTTTTTGGTCTTTAAAGATACTATCAAACTGGTCTACTAGCCTATATAGATAGGCCATGAAGGGGTAAAGTTCGTTTAGCTCGGCTGCGTAGGACTCCATATCATAGGCTAGGACCTCATCGCCTAGCTTGCCAATAGCCTTTTTTGCCCTATCCCTTATATCCTTGGCCTCTTTCTTTAGGTCCTCATCCGTTTCCTTGCTACACCTGCCTAGCCTTTTAAAGCTTATTTTCCTATAGGCCTGGATTGTGGCCCCTAGGCCTTGGTTTTTAAGTAGGTCTAGGATTTTGTCTAGCTGGTCTATGTCACTTAAAATAGCTTCCTGATAGCCCTCTGGTCCATTAGCTAGCTGGCAAATCCTTAGACTATCCCTCAAGCTATCTAAGATACCCTTTATCTCTAAGCTAAGTTGGTCCCTCAAGGCCAGGCACCAGGGGCTTGACTCCATCTGGTCAGGCGGCAGGGAAAAGTCCTCCACCCTGTCCTTTAACCATTTGAGGGGCTCTGGCTTGCTTTGGATAAAGCCGTATATGGATAGGACTAGATTTCTTAGGTCATCATCGCCCTTGTTACCAGAAAACCTCTCTATAAGGCCAAAAAAGGTGGGGTCAGCCTTTTCGTATTCCTCCTCAAAGAGCTCTTCTAATAGCTCAAGCTTTATAAGGCTAATCTCTGTTTCATCCCCTATGCGAAAGCCTGGGTCTAGGTCGATCACATAAAAATACCTACGGATTACACGGATACAAAAGGAATGAAGGGTGCTAATAGAGGCAGAGGGTAATAGGTTCATCTGCTGCCTTAGATGGCTAGGGTCACCTTGACCCTCTTCTAAGGCCTGTGCCAAGGCATTACCTATCCTCTCCCTCATCTCGCCGGCTGCTGCATTTGTAAAGGTTACCACCAGGAGCTTGTCTATGCTAACCTTGTCCCTTATGATTAGCTGTAGTATCCGCTCTACCAAGACAGCGGTTTTACCTGAGCCGGCTGCTGCAGCTACCAGTAGATTAGAGCCCCTAGAGTCGATTGCTTCCTGTTGCTCTTTAGTCCATTTAGGCATTGTCTTGCTCCCCTTTCCCTGGCATAAGCTTTTCTAATATATCCTCCTTTTTAACAGTAGGAATATTTCTATACTTGTTTTCATCCAGGCTTGCGTCAAACTGGCAAATACCTGAGTATTCACAATAGGTGCAGGCAGACCTGTTTCCCTTTTTTATAGGCTCGATTTTTATCTGACCCTTTATTATCTCGGTCCCTATCTGACCAATCAGACCTTTTACATGGGATAAAAGGCCCATAAACTCTTGCTCATCAAGAACAGAGGAGGAGGCAGTTACAGACCCGTCCTTTTTAAGGCCAAGGGGCAAGACCTCCGATGCTCCCTGGATATCCTTGTCCATCTTCCTTATGATATTTACATCATTAAGAACCAGGCCCTTTAGCCTCAGAGTCTTTTTGATTTCCTTTTCCACCAGTTCTACTGCCTTTTCCCTAGTATTTATAAGGGGGTCATCTATCTTGAAATAGAATATCCCACCTGGCCTAGCCTGGCCCTTTATTTTCTTTTGGTATTCATTTAGTAGGGCCTCTAGATAAACAAGCAGCTGTAGCTTTAAGCCGAAATAGGCCTCGGACAGGTCAAAGGCATTGGAGCCTGACTTGTAATCTATTACATTTATATAGATATCCTGGTCCTCTTCATAGATATCAGCCCTGTCTATCTGGCCTTCTAGTAGCAATTTCTCCCCATTTTCCAGCTCTATCTCAATTGGGGGAAAGCTAGCATTTTCGCCAAAGGAAATCTCCTGGCCTATGGGCTCAAAGCTAGACCTGCGGATATGGTCAGTCAATAGCCATATAGCCCTATGGCTAACTCGTTTTAATCGGTTTGACAGGTACTTATAGCGGTTTGTGCTAAGCAGGACCCCATTATTATAGGTGGGCAAGATATCATCCATAACATCCTCTAATATGGCATGACACTGGTCATCCTCTAGGTCCCTCCAGCACAGTCCCTCTTTGTTTAATTTGTTTATAAATTCCTCTATAGACTGGTGAAAAACTAGGCCCATATCAAAGGCTTCAATGGAAAAGGTCCTCCGGTCCCTAGGCCTTAGGCCATACCTAACAAAGTGGGCAAAGGGGCAGGACACATATTTTTCTAGCCTGGTAATAGAGGCTTTTATAGGTCTTTGGTAGAGCCTTTCAGAAAACCTTTGACCCACGGGCTCTTCTTGGTTGTGGTGAAAGAGGCCATCTAGCATTAGCTTGCGTCTTGAATCCCAGTCCCTATTGTGGAAATACCATTTGTATACGTCCTGCCATAGGTCATGGGCCTGGCCACCATCTGCTAGAGTCCGCATCCTTTCAACCATGTATTTATAGCTGCTATTGGGTAGTGATACTAGCTTTAGCTCACTGGCCTCGTCCCTTATTATATCGCTTTTGACCTCTAAGCCTTTGAATAGTTTTCTCATCCTATCAACTAGAATAGATGGCCTTAGGGCACTGCCCTCTATATTGGCTAGGGAGTAGCTGATATAGAGGTAGTCACTTGGCTTTGAAAAGGCCGTGTAGATACTAAACTTTTCATTAGAGGCCATAAGCAAGCTACTGCTAGCTAGCTCAATCCCGCTGGCTTTGAGGATTTCGACTTCTTCATCATCTATGAGGCCTCCCCCCTGCTGGATGGAGGGTAAGACACCATCGTTACAGCCTATTACGAACAAGCCCTTTATGTCCTTTACCTTTGATCTTTTTATGTCACCAACTAGGACCTGGTCTAAGGTAGTTGGAATAATGCCAAGCTTTAATGAAGAAAAGCCTGCCTCTAGTATCCGGCTAAAGCTAGCTATGCTGACCCTATGGCTACCCAAGATCTCAACTAGCTGGTCTAGGACCTCCAAAACAATATTCCAGATCTGTGCATTTTCATCTACCTGGTCTAGCATTCCAGCCCTTCTAAGGTCCTCTATCCAGGCCTCTAGTTTTTCCTTTAGCTTAATATCCTCTAGAAACTGGTATAGGGCCTTTACCATACCCTCTACTGTCTTTTTTTCCTTTAGGTTTTTAGCTAGCCTTTTAAAAGGACCGATAAAGGCCTCCCTAAAGGCGTTTAGGTCATCTAGGGGATAGCTATCCTCCCCCTTGTCAAAGGGGTCCTGCCAGCCCTTGCCCCTGATGCCAAACTCAAGGCAGTAGTTTTCAAGTAGCTCTATCTCATCGGTTGTAAGGCCTGAAAAGCCAGTTTTTAAGTATTTAAATACATCTTCGTACCTATAGCCCCGCTCAATAATGCCAAGGCTAACTAAGAGGCAGTCAACTATGGGGTTATTTATAACCTCTCTTTTTTCGTCTAAAAAGTATGGGATGCCATACTCGACAAAGACCCTTTTAATAATTGAGCCATAGCTAGCTAAATCACCAACTACAACTGCCATTTCATTAAAGCGCCAGCCCCTTTCGCGGACTGCAGCTATTATCTTTATGGCTAGGGCCTCTACCTCAGATAGGAGGTTGCTTGCAGCAAAAAGCTCAAGGTTTTTAGGCTCTTGCCTGTATTGGCTGTAGGGATACTGGTATAGCTCACGCTCTAAAAAGCTAAGCTCTGCAGCCTTGCTTGTAGCCAATCCCTCCATATGATCTGTAGCCGATTGGCCCCTGTGACTTAGGTGGTCGAAATGCTCCTTAAAGGCATTTTCCCTGGCCATCCTCCTAATCCTAGCCAAGGACAGGGCATGGGTGGCAAATATATCCTGGTCACTAGCCTGGTCCTCTAAGGACCCTATAGTAAAGGTAATGCTGACCTGGTCTGCTAGGCTTGTGAGCTTTTCAATAACCCTTATGGTCTGGGGGGCAAAGTAGTCAAAGCCATCCATCCATACCCTCGCACCACGCAAAAAGAGAGCCTTGTCCATCCTTTCTATAAGCAGGTTTACTGCATCCTCTGAGTCAAGATACCTACCCTCTAGGTAATCATTAAAGGCAGAGTAAATCCTTGCAATATCCTTTAGCTTCATAGGCAATAGGCCTGCATCCTCTTTTGCCTCTGCTACTTCAAGTAGCTGGTCAGGCCTAATATCATGCTTTTTAAGGTCGCTTAATAGGTCACTTATTTTTTCTATAAAGCCCTTTTGATTTGATACAGTTTGGTATATGGTAAGCTGATCCTTTATGTCATCTAAGATCTTTCTAAGGACCATATGCCTACCCTGCTCATTGATATGGGTCCGGGTAAGGCCGCCCGCCTCATTAAAGACCTTGTGGGACAGTCTTGACAGGCTAAGGACTTCAATATTTAATAGGCCTGCTAGCCCTA
>DGFG01000129.1:0-24223 GCA_002391555.1 Firmicutes bacterium UBA3906
GATAAAAGGCTAGAGGCCAAGCTTGACTTTGTTTTCTACTCAATGCTAAGCTACACACCCAATCTAGTTAATTATGAGCCAGGAAAAAAGATATCAGGCAAACATAACACAGTATGGATTGATAGGATAACAATCACACCAATATCCCTTACAATAGGAGCTAGGGCTGAGGGAGGCTATAGCTTTTGGGATGAAGAGAGAACTGAGCGAGAGGGGTCCTTTGTAACTGCCATTATCCTAAATGATGGGTCAAGGGTTGAAACTAGGGACTCTAGTACATCGGTTAATATATTTGACCAGGTATCATACAAAACCATCTATGATGGGATAGTAAATCCAAAGGACATTCAGCAAATAGAGTTTTTTGGCCAAGACACTCTTTATCTAGGGGGTTTAGACTATACAAATGATACAAAGGCAAGCTTGGATGCCAGGCGTTTAGCCGACTTGACCTTTAATATGGGCATATTTATTAGTATTATCTCAATGCTGATAAGTATAATTAGCATGCTTTATTTATGTAAGAGTGATATATATCTGTCTTTTGAAAGGGTTCAGGCTAGAAAAAAGAAAAAGGGCAGGGAGTATAGCTTTGACCAATACTTGGCCCTTACTAACAAGGTATTACTAAAAACAGCAGTAGCCTATAGATTTTTCCTTGTTCTACTCTTGCTTGGGATAGGCTGGCTAACCTATATGATTATCAGCAACTGGTTTGTGACCATGACTGTCTTTGTAGATATCCTATTAATAGGACTTACCCTACTTTTATTTATTACAATAAAGGAGATAGGTCGCTTTAGGAGACAGCTGATAAGGCTTTAATTATATTTGTAAATCTTACCCATAGGATGTCTTAAAATATAGCTAAGATGGTATACTTTATAATAAGAGCAGTAATAAAAGTATATATTTATAGCTATATTTTTTTATTCTTTATTAAAGAACAAGTAAATCTGTGGACGGGTTAACTAGGGTCCACAGTAGATTATTCGGGAGGGGTAAGAATGAAAAAGCTACTTCTTTTACTAATGGCCTTGCTGCTTTTGCCAATCCTAGTTACTGGATGCTCAAAAGAAGAAAACCCGCTTGACCTGTTCAAACTCTATGCTGACTCCTGGGAAAAAGGAGATTATGCACAAATGTATAGTTACATCTCAAGCAGGGACAAGGCCAGGATAAGCCGATCAGACTTTGACACTGCCCACAGGGACTTTTATGACAGCTTAGGCCTTGATTCAATAAAGATAGACTATTTAGCAGATGAAGAGGAAATCCTTAAAAGGAGCAAAAAGGAGGATTCTATCAGCTTGCCTATCACTGTGAGCCTTGAATCTGACTTAGTAGATAAGTCCTTTGACCTGACCGTCACCCTTAGCAAGGATATGGTAGAGGATAAAGAGACCTGGGGGCTAGAGTGGGATTACTCTATGATTTATGAAAACCATGCCCAAGGGGACAGGGTCGAGGCCTCCTTTACATCAATGCCCCTTAGAGGGGAAATACTCGACCGCAAGGGCAAAAAGCTGGCAGAAAACGCAACAGTGGTCCAGGTGGGGATTGTGCCCGGCCGGCTAGGCGAGATGAGAGAGGAAATTATCAGGGACTTATCTGAGACCTTTAGCATAAGTGAAAAATATATAGAAGATAGGCTAGCCCTATCCTGGGTCAGGGATGATACCTTTGTTGACCTTATAAAGATATCAAGGGATAGGATAGGCTTGATAGAGGCCATACATGCCAAGAACAAGGGTGCCACCTACAAGATAATCGATGAAAGGGTCTATCCATACAAGGAGGCCATAGCCCACCTTGTAGGCTACTTATCCTTTCCAAATGAAGAAGAGCTAGAAGAGCTTAAAGACCTAGGTTTTAACTCTAGCACTAGGGTGGGTAGGACTGGACTTGAAAAGATCTTTGACCAGCAACTAAGGGGTAGGCCAGGCAGGAGGATTGTTATTGTTGACAAGGATGGGGAGGACAAGGAGGAGCTTCTTATAGAGGAGCCTGTAAATGGCCAGGACCTGCAACTGACTATAGATATTGATCTACAAGCTATCCTATATGATGGGATGAAGGCAGAACAGGGTACAGCTACTGTTATGGACTATAAGACTGGCCAGGTCCTAGCCTTGGTAAATGCCCCCTCCTATGACCCTAATAAATTTATCCTAGGTATTAGCCAGGCTGACCTAAAGGACCTAGAGGAGGACGAGGGAAAGCCACTACAAAATAGGTTTGTAAATGTCTATTCGCCGGGCTCTACCCTAAAGCCTATTACAGCAGCCATAGCCCTAGATGAAGGACTAATAGATCCTAGCTTTAGCCTGGATATTGATGGATTAAGCTGGCAGAAAGATGAATCCTGGGGTAATTACCATATCAAGAGGGTAAGTGATCCAGGCCTGCCAATAGACCTAGAAAAGGCCATGGTTTACTCGGATAATATATACTTTGGCCAGCTTGCTCTAAAGATAGGTAGTCAGACCTTTATTGATAGGGCCAAGGACTTTGGTATAGGAGAGCCCTTAAAGCTAAGGTATGGGGTTACAAAGTCGCAGCTAGCTAGTGGTGACAAGATTACAAATGAGATATTACTTGCAGATACAGGCTTTGGCCAAGGTCAGGTACTAGTAAACATTTTAAACCTGCCCAAGGCCTACTCGGCCTTTGTAAATGGCGGCTCAGTAGTAGAGCCAAAGCTTATTATGGATGAACTTGAAAATGAGCCTACACCTATTATAGGCCAGGCAGTGGCAGACCAGGTCTTTGACCTAATGCTAAGGGTTGTAGAGGATAAAAACGGCACTGGCCATAATGTATATATAGCAGGCAAGACAATAGCAGGTAAAACAGGTACAGCCCAGGTGCCAGATCCAGCAGGAGGCGGGCTAAGGGAGCTAGGCTGGTTTGTAGCCATTGATAAGGATGAGAAAACCCCTTACATTACTGCCATCATGATAGAGGATGTAAGGGGCAGGGGTGGTAGTCGCCTGTCATCTGATAGGGTCAGGGATTTTATACTGACCTATTCCAATGACTAGCACTGATAAAGTTACTATTTATCTACAAGTTATTTGGCCTACAAACTATTTTTACTCCTGCTTTAAAAAGTCCCTAAGGATCATTTGCAGGATACCACCGTGCTGGTAGTAGTCTAGCTCAACATCATTGTCTAGGCGGGCTATAGCCTCAAAAGATATAGTTCTGCCCTCTGGTCCTCTTGCAATAACCTTTAGGACCTTGTCCGGGTAGAGGCCCTCTGCTATACCCTTAATAGAGAGGGTCTCATAGCCTGTTAGGCCTATGCTTTCAGCATCCTGTCCCTCTAAAAACTGCAGGGGGAGTACGCCCATTCCAACTAGGTTGCTACGGTGGATCCTTTCATAAGACTTTGCTATTACAGCCTTTACGCCCAATAGGTAGGTGCCTTTAGCTGCCCAGTCCCTGGAGCTGCCTGTTCCGTATTCCTTGCCAGCCACAACAACTAGGGGGGTCTTGCTTTCCCTATATTTCATGCTGGCCTTGTAGATGGTCATGACCTGGCCGCTGGGTATATGCCTGGTAAAGCCACCTTCTACACCTGGGACCATCCTATTTCTAATCCTAATATTTGCAAAGGTTCCCCTCATCATAACCTCATGCGTTCCCCTACGAGACCCATAGGAGTTATAGTGGTCTACCTTTATATTCTGGGACTTTAGGTAGCTACCTGCATCTGAGCTCTCTGGAATGGAGCCAGCAGGGGAGATATGGTCTGTGGTAACTGTATCTCCTAAAAGGGCTAGTATATTTGCCCCATTTATATCCTGGAGCTTGCCTGTCTCAAGGCCCATGCCATCAAAAAAGGTTGGCATCTTGACATAGGTTGACCCCTGATTCCATTTGAAAACCTTGTCCTCATCTACCTTAAGCTCATTCCAAAGGTCATTGGCAGTTAATATGTCCTTGTAGGTTTTTTTATACATGGATGGGTCTATATACTTTTCTATCATTTCCATTATTTCGTCCCGGTCAGGCCAGATGTCCTTTAGGTAGACAGGCCTACCATCTTTACCTTTGCCGATTGGCTCCTTATAAAGGTCTATATTTACCGTTCCAGCCAAGCCATAGGCTACGACCAAGGGTGGGGAGGCCAGGTAGTTCATCTTGGTAAGCTGGTGTATCCTGCCCTCAAAGTTACGGTTACCACTTAAGACAGCAGCAACAGTCATATCATTTTCTACAATAGCCTGGCTGATCTCAGGGTCTAGTGGGCCACTGTTACCAATACAGGTGGTACAGCCATAGCCAACTACATTAAAGCCTAGCTGGGCTAGGTAGGGTAAAAGACCTGCCTTATCAAGGTAGTCGGTAACAACTAGAGAACCGGGTGCAAAGCTAGACTTTACATATGAAGGTTTTTTAAGACCTAGCTCGACTGCTTTTTTAGCCAGTAGGCCAGCTCCAATCATTACATAGGGGTTGGATGTATTTGTACAGCTGGTGATAGCTGCTATAACAACAGCCCCTGTTTTAAGCTGGTCCCTACCACCATCCTTATAGTCAATATGAACAAGCCTTTGAGCCTGCTCTTGACTGAGACCATAGCCACCATCTGCGATGGGACTTGTTATTGTCCTTTTATAAGATTCTTTCATATCCTCCAAGCTTATAAGGTCCTGGGGCCTTTTTGGACCTGCTAGAGATGGTTTTACACTAGATAGGTCTAGTTCTAGGTAGCTAGTAAAGCTGGGCTCTGGTGTATCTTTAGTCCTAAAGATACCCTGGGCCTTGAAGTATTCTTTAACTAGGGCTATTTGGTCCTCGCTTCGACCTGTTCTCTTTAGATAATCAAGGGTCTTGTCATCGACGGGGAAATAGGCAGAGGTTGCCCCGTATTCTGGGCACATATTAGACACAGTAGCCCTATCCTCAACGCTTATGCTGTCTAGACCATCTCCATAAAACTCAACAAATTTGCCGACCACCCCTTGCTTTCTTAGGATATTTGTTATTGTAAGGACAAGGTCTGTGGCAGTAGCTTCCTTTGGCAGGCTACCGGCTAGCTTAAAGCCCACTATTTCAGGCATAAGGAAATACATGGGCTGGCCTAGCATACTAGCCTCGGCCTCAATACCCCCAACACCCCAGCCAAGGACCCCAATTCCATTTATCATGGGAGTATGGGAGTCTGTACCTACCAGGCTATCGGGGAAAATTAGGTCCTGACCATCAACTGACCTAACTGTAGCTACACTTGCTAGGTATTCAAGGTTAATCTGGTGGACTATTCCTAGAGAGGGAGGGAAAACGCGAAAGTTTGAAAAGGCCTTTTGTGCCCATTTGAGTAGCTCATACCTTTCCTTGTTCCTTTCAAACTCCTTTTGGACATTTTTGCTCAGGGCTGTATCAGACCCATAATAGTCAACAATAACTGAATGGTCTATCACAAGGTCTACAGGTATCTTGGAGTTAATTTTTGTCGGATCTGCTCCCATGGCCTGCATTTTATCCCTCATGGTGGCCAGGTCAACTACTAGGGGAACGCCTGTAAAGTCCTGTAGTACAATCCTAGCTGGGATAAAGGGGATTTCCTCTCTGCTATTTTTGCCCTTGTCTTTGCCCCAGGAGCCTATTGCTTTAATGTGTTTGTCTGTAACTAGGCGACTGTCATAGTTTCTAAGGGCTCCTTCTAGCAGGATTTTTAGAGAATAGGGTAGTCTTGACGTGTCCTTGATCCCTAGGTCACTAAGGTCAGTAATGTCATGGTAGCTATAGCTTTTGTCTTTGATTTTTAATATCTTTTTATTCATACTATTAAATACCCTCATTTCCCTTTATATTATTGTTTTCCTTATTGTCTCTCTACTAAAGATAACATATGTAACAATAAAAAGTAAATTAGAATTGACCTGTCTTTCACTTATTATGACCATAGATTAAAGTATAAAGAATAGATAAAGAATAGATAAAGTATTATAAAAGGGCCATTGCTATAGAATGTTTATTCCTTATGTTGGTATATTGTCCCTTGGTCTTGGCAGATAAATGATTTAACAATGTACACAGTTAGGTGGATGTGGTAAACTATTGTATAATAATAATGTGGTAAAAAATTGATAGTTCTTCTTTCTTAGGGGAACTTTCTAATACTTATGGTAATAATACTTTTAAGAAAGGATGGTATCAATCAGGACCGTGAATGTGAATGATAAAAAGCTTAAAAACAATCCCTTAAGTGATGGACAAGGGACCAAGAGGCCAGTTTTCCCCAAAAGAGCTGTTGTTACAGCAGGTATGCCCTATGGTAACAAGGCCCTGCACTTTGGACATATAGGGGGAGTCTTTATCCATGCTGATACCTTTGCTCGGTTTTTAAGAGACCGTATAGGAAAGGAAAATGTTATTTTCGTATCAGGTACAGACTGTTATGGGTCCCCCATAGTGGAAAACTACAACCGTATCATAGAGGATGGGTCTTTTTCCGGTAGCCTAGAGGATTTTGTAAAGCTAAACCATGACCTACAAAAGGAAAGCCTCAAGGCATATATGATAGATATAAACCTATTTGCAGCATCAGCCTTTGGGCGGGCAGCGGAGATTCACAGGGATCTTACTTTTGATATTATAAACAAGCTTTATGAAAATGGGCACCTAGTAAAGCTAACATCATCCCAATTTTATGATCCTGAGATGGATGTACTTTTAAATGGCCGCCAGGTGGTTGGCCAATGTCCAATCGATGGTTGCTCCTCAGACAAGGGCTATGCTGACGAGTGTTCTTTAGGCCACCAGTACATGCCAGAGGACCTTATAAACCCAAGGTCTACCCTATCGGGTAAAAAGCCTGAGATGAGGGACGTTGACAACTGGTATTTCAAGCTTGAGGACTTTCACGACCTCTTGACCCAGTGGGTAGATGGGCTAAAGGACAATCCCGATACCAGGAGGTTTATGATAAAAAGTATCGAGGAGTTCTTAGAGCCTCCAATTATATATGTCATGAAGGACTATCTAGATATTATAGATAGCTTAAAGGACAGGCTACCAGACTATGAGTTTAAGGACGATGGCAAGAAAAAGTCATCAGTCCAGTTGGTCTTTAAGAGCCTAAAGGACAGGGAGGAGGCCTGTAGGATACTTGCTGACCATGAGGTCAGGTACCGTACAGGCAAGACCCTAGTACCCTTCCGCCTAACAGGCAATATAGAGTGGGGAGTCCCTGCCCCTGAGCTAGAAGGCCTAAAGGACCTAACTGTCTGGGTTTGGCCAGAATCTCTATGGGCACCTATCTCCTTTACAAAGACCTACCTAGAGGAGGGCTACCAGGGCCAGGACAAGGACTGGACCAAGTGGTGGTGCTCCAAGGAGGCAGGAGTCTTCCAGTTTATTGGCCAGGACAATATCTATTTTTATGGGCCTGCTGAGATGGCCATGTTTATGGGGACCCAGGGTGGACAACCTACTGCTGACCCTGATGAGGGGGACTTGCAGCTACCTCAAATAATAGCAAACAACCATGTTTTATTCCTTGATAAAAAGGCTAGTAGCTCTGGCAAGGTAAAGCCTCCAATGGCAGATGAGCTCTTGTCATACTATACGCCAGAACAGCTAAGGGCACACTTTCTAGGCCTAGGCCTGGGCATAAGGAGTGTTTCCTTCAAGCCAAAGCCCTTAGACCCAACAGCCCCTGAAAAAGGTGGTGACCCAGCCTTAAAGGAGGGCAACCTCCTAACTAATGTATTTAACAGGGCTATTAGATCCTGCTTTTATACAGTGCAAAAATACAATGATGGTATTATCCCGGTAAGGGAGATCTCTAAGGATATATTAGACAATGCCAAGGAGACTATACTAGAGTATGAAAGGCTCATGTACAAATATGAGTTTCATCAGGTAATGAACCTGATGGATACCTATATAAGGTCCATAAATAAGCACTATTCCAACAATATTAGGGTCATAGAGGCTAGTGACGATGCTGAGGCTAGGGCCCAGCTATTGGCGGATACCTTCCATATGGTTAGGGTTGGGGCAGTCTTGATGCACCCGATAGCACCCCTTGGAACCCAAAAAATCCTCGACTACCTAGGGCTTGACGAGAGCTTTTGGAGCTGGGATAGGATTTTTGACACTGTCTATGACTTTATGGATGATCCCCATAGCTACAAGCTAAAATTCTTAGAGCCTAGGGTAGACTTTTTTGAAAAACACCCAAGCCAGCTGAATTTTTAGTTATATGTGCAAATAAATAAAGAAGTAATTAAAGATATGCAAAACAAAAAAGGCGAGCTATTATAGACTCGCTTTTTTCGTGTAAAAAATATGAGGGGTGGAGTGTACATATTTATACAATAATATATAAACACAAAAACTAGATATCTAACATAAAAATCATGGAAAATTTAAAGTATACAAAGAAAATCCTTAGGCAATAATTTGAATAAAGTTATTTATCTTTACTATGAGGAGAAAAGCCAGTGAAAAGGATTTATTTTTTGTTATTAATGTTTCTTGTACTAGTTTTGTCCCATGGCCTGAGCCCCTACATGACCTGGCAGGCGGAATATACTAGTAGCCAGGTAGCCAGCCTCTTTGACAAGATAGATGGTCAGCTTATAGGGCTAGAGCTAGCAGGTATGGCCAGGGTCAATGAGGACCATATGACTATAGACCAGCTAGAAGGGCTTTTTTATAAAATTGCAGATGAATTTGCGCCCATAGCTGGTCCTGTTGAAAGGACAGGCCATGACCTATCAGCAGGCGTAAGACAGATAAAGGGCCAGGTCCTAAAGGAGGAGGTCCTATACACCCTAGCCTTAAATAACGGCTATAATCCAGATGGGTCTGCTGGCTATGAAACCTATGTCCTAGTCAGTGCTGCCGCTGAATCTATGTCAGCTAGCAAGGAGGCAAAGGTCAGGCAAGAGCTTTCGGATTTTCTAAAAAACTACACAAGTGACCTAAGACTTGCTAGCCTCTATAGGGGTAGGATAGGGCAAAAGCTAGACACGAGGTCTATGATAAGTAAGGGTGAGCAGATTTTTAAAGCCCTTGGAGGCAGGATCATAGAAGGTATTGAGGAGGGCCAGCTTGTCAGTAGGACTGGCTATAGCAGCCTGATTGAAAATAGCCTCTTTATAGGAGAGGAAAAAATAAATATAAATGTTGGTCTAAGATATAACGAATATGAGGATGCCACCTACCTCTGGCTGGGTACGCCTGTCATTTTTACTTCCTACTAGGTACATACTTACTAGCCTTTACGTAAAATATGTAGATGGAGGTGGAGTAAAAATGCCCAGCTTTCTGGTATCAAATAATGGCCCCCTGACGGGGGAGGTTACAATAAGTGGTGCTAAAAACTCTGTTTTACCCATAATGGCAGCGTCCCTACTTACTGATGGCACATGTATTTTAGATGATATCCCAAGGCTAGAGGACGTAGAGGTCATGTGTGAGCTCTTAAGGCATTTTGGATCAAAGATAAGCCCCGAGGGTAAACGCTTTATAATAGACAACAAGGGAATAAAAAATATGCCTGCTCCCTATGAATTGGTCAGACGAATGAGGGCATCATTTCTGGTTATGGGCCCCCTGCTTTCTAGATATGGGAGGGTAAAGATCTCCTTGCCTGGAGGCTGTGCTATAGGGACAAGGCCAATTGACCTACACCTAAAGGGCTTTGCTGCCCTAGGGGCTGATATTAGCTTGGGTCATGGCTTTATAGAGGCCAGGTCAGACAAAAAACTAAGGGGTAGTAGTGTATACTTAGACTTTCCTAGTGTAGGTGCTACAGAAAATATCATAATGGCAGCAGCCCTGGCAGAGGGGCAAACCATAATAGAGAATGCTGCAGAAGAACCTGAAATTATAGACTTATCCAATTTTATAAACTCCATGGGAGGCTATGTCAGGGGAGCAGGTACTGATACTATAAAGATAAAGGGAGTTGACTCTCTAAAGGGGGTCGCCCATACCATAATACCTGACCGGATAGAGGCTGGGACCTTTATGGTGGCAGCTGCCATCACCGGTGGCAATATCCTACTTAAAAATGTAATAGCTGACCACCTAAGGCCAGTAGAGGCCAAGCTCAAGGAGGTAGGCATAAGGATATATGAGCAAGAGGGTGGCATGAGGATAAGGGTAGAGGAGCCTCTTAGGTCAATAGACCTTAAAACCCTTCCCTATCCAGGCTTTCCCACCGATATGCAGGCCCAAATGATGGCCCTGATGTGTGTTTTGCCAGGTACTAGTATTATCACTGAAACGGTTTTCGAAAACCGTTTTATGCATGTAAGTGAGCTAAAAAGGCTAGGAGCTAATATAAAAATCGAGGGTAGGTCCGCTGTTATAGAGGGTGTCGATTACCTAATGGGTACTGATGTCAAGGCTACTGATCTTAGGGCAGGGGCAGCCCTTGTACTAGCAGGCCTATGTGCCTATGGACAAACCAGGGTTTCAGATATCTACCATATAGATAGGGGCTATGAGGCCATGGAAAGCAAGCTCAAGGCCCTAGGTGCCAATATAAAAAGGCTGTCGTGTTAGTTCTAAAAGCGCATTTTTACTCATAATATGAAGGGTATATCCTGATGAATTGAGGTGCCCTCTATGAAAGGTCTAACTAACACAAGACTTGTTGTCCTTGTAGTATTTATCTTGATCCTGACGATTCTAGTAAAGCTCAATTCGGGCAAAGGGCCAGAGCCCTTTGAAAAGCAAGATCCTAATGAAATTATTATAAAGCCAATCAACCAAGACCTAGAAATCAAGATGTATGACCACAGAAAGGGCCAGCTTGTAACTATGGCCCTAGAGGACTATCTTGTAGGCGTAATTGCAGGAGAAATGCCAGCATCCTATGAGCTAGAGGCCTTGAAAGCCCAAGCCGTAGCAGCCAGGACCCGGACCATATCCCAAATGAAGTCCTTTGGAGGCAGGGGCTGTGACAAGGCCCAGGGGGCTGACATATGCTCCTCTTATGCCCACTGCCAGGAGTGGGTATCTAAAGAGACCATGGAAAAGAACTGGGCTAGTGACTATGAAAAATACTTAAGCAGGGTCCAGGAGGCGGTCTATAGTACCAGGGGCGAGGTTATGACCTACCAGGGAGAGCCCATTGAGGTTTTTTACTATTCTACAAGCAATGGCAAGACTGAGGATGCAGGAGAGGTTTTTTCCCACTCCCTTCCCTATTACCAGGTGGTAGAAAGCACTGGTGAAGAGGACGCTCCCCGTTTTTATGACAGTGTCAGTTTTTCTAACAAGGAGTTTGCTAAAATATTCGAAAAAAACTACAAGACCAAGCTAGATCCAAACAAGCTCGCTAGCCAGGTAAAAATAAGGTCTTATACTGAAAGCGGTCGTGTAAAGACTATTAGCCTAGCTGGAGTGACCTTGAAATCCACTGATTTTCGCATGATGTATGGGCTAAACTCCACAGACTTTACCCTAGAGTTTGGCAAGGACTCAGTGACCATAAAAACCAAGGGTTTTGGCCATGGGGTTGGCATGAGCCAGGTGGGAGCAGATAGGATGGCTAAAAGGGGTAGCGATTACAAGCAGATATTAAAGCACTATTATCGGGGGGTTAGCATCGGCAGCTACCAGTAGCCTATTTGGACCTAATCCCTATTAGGGAAAGAGAATGTAATCAGAGACAGAGAATCAAAGAAAAGGGCCTTCCCTAGTATTATTTTCCTCTAAATGGTGAAAATACTAAGGGAGGTGTTTTAGATGGATAAAAAAGCCCATAAGAGGTCCCTGATAAGCAGGGCCAAGGAGGGCCTGTCAAAGGCAAATATAAAAGGTTTTCTAAACAGATATGGATTTTATATTGTTCTTCTTCTTTGTGTCGTCATAGTTGGGGCGACAGCTATCTTTACAGATGGGAGTCAATCCGAAGATAAGCTAAAGGGCAAGCAGGCAGGCTCTACAAGTCCAGGCCCTAGTCAGATAGTAGATGATACAGGCCAAAACATGTTTGATGAGTCAGGGGATGATTCAAAAGGCTCAGAGGACAAAAATAAGGATACAGGGGATTTATCCAAAGGGGGAGAACAAAAGGGAGAATCCAAAGGAGATTCAAAAGGTAAGGACCAGACAAAAGGAGAGGACCAGTTAAAGACTACAAATAATAAGTCTGGCTCAGAGCCTGATCCGGCGAAAGGACTTAAGGACGATAGTCAAGCCTTAGCTGTAGCTGGCCAGACGAGCCAGAAGAAGAAGGTCCTGATAATGCCTGTAGAGGGGGAAATACTAAAGGAGTTTACAGGAGATGAGCAGCTAGTATACTCCCAGACCCTAGACCAGTGGTCATTCCATCTGGGCCTTGATATTGCAGCTGCCCTAGAAAGCGAGGTAAAGGCAGCCCTAGATGGATTTGTTGATAGGGTTGATGAAGACCCCTTAAGGGGGATAGAAATAGCCATAAAGCACGACAATGGCTTTACCACTATCTATACAGGCCTTGCTAATAAGGATATGGTAAGCAGCGGCCAAAGGGTAAAGCAGGGCCAGGTCATAGGCAGGGTCGGCCAAACTGCAGCCTTTGAAATCTCTGACCCCAGCCACCTTCACTTTGAGCTGCTGATTGAAGACCAACCCCATGACCCCTTAGATTACATAAAGGATTAGCAAGATAAATAATGGATAGGCCCTTGGCCTGTCCCTATTGGCCCAGAAAAGTAAAGTCCGGATTTATTTCCGGACTTTACTTTTTAGTCCTTCTATATCAGGCTCAGTCTGCATAATTATTTTATATATAGGGCTCTAAGCTTGTTAACAGCCACAAGAGCAGATACTGTCAGCGAGCCAAAATAAAAGGGTAAGTCTCGGACAGAAATTGTTAGGGGGGATTGGACTTTGAAGGATTATATTGAGGAAAGGGCTGTTGAAATCGCCAATTACATTATTGAAACTAAGGCAACAGTAAGAGAAGCAGCTAAGGTTTTCAAGGTTAGCAAAAGTACAGTGCACAAGGATGTCTCGGAACGCCTTCCGAAGATAAACCCCGCTATTTCAGAAGAGGTTAAAAAAGTACTGGGACAAAATAAAGCAGAGAGACACATAAGGGGCGGACGCGCAACTCGAAACAAATACAAAATGGCAAAGGCCATAGACTAGCAAGCAGTCCCTTGTTAAGCTTATAAAATACAGAAGGAGAGGGTTAATGTCTGTTTATATACAGTTTATTAAAGGGTTAACTGGCCTCTTGTTCGCTGAAGCAGTGTACGAGAGGTCTTTTTCTATTAATTTTACATTAGAATCCATTTAAAAAGAGGATTATAATGATAAAGATAGAACTATACTAAAGGTTTGCTTATAAACAAAGGGGATTTGTAGTTTCCCTCTTGTTTTTTTAAAAGCCATATACGAAAAAGGGGAAGTAGGTGCTACAGGCTTGTTTAGATTTAGAGACATCGGTATTGATCTTGGTACAGCAACAATTTTAGTTTATGTTAGGGGAAAGGGTATAGTTTTAAAAGAACCTTCTGTCATTTCAAAGGACAAAAACACAAACGCCATTTTGGCAGTCGGTGAAGAAGCTCGCAAGATGCTAGGCAGGACTCCTGGCAATATAGTTGCCATAAGGCCCTTGTCAGATGGTGTTATATCTGACTATGAGTCTACCCTGACTATGCTAAAGTATTTTATAAAAAAGGCCACTGGTAGACGTTGGTTTGGTAAACCTAGGGTTGTTATATGTGTTCCTAGTGGGGTCACTGAGGTGGAAAAGAGGGCTGTCCTTGAGGCCGCAGCAGAGGCAGGTGCTGGAAAGACATATATAATCGAAGAAGCTATTGCAGCTGCTATAGGATCTGGTTTAGATATATCCAAGGCCTTGGGTAATATGGTAGTAGACGTTGGCGGAGGTACAACCGATATTGCCGTTATATCCCTAGGAGGAGCTGTTCTAACTGAATCCATCAAGATAGCAGGTAATGATTTTGACGAAAACGTTATTAGATATATGCGTAGAAAGCATAATATACTCATAGGGGAGAGGACAGCAGAGGAGTTAAAGATCAAAGTAGGCTGTGCTTATCCTAGGCCAGAGATAGTATCTATGGATGTAACCGGCCGCAATATGGTATCTGGCCTGCCAAAGACCATAACTGTAACATCAGAGGATATGCTAGAGGCCCTAGCTGAACCGGTTTCTGCCATAGTGGAGACTGTCTGCTCTGCCCTAGAGAGGACACCACCTGAGCTATCCTCAGACATATGTGAGCAGGGTATCTTGCTAACCGGTGGAGGCTCACTCCTCTATGGTATGGACAAGGCCATATTTGAAAGGACCAAGATACCAATTTATCTTGCAGAGGATGCAATTTCAGCCGTTGCACTAGGTACAGGTCGAGCCTTAGAATCCCTTGATATATACAATCGTACAGCTGTATTTGAACAGAGAAAGCAGGCTGCCCGCTAGACTTTATGCTTAGAGACTTTACCTATAGGGCTGACCATAATAAGTTGGGCTGACCATAATTAAGCCTATGCCTCTAGCTAGCCTAAATTATTAGATTAGAGGGTATACTATATCAAGGATTGGTAAAGAAATATTAAAGGGAGCAACTTTATAAATGAGTATGGATATAAATGAGATAATAAATAGAATACCTCATAGGTACCCATTTATTCTAGTTGATAGGGTCCTAGAGTTAGAGCCAGGGATATCTGCCAAGGGCTTTAAAAATGTAAGCGCAAATGAACCTTATTTCCAAGGCCATTTTCCTGGCTATCCTGTAATGCCGGGAGTCCTTATTGCAGAGGCCTTGGCCCAGCTAGGTGCAGTTACTATCCTTTCCTGTGAAGAATACAGGGAAAAGCTAGCCCTCTTTGCAGGGATAGACAGGTTCCGTTTTAGAAAGCAGGTTGTGCCAGGTGACCGCCTTGATATGGAGGTAAAGGTCAACAGGGTAAAGGGACTCATAGGCAAGGCTAGTGCAAAGGCATTAGTTGATGGAGAGATAGCCGCCGAGGGCGAGATAATGTTTGCCCTTGCCGATAGGGACTAGCTGGCCAGTAGATTTTAGGACTGAAGGATACTCATCTACCATAAAATTTCTTATATAACAAAGCTATGATATAATAAAAAGGCAAAAAAGTGATAAAGGCATGGACCAAGAAATAAGGGACCTGCCTTTTTTCTTGTATCTGCCCGTAAAAAAAGCCATTTTGCCTGCTAAAGGCTGATATTGTTTTCTTATCAACATTAGGAATGGACGAACTATTTTTTAGATTTTTAAAATTTCGTTCGGATTTTTTCTGTTTTTATGATATAGTATGCATAAGAACCTTTAATTGGATATAAGCTTTAATGAAATGGAGTGAGCTTTATGGAGAAGATAAAGAGAAATGATCGGGTAGCTGCTATAAGCAAGATCCTGTCTAGCCATCCTAACCGAATATTTACCCTATCTCATTTTAGTCAGATGTTTAATACTGCCAAGTCCACTATCAGTGAGGATATCGCCATCATTAAAAAGGCTATTAATCACTTTTCCTTAGGTGACATAGAGACAGTAGCAGGAGCTGCAGGAGGGATTAGGTATCAGGTATCCCCATCTTATGATCATAGCCGGGAGTTTGTAGAGGACCTATGCGAGAAACTATCAGAAAGCCAGCGCCTGCTGCCAGGTGGCTTTTTATATATGAACGATATTATTCATAAGCCAGAAACCATTAGGGATATAGGTCAGATTTTAGCCAGTAGCTTTAAGGACAAGGAGCTTGATTTTATACTTACTGTTGAGACCAAGGGGATTCCAGTAGCCCTTATGACAGCCCATTTCCTAGGTTGTCCCCTTGTGGTAGCCCGAAAGAAGGGGAATGTGACTGAGGGACCTAATGTTAGTATAAACTATGCCACAGCAACTTCAGGTAGGCTAGAAACCATGTACCTATCAAAAAAGGCAATTGAGGGCTATAAAAGAGCCCTAATAATAGATGATTTTATGAGAGGCGGTGGCACTGCCAAGGGGATGCAGGAGCTATTAAAGGAGTTTTCTATAGATATCGTAGGTGTTGGAGTGGTTATTGCTACAAGTGAACCAAAGGCCAAGCTGGTGGATGATTATTTCTCTCTAGTAGAGCTTGTTTCTGTCGATCAGGAGAAAAAGCGTATAGAAATTAGTCCCTCCAGATGGTTTTCCAACAAAATTTAAGAAGATTTTAGCAGTTAAGAAGGAGAATGGATTATTTTGGCGAATAATACTTATATAGTTTTAGTAAACGCTATTATAATACGTTTGAGGTGGTGAACTAGGGTGACGATTACAGATGTCCGCATAAGAAAGATAAATGTTGACGGAAAAATGAAGGCCGTGGCCTCTGTAACCTTTGACGACGAGTTTGTCGTGCATGACATCAAAGTTATCGATGGGCAAAATGGACTCTTTATTGCTATGCCCAGCCGAAAGACACCAGATGGTGAGTATAGAGATATTGCTCACCCCATAGTATCAGAAACGCGCGAACTCATACAATCAACCGTACTCGAAGAGTACAACAAATCAGTCCAAGAATGAGCTTTAGGGAGATTCATTTCTCCTTAAAGCTTATTTTTTTGTGCCTTATGCTCAAAATACCCATGATTTTTTTTATCTTAAGTCTATAAACATTTCCAGTAATATAAGGTATAATGGGACTGGCGGACTATGGTCCGTTAATGGACAAAGAGGAGTCGTATTGATGAAGCAAAGGGTACAAGTCGTAATTATGGCCGCTGGAGAAGGAACCCGGATGAAGTCAAAACTACCCAAAGTTTTGCACCAGGTATGCGGCAGAAGTATTTTAGATTATGTCCTAGACGCTGCAGATTGCATTTCAGACAGTAAACCTATAGTTGTCATAGGTAGTGGGAGCGACCTAGTAAGGACCCACATAGGTGACAGGTGTTCATTTGCCTATCAGGCCGAGAGGCTAGGCACAGGGCACGCTGTAATGATGGCAGCTCCATTACTTGATAGGGCCAGGGAGTACACAGTCGTTCTGGCAGGTGACACACCTCTAATTACAGGTCAAACAATATCTAAAATGCTAGACTACACACTAGAAAAGGGTTTTGATACTGTAGCCATATCAGCTATTGTCCCAGATCCAAGTGGCTATGGCAGGATGCTACGGGAGCCTGACGGCAGCTTTAAAGCTATAGTTGAGCACAAGGACGCAAGCGAAGAAGAGAAAAGGGTAACTGAGGTAAATGCCTCTATGTTCTGCTTTAAAACAGATGCTCTTTTATCCACCCTAGACAAGCTTGACCAAGATAATGCACAAAATGAGTATTATCTTACAGATGTTTTGACCATACTAAAGGGTCAAGGGAAAAGGCTTGGTATATATGCCATGGATGATTACTCTGAGATGCTAGGCGTCAACAACAGGGTCCAGCTAGCTGAGGCTGATGCCATTATGCGCAAAAGGATAAATGAGGGTCATATGCTAGAGGGTGTGACCATAGTTGATCCGGCTAATACCTATATTGGTCCCCTAGTTGAGCTGGGCAAAGATACAATTATCTATCCTAATAATTACATAGAGGGCAAGACCAAGATAGCTGAGGCCTGCATTATCTATCCCGGTAACAGGATAAAGGATACTAGTATAGGAAAGCAGGCTACAATCCAAGCATCTGTTATTTTAGGTGGACAGATAAAGGAAAAGGACAAAATAGGCCCCTTTGCATATATAGATCCCGGAAGATAATATTAGATTTATCAAAGAGGAGTCAAGATACGAGCAGAGAATACTAAAATGAATATTGCCAAAAGATAAAAACGGAGGAGACGGAATAATGACTCGTGGAATAAGCCTGAAAATTTTTACTGCAAATTCAAACCCTGAGCTAGCAGAGGAGATAGCAAAGCATGTAGGAGTGCCCCTGGGCAGTGCCAAGGTTTCAAAGTTTTCCGATGGTGAGATTGCTATGGATATATTTGAGACAGTCAGGGGATCTGATGTTTTTATAGTTCAATCCACCTGTGCACCAGTAAACACCAACCTAATGGAACTGCTTATTATGATAGACGCCTTTAAGAGGGCCTCAGCAGAGGAGATAACAGCAGTTATACCCTACTATGGCTATGCAAGACAAGACCGCAAGGTCAAGGCTAGGGACCCCATTACATCAAAGCTTATTGCTGACCTACTTACTAGTGCAGGTGCAGACAGGGTCTTGACCATGGACCTACATGCAGCACAAATTCAAGGCTTTTTTAATATACCAGTTGACCACCTAGTGGGTATGCCCATACTAGCCCGCCATTATATAGAGAGGAATTTCTGTGGTGATGACCTTGTTGTCGTATCACCTGACCTAGGTAGCGTTACTAGGGCTAGGAACTTTGCCCACAAGCTAAATGCTCCTATTGCCATTATAGACAAGCGTAGACCCAAGGTAAATGTAGCCGAGGTTATGAACATAATCGGAGATGTAAAGGACAAGCGCTGTATACTAGTCGATGACCTAATTGATACAGCCGGTACCCTGCAGCAGGGGGCCAAGGCCCTAATTGAAAGGGGCGGGGCTAGGGAAGTCTATGCATGCTGTAGTCATGGTGTACTTTCAGGGCCTGCCATTGAGCGGATTCAAAACTCCCATATAAAGGAGCTAGTAATTACAAATACTATACCTCTTAGTCCTGAAAAAAGGATTGACAAGATAAGGGTCCTTTCAATTGCCCCACTCTTTGCAGAAGCAATCGAAAGAATATATGAGGGACTACCTGTTAGTACCCTATTTGAATAAAGAAAAAGGAAAAACCAATGTTTATAATAGCAGGTTTAGGAAATCCGGGGACCAAATATCACGGTAGCAGACATAATATAGGCTTTTATGTAATAGATATATTGGCACAGGCCCATGGGATAAAGGTAAATAAAATCAAGCACAAGGCACTTATAGGGGAGGGGACAATTGCAGGTCAAAGGGTTGTACTTGCAAAGCCCCAAACCTATATGAACAATAGTGGTGAGAGCCTACTTGCCCTAAAGCAATGGTACAAGCTCGAAGATAGTAATATAATCCTTGTCTATGATGATATTGACCTAGACTCTGGTGTACTCAGGATAAGGCCCTCTGGTAGCGCAGGCAGTCACAGGGGTATGCAATCAGTTGTCTACCTTTTAAACTCAGATGCCTTCCCTAGGGTTAGGATCGGGGTAAGCAAACCACCAGAGGGTTGGGATTTGGCTGACTATGTCTTGTCAAGATTTACAGATGATGAAATTGAACCTGTCAAGGAGGCTTGTGAGAGGGCTCGTTTAGCTATAGAATGTATTATATCTACAGGTATAGAACAAGCTATGAGCAGATATAACGGATAGGAGTAGTTAATGCTAACACTACTATTGGCAGTCGGAGCTCTCTTTTTATCATACCTTATAAACAAAATACTGCTAGGACTCTTAAGGGAAAGGGCCATTATATTTGCTGCCCCCCTAATAGAGGAGCTAGCAAAAACAATACCGGCCTATACCTTAAATAGGCCCATTTTGCTTGTCCATTTTTTCTTTGGAGTGGGCGAAGCAATCTATGATTTGGTAAATAGTAGTGAGGAGACAGGCAAGTGGGCAGGGCTAGTTAGTATTCTAAGTCACCTTTTCTTTGCTGCCATAGTATACCTTTCCCTGGCCTTTTCAGGGAGTATCTATCTTGCGATTTCCCTTGCAATCCTAGCCCATGTCCTTTTTAACTACATTATAATGAAAGGTAGTTGACCTAGATGCCGCCTATTTGGCAAGAGCCCATGAAGGGGTGGACACAATTTAATAATTTAAGGGAATCGGTCAGACAACTTAGAGGTTTTAGCTCAATTACCGGCCTATCTGAAGTACAAAAATGTCACCTTGTAAGCTCTATTGCTTACCCTCTTGGGGGTCCATGCCTCTTTGTTACCTATGATGATATCCAGGCTGACAAGTTTTATAATGACTTTCGCTTTTTCTTTCCCAAGGAAACGGTAAGCTTTCCCCAAAGGGAGCTGATGCTTTACAATGCTGCTGCCCATAGCCAGGACCTTATAAGCCAGAGACTAAGGGTCCTCGAAGGCCTAATAAGGGGTGAAAAGCTTGTAATAGTAGCCTCAATTGATGCCCTAATGACTCCCCTTATGCCCGTAAAGGTATTTAAGGATAGTATTTTAGAGCTAGCAGAAGGACAAGAGCATAGTTTAGCTAGGCTGGCAGAGAGGGCAGTAGACCTAGGCTATGAGAGGGTTGACACCGTGGAGGGCAAGGGCCAGTTTAGCCAAAGGGGTAGTATCTTTGACATTTTCCCACCCTCTTCAGAAAAACCCTTCCGTATTGACTTTTTTGATGACTTTATTGACTCGATAACCAGCTTTGACCCCCTAAGTCAGAGGTCTGATTCAAGGATTGAGCGGGCTGTAATATCCCCAGCAGGAGAGCTTGTTTTAACTAGCCAGCAAATAAGGGCTGGAAGGGACAAAATAGAGCAGGACCTAAGGGACCTACTTAGCAAGAGAAAGGATACAGAAAAAGAGGACCAGTATAGTGATAGGCCTGTTGGAGCTAGCATAGCTGAGCTAATTGATAATTTAGAGTCAGGCCTAGTCGAGGCTTCACTTTATAACTATATAAGCTATTTTTATGAGCAAACAGCGACCATACTTGATTATTTGGGCCAGGAGTCAATAATAGTTCTAGATGAGCCCTCAAGGCTAAGAGACCATACTAACAACTCCCAGAAAGCATTTACAGACCATTTCAAGGACCTATTTTTAAGGGGTCAGGCCCTAAAGGGCCAAGCCAGCCTCTATGCCAGCTATAGCGACTTTATTGCTAGACTAGAGACTAGGAAAAGCCTGGTCCTTCAAGCCCTGCCAAAGGCCAGCCTAGGAATCAATCCAAGCCGGATCTACCAGCTGACCTCTAGGTCTATACCCTCCTATGATGGCAAGCTAAAGCTCCTAGCAGACGATATTAGCTATTGGAAAAGCAAAAATTATAGCCTAGTCCTCCTGTCGGGCTCCATGCAAAAGGGAGAGGGACTCAAGGAGGCCCTTAGGGACTTTGATATAGAGGCCCTGCTGCTTTCTAGTAATGCCGATATAGAAATAAAGCCTGGCCAGACCATAATAATGCCAGGGACCCTGAGCAAGGGCTTTGAGTATGTGGAGGGCCGATTTGCACTTATAGCTGATAGAGACATCTTTGGTGTACAAAAATATAGGTCCAAGGCAAGAAAAAGCAAGAGCAAGCTAGACCCCTTTACAGACCTTAAAAAGGGTGATCTAGTGGTCCATGAAAACCATGGTATAGGCAGGTATCTTGGTCTTGAGAAAATGACAGTAAACGGGGTTGAAAGGGACTATCTACACGTTCAATACGCAGGAACAGATAGGCTCTATATACCCACTGACCAGATGGATATTATCCAGCCCTATATCGGTATGGATGAAAGGCGGCCAAAGCTATCAAAACTAGGGGGCAACCAGTGGCAAAGGGCCAAGGCCAAGGCCCGCCAGTCAGTCAAGGATCTGGCCTTTGACCTAGTAAAGCTCTATGCTACAAGGGAGACCACAGAGGGCTTTCAGTTTTCAAAGGATAGCCAGTGGCAAGCCCAGTTTGAACAAAGCTTTCCCTATGAAGAGACTCCTGACCAGCTCCAGTCTATAGAGGAAGTGAAAAGGGACATGGAGTCTAGCAGGGTAATGGATAGACTGCTTTGCGGGGATGTAGGCTATGGCAAGACCGAAGTGGCCTTAAGGGCAGCCTTTAAGGCTGTTATGGATGCCAAGCAGGTGGCAGTCTTGGTACCGACAACCATCCTGGCCCAACAGCATTACAATACCTTTGTTAGTCGATTTGGGGACTTTCCCTTTACTATAGAGGTCCTGTCTAGGTTTAAAAGTGCCAAGGAGCAAAAGGACATTATTAAAAGGCTAAAGGAAGGAAATGTAGATGTTATCGTAGGTACCCATCGCCTACTAGGCAAGGATGTGGTATTCAAGGACCTAGGTCTTTTAATCATTGATGAGGAGCAACGCTTTGGTGTAGGCCACAAGGAAACAATCAAGGAAATAAAGAAAAACATCGATGTCCTGACCCTGACAGCAACCCCCATACCCAGGACCTTGCATATGTCCCTGGTTGGAATCCGTGATATAAGCCTGATTGAGACACCACCAGAGGACCGTTATCCTGTCCAGACCTATGTCATAGAATACGATGATGCTATGATCAGGGACGCAATTATAAGGGAGGTCCACCGGGGAGGCCAGGTCTACTTTGTTTACAACCATGTAAAGACCATGGAACGGATGGCTGAGAGGCTAAGGGCCCTGCTACCGGATATTCGGATTGCTACAGCCCACGGCCAGATGAATGAAAGCTCACTTGAGAGGATTATGCTAGCCTTTTATGAGCATGAGTATGATATTCTCCTGTGTACGACCATTATTGAAAATGGCTTGGATATTGCCAATGTTAACACCCTGATTGTATATGATGCTGACCACCTTGGCCTAGCCCAGCTCTATCAGCTAAGGGGTAGAGTAGGCCGGTCAAACAGGATCGCCTATGCCTATTTCACCTATAAAAAGGATAAAATTTTAACTGAGGTTTCAGAAAAAAGGCTAAGGGCCATAAAGGAGTTTACTGAGTTTGGCTCAGGCTTTAAGATCGCCATGAGGGATTTAGAGATAAGGGGGGCTGGCAGTATCATAGGGGCCCAGCAGTCTGGTCAAATGGCTGCAGTGGGTTATGACCTATATTGCAAGCTCCTAGATGAGACTATAAGGACCCTAAAGGGCCAAGAACAGGTAAAAGAGGAGGCTACCCTGATTGATATAAGGGTGGATGCCTATATTGACAGCTCCTATATCAGCCAGCAAAATCAAAAGATACAGATGTACAAGCGGATAGCTGCCATAGAGGATCTAAAGTATAAATATGACGTAGAAGAGGAACTAGAGGACCGGTTTGGCCAGATACCCAAGGCCACACAAAACCTTATAGATATAGCCTATATAAAGGCCTTAGCCAGCAGGCTTGGCTTTAGCCAGATAAGCATGCATGGTAGAAGTGTTAGGCTAAAGCTTGCCAATGACAGGCGACTTGATAATAGGGTCTTGATGGTAATCTTAAATGAGAACAGGGATATTATAAGGTATACAGGGTCTAACCCCTATCTATTTACCTTAATGCTCAAGGAGGAAAACGGGGACCTGGCCCTGACCAAGGTAAAAACCCTATTAGAGCGGATAGCAGAGCTGACATAAGCAAGTCCTAAATTAGAGCGAATATTAGACTTTTATAAGTAAATCTCCTACCAGAGAGGATAATGGAGTTTGCATAAAAGAATCCCCAATTAGAGGGGTGAATAGAGCTAGTATAAAAAAATCCTCAATTAGGGAGGATAGCAGAGCTGACATAAGGATAGTCCCTAATTAAAATGGATAATAGAAGCTACATAAAACAGTCCCCATCCCAAGGAATGGGGACTTTCTTTGTCTGGGCCTTTTGGAGCCTTTCTTTATTTAGATTAAATGGAGTTTTCTTTGTTTTGGTCAAATGGAGTCTTTCTTTGTTTAGCTTAAATGGAGCCTTTCATTGTTTTGATCACATCTTTAGGAGGAATATGTTTTTAGTTTAGGTCACATCTTTGGTGAAAAATTTTTTTAAGTAAGATCTTCAGGTGCTTTTTTCTTTACTTTGCCCTATCTAGCCATATGAATTTTTTTGAAAATCTATTGACATAGGAGGGAAAACATGATAAATTTTTTATAAGTTAGCCGGGGCTAACTTTACATGGGATCAATTATTAGGAGTGGGCATATGCTTTTTAACAAATCAATGGAAATGTACCTAGAGACCATATATATACTTGAAAAGGACCATAAGCATGCCCATGTAGTTGATATAGCAGAGGGCCTGGGGGTAACAAAGCCAAGTGTGTCCAAGGCTATGACCAAGCTCAAAAACGAAGGCTATGTCAACAAGGAATCCTATAGCTATATTACCTTGACAGAAAAGGGTAGGAGGGCTGCAGAGCAAATCTACCACAAACACTGCATAGTAACTGAGTTTTTAGAAAGGTCCTTAGACCTTAGCCCCGAGGAGGCTTCACTTAACGCATGTAGGATGGAGCATGTGATTACCGATAAAATGTTGATGGCTATTGAGGCATATCTTGAAAAGGCCATCAAGTAAACAAATAATGCCCTATTGCCTAGCCTAAAACTAAATATCAACTGGGTCTTATTTTTTT
>DGFG01000129.1:24489-28586 GCA_002391555.1 Firmicutes bacterium UBA3906
CGCTACTATAGATTTAGTTCAGGCCAGCCAGGCAGGCTAGGCAGCTTAAAGTTAAGTTTAGTATTACTGCAAGACACATTATAAGAGGGGATAGACTATGACCTTAAAGGAAGCAAAAAACGGAAAATTATATGTAGTTGAGGAGTCGACGATAGGACAGCCTGTAAAGCGAAGGCTAGAGGCCATGGGTCTAATTGAGGGGACTTTGATACGCAAAATCAACCAGGCTCTAGATGGGTCTATTATCTTTATGGTAAGAGGAAACAGACTGGCAATTGGCAAGGAATTAGCAGACTATATCCTGCTAAGGGAGGCCCTAGATAGCGACCTTGAAAGGGGTAGAAGGGGCTCTTGCCGAGACCACGGGAGAGGTCGAGGTCATGGGAGAGGTCACGGCCATGGTAGAGGCTTTAGGGGGACCTGTGCTAGAGGCCAGGCCCTAGGCAAAATGCTAGATAGTGACCTAAGTGGAATGGAGGACAAGAATTGATAGCTGATAAGAAGGATAATATAGCCCCAAAGAGGGAAAATGGCCAGTTAAAAGAGGAGCTACAGATAGGCTTTATTGGTAATCCCAACTCTGGCAAGACTACCTTGTTTAACGCCTATACTGGGGCAAGGCTAAAGGTAGCCAACTGGCCTGGAGTAACAGTAGAGAAAAAGCAGGGGGCCTTTAAATACCACAAGCATATTTACAAGCTAGTAGACCTACCAGGTATCTACAGCTTGACCTCATACTCTATAGAGGAAAAGGTTAGCCGCCAATATATCCTAAGTGACGATGTAGATGTTATAGTGGATGTGGCTGACGCTTCAAACCTTGAAAAGAACCTTTATTTAGCCCTCCAGCTAATTGAAATAGGCAAGCCCCTAGTCTTAGCCTTAAACATGATGGACGTTGTTGAGGAAAGGGGTATGGAGATAGATACACATCGCCTGCATGAGATGCTAGCTATACCGGTGATACCTGTTTCAGCCAGGAAAAAAACAGGCCTAGATATCCTTATGCATGCAGTATCCCATAGTACTGATATGGACCTAAAGCACAAGAGGATAATGGTCTATAGTGACCCTATAGAGGACAAGATAGAAAAGCTTGTCCAAAGGCTAGTAGCATATGATCCAGCCATCTACAATCCCCGCTTTTTTGCTATAAAGCTACTAGAACAGGACAAGGAGATAATGGAGACCTATCCAATCGATGTCTCTGATATTGTTGATAGGAGCTATGAGACCGATATTATCAACGAAAAGTACGATTTTATAGAGGAAATCGTAGAGGAAACCCTTATAAACAAGCAGGAAAAAGAGATCTTTACAGACAAGGTTGATAGTGTCTTGACCCATAGGATATGGGGGCTACCCATCTTTTTTGCCATCATGGGCCTGGTTTTCTTTTTAACCTTTGCCCTAGGTAACGGCATAACAGGCATACTAGAACAGTGGTTAGAAGGCCTAGGCAGCTGGACAGAGACAGTCCTAAAAGACCTTAGAGTAGGACCGGTCATAACTTCCCTGCTGGTAGATGGTATTATAGCGGGAGTCGGTACCATAGTGACCTTCCTGCCCAACATTACAATTTTATTCTTGGCCCTAGCATTTCTAGAGGACTCTGGCTACATGGCTAGGATTTCCTATGTTATGAATGGCCTTATGTCAAAGGTAGGCCTATCGGGTAAGGCCTTTATCCCCATGCTACTTGGCTTTGGCTGTACTGTTCCTGCGATTATGGCCACCAGGACCCTAGAAAATCAAAGAGATAGGATAAAAACCATCCTTATAACCCCCTTTATGTCCTGCTCTGCCAAGATACCCATCTACATTCTGTTATCGGGCCTCTTTTTTGGAAAGTTTGCACCCCTAGCTGCCCTGTCCATGTATGTAATTGGGCTTGTGACAGGTCTTTTAACAGCCTATCTAGTTAACAAGATAGAAAAAGGTATGGATAAAAAGAAAGACAAGGGTAGGGGCCAAGAGCTCAACCAGCTACTTATAGAGCTACCGGAGTACAAAACCCCCAATGCCCATAGCATCTTTATCTATGTTTGGGAAAATGTAAAGGCCTATTTAACCAAGGCAGGTACGACCATCTTTTTAGCCTCTGTTGTCCTTTGGTTTATCCTCAGGTTTGGAACAGGTGGCTTTGTAGAGGATATGTCCCAAAGCTTTGGCGCTAGCATAGGTAGGATCCTGGTCCCGGTCCTTGGGCCAGCAGGTCTAGGCTTTTGGCAGATAGGCCTATCCCTGATAGCAGGGCTAGCTGCCAAGGAAGTAGTGGTTTCATCTATGGGTATCCTATTTGGTATCGCAAATGTAGAGTCTGCCCTGGGCTTAAGCGCCATGCAGCAGTCACTAGCCGCAATAGGCTTTGGGGCCTTGAATGCTTACTCTATGATGATATTTGTTTTATTCTACACACCCTGTGTTGCCGCCCTAGCTGTAATTGGCCAGGAGCTAAAGTCAATCAAGTGGACAGCCTTGGTATTTGCATTCCAGCTTGTATTTGCCTGGCTAGCCTCGATTTTGGTCTATCAAATAGTAGGACTTTTCATTTAGTTGCTAGGACAAGACTTAGGATTTTATATAGAAGGGAAGTAAGACTATGCTAAAGTATCTTATTGGAGTTGTAATTGCTGCCTATGTCATATATTTAGTTTATAGGCAGGTTAAAAATTTTAAAAACAAAAATTACTGCGCTACTTGCTCAGGCTGCCCCTCAGCTAGTAGCTGTGGACAATTTAAGGACGATACTCAAAGTTAGTACAGGTCAGCTAATAAAAATTAGCCATTAAAGGCTCTTGCCTTTATAAGTTAAGGGCCTAAGTCAGTAATATTTAGCCGTCATGTTAGAATAATCTAACCTGACGGTTTTTTTGTCTGCCTAAAAGAGTTATTGACTTATGTCATAAACCCTATATAATAAAGATAGATGACATATGTCATAAGCCCAATTTGACCAAGACGGGGGTGATGGATAGTGGCTAGACCAATAAAGCGGAGAAGGGTTTGCAGGCTGCCTAAGGCCAATAGCTTTGGTCCCCTAAATGCAGGGATGGCCGACAATAATAATATAACTATGACGGTTGATGAATATGAGACCATAAGGCTTATAGATTTAGAGGGCTTTAGCCAGCAGGAGTGTGCAGAACAGATGAATATCGCCCGCACTACCGTTCAAGGCATTTATACTGAGGCTAGAAAAAAGCTGGCCCAGTCACTTGTCAATGGGATGACCCTCCTTATCAAAGGGGGCCAATACAGGCTATGTGATGACTCTGTAAGGGGCTGTGGCAGGGGCTGTCAAAGGCGGGGCAGATTTAGATATCTTAGCTGTTTAGATTCCGATCCCCAGGCTGACTGATGGATTATCCACCTAGTAGTTAAAAAAGAATGGAGGATGCAAATGAAAATTGCAATACCAGTTGATGAAAACAATATGGATACAAGGGTATCCGTATCCTATGGGAGGGCACCTTATTTTTTAATCTATGATATTGAAAGTGAAAAGGCTAGCTTTGTTGAAAACCGGGCAGCAGTTAGTAGGGGTGGAGCAGGTATAATTGCAGCCCAGCTGATAGCCGACAGCAAGGTCCAAGCCCTATTAACACCTAGGCTAGGTCAAAATGCAGCCGATGTATTAAGCGCAGCCGACATAAAGGTCTACAAGGCAAGGCCGACTTTGGCCAAGGACAATATAAAGGCCTTTATAGATGGTGAACTATCCCAGTTAGAAGAGGTACACCCTGGCTTTCATGGGGGCAGATAATATGAAGCTATCTGTCCTAAGTGGCAAGGGAGGGACAGGCAAGACCCTTATAACAGTAAATCTAGCTAGTGTTGCAGAGGACTCTGTCTATATTGACTGCGATGTGGAGGAGCCAAACGCCTATCTATTTTTTGAGCCTAAGTCTTTTAAAGAAGATATAGTAGCAGTTAAAAGTCCAAGAGTAGATATTAATCTATGCAGTGCTTGCAAAAAGTGCCTTGAATTTTGTAATTTTAATGCCCTGGCTTATATAAAGGATAAATTACTAGTTTTTCAGGAGCTTTGTCATTCCTGTGGAGCCTGCTCTATCCTTTGCCCTGACAAGGCCATA
>DGFG01000130.1:0-4449 GCA_002391555.1 Firmicutes bacterium UBA3906
AGAAAGATACAATATCGACGAAAACCTTTCAGATAAAGAGGCCCTTAATATAATATCTATTAGACTAGACCTATATAAAAACAGGTACAGGCAAAATGAACCTGTCAGGATAGCAGAGAATATAGGCGATGCTACCCTGTCCCAAATAGAAACATACTCAGACAAGCTACCTGGTGTACAAACAGCTACAGAGCTTAGCAGGTACTATCCAAATGGCAGGAGTGCCCAACATATCATAGGCTATGTAGGCAAGATTACCGATGCCAACATGGAGGCATATAAAAAAGAAAACGGGATATCCATAACAGCTGCCGGTTACAGCCTGCACGATGACAAGTATGGCCAGGATGGGATAGAGGCCTATGCAGAAAAATGGTTGACAGGGTCTACCAAGGACAAGCATGGTTATATGCTAGCAGAAGTAGATGCATTAAGGCAGGTAATCAAGGTCATAGAAGAGGAACCTGCCAAAAATGGAAATGATGTATACCTGACTATAGATAGCCGTTTACAAAGAAGTGCTGAAAACATACTAGAAGAAGAGGTTAGAAAGATAAGAGAGGGTCTCCCTCCCTATGAAGGAGATAGGCAAGCCCCACTGGCCAATAGTGGAGCCATAGTAATAATTGATGTAAAGACAGGTGAGGTACTGGCTATGGCCAGCTATTCCAATAGCAGCTACCCCTATGACCTAAATGATTTTGCTAGGGGTATCAGCCATCAAGAGTACTCTAACCTAATAAATGACCCTTCAGAGCCCCTCTTTCCCCTGGCCTTTCAAGGTGGCCTAGAGCCTGGGTCAGTATTTAAAATGATGGTGGGGATGGCGGCCCTGATGGAAGGATATACAACAATAAATGAGACCATCTACGACCGCTTTAAACTATTTAATGATGCGCCAGGATGCTGGAGACAGACTAGCCATGGAAGCCTTAATATTATGGACGCTATAAAGGTATCCTGTAACTATTACTTTACAACCATAGGCTACAGGATGGGGATAGACAATCTTTATAAGTGGGGAGAAAACTTTGGCCTTCAAGGGCCAACAGGTTTAGAGTTATTGACCCTAGATGGTAGGAATGATATGAACTATGTAGCCCACCCTGATCTGCTAGCTGAACAAAATAGGGTAAAGGCCAGGAGCCAGATAAGGACAAAACTCTTAGAAAAATACGGAGTCCAGGCAAGTGCTGAGGAAATAAATACAATCTTAGATATAGAGCGCAATAAATTATATGATTATCTAAAGTCAACAGGCTGGTTTGCTGATAATGAGGAATCCCTAGAGGCCTATTATGATATGCTAACCATATTTAGCAATCTAGGAAAATGGATAGCAACCCAGGAGACGACCCGTGCCTCTATAGGACAGTCAATAACTAGTGTCAGCCCCCTAGCGGTAGCAAGGTATATCGCTGCCCTAGCCAATGGTGGTAAGGTACTAGAAACCCATGTCCTAAAGGAGGTCAGGTCAGATGATAATGGGCTGCTTATGCAAACAGAACCTGTATACAGGCAGCTAGACCTAAAAGAAGAGTATCTAGCCGCTATAAAGGAAGGAATGCGCAGGGTTGTTTACCAAAGGGGAGGCCCTGGTGGAAATGGGTCAGCCTCATCAGTCTTTATGGGCCTGGATCCCAACATTAGCCTAGCTGGGAAAACAGGAACGGCCCAGACTGTTCCAGGTTTCAGGGAACTAAACACTGCCTGGTTTGCCCTCTTTACTCCCTATGAGGATCCAGAAGTAGCAATGGTTATAGCCATACCCAAGGGTGGAGGTTCAAGTAATGCAACACCTGTCGCCCGCAGGCTGATAGAGGAGTATTATCGTTTATTAAATGAAGACCTAGAGGATAAGCTACCGATTCCTAATAATATAGTAGAGTAAAATAGAGGATTTTAAGATATTTTGTAGAACAGATATTTAGTAAGATAATGGCTTGACGGGGGAACAGAACATGGCGGATATACCTATCCTAATAAAGGGCAGCAAAAATGGACTCAACATATATATAGATAGTAGGGCAGACATATCTGCTATTAGGCAAGCTTATGATAAAAAACTTCAGGCAGCCAAACCATTTTTCTCTGGAACCAAGGTTAATCTTAGCTTTATAGGCAAGGAATATAGTGAAGAAGAGCAAAAGGAATTGATCTCTACATCTGAGCGTTATATGACCCTTGGTGAGGTTAGGTTTTTCGCAGAAGCTCCTGTAAGTAGGGATGCAAGTAGGTCTACAGAGCAAGACCAGGAGACAAGCCACCCTTATGAGTATTTCGAGGATATAGATGAGGGTATGACCAAGTTTGTCAAGGGGACTGTAAGAAACGGACAGCGCATATACTACGATGGAAATATAGTTGTCCTAGGAGATATAAATCCAGGTGGCGAACTGGTTGCAGGTGGTAACATCTTTATACTAGGGACCATAAGGGGCATGGCCCATGCCGGAGCAACTGGCAATGCCAAGGCAGTAGTTGTAGCCTTTTGCCTCCTGCCTAGCCAGCTTAGGATAGCGGGCAAGATAGCAATGGCACCTGAAGGTGGAATGGAAAAGCCACAATACCCTGAGATTGCATACATTAGGGACAATCAGCTAATTATTGAACCCTACTTGCCAAGAAAGGGATAATCACAAAATTATATAGAAGACAATAGGGGGTAAAGCAATGGGAGAAGTCATCGTAATAACATCAGGAAAAGGCGGAGTAGGAAAGACAACAACAACAGCTAATATTGGTACCGCCCTTGCCCTAGAAGGCAAAAAGGTAGTACTCTTAGACGCTGATATCGGTCTTAGGAACCTAGACGTTGTTCTTGGACTGGAAAATAGGATAGTTTATGATATGGTGGATGCAATTGAGGGTGTATGTAGACTAAAGCAAGCCCTTATTAGGGACAAGCGGTTTGAAGGCCTATATCTTATGCCAGCCGCCCAAACAAGAGATAAAAACGCAGTCACCCCAGACCAAATGCAAAAACTTTGTGAGGAATTAAAGGACCAATTTGACTATGTCCTAATAGACTGCCCAGCAGGTATAGAGCAAGGCTTTAAGAATGCTATTGCAGGGGCAGACAGGGCAGTTGTTGTAACAGTTCCTGAGGTATCAGCAGTAAGAGATGCCGATAGGATAATAGGTCTTCTTTCTGCCAACGACCTGCACAGTCCACAGCTTATAATAAACAGGCTTAGGGCGGATATGGTAAAGCGTGGCGATATGATGGATATAAATGATACCATAGATATTTTAGGTATTGACCTACTTGGAGTTGTACCTGACGATGAAAAGATAATAGTGTCTAGTAATAGGGGAGAGCCAGCTGTTACCGAATCTTCTTCTCTAGCAGGTAAGGCATATAGGAATATTGCTAAAAGGATAATGGGAGAGGACGTGCCACTTCTATCTCTTAATGAGGAAAATACCTTGATGGATAGACTAAGGAGATTTTTCTCAGGTAAGAGTAATAGCAGTAGCATATAAAGGGGTGATATACATTGTTTGACTTCTTCAAATTTTTCAGTAAAGATGACAACACGAGCAAGGACATAGCCAGAGAAAGATTAAAGCTAGTGCTTGTTCATGACAGGGCCAATATTTCACCTAGGTTTTTAGAAATGGTCAAGGGCGATATTATCAAGGTTATATCAGACTATATGGAAATTGATGAAAAGGGATTCGATATTAGACTGTCAAGGATAGAGCAGGAGGACAATAACTATACTTCAGCCTTGGTTGCTAATATACCAATAAAGAAGATGAAAAATATAGGTAAAAATAAGGGATGAGCAAGGGATAAAAAGGGAGGTTAGAACCTCCTTTTTATTTTGACTATGTAAAAACTGTTTATTTATAGGACTATATTCTATTTATTTAACCGATATGATATAATCATCAGTGTGGTTGTATAGGAAGGAGCAGTCAGGTGTTTGATAAGCAGCTCTTTAAAAACATTGATTATATAATAATATTTACTATAGTACTTTTGGTCGGTATAGGTATTTTCACTATTGGACTAGCTACTAGGTCCCCCGTAGATGGTAGTGAAGATATTACAGGTGCCATAGAAAGTCTTAACCTAAACCAGGTCAAGCTACAGCTGATATGGTTTGGGACAGGCCTAGTCCTTATGATAATCACTGCTAGTTTAGATTATCATTTTTTAGCTACTATCTCTCCATATATTTATGGGATAGTGGTAGGCCTACTTGTTCTTGTCGCCTTTGCCGGATCAGAGGGTGGGGGAGCTATAAGGTGGATACAAATAGGCCCCTTCAAGCTACAACCGTCTGAATTTGCCAAGATAGCAGTTATCCTTTCCCTAGCTAGACTTATGGCCAAGAGGGAGGAAAAGGGGATAAACAATATAAAAAGTATTGGCCTTATTCTTATTACTATAGGAATCCCAATAGTGCTTATTGTTGCACAGCCTGATCTTGGTACTTC
>DGFG01000130.1:4762-7376 GCA_002391555.1 Firmicutes bacterium UBA3906
TCAAGCCATTCCAAAGGAACAGAATACTAATTTTTCTAAACCCAGAGCTTGATCCTTTGGGGCATGGTATGAATGCTCTGCAATCTATGATGTCTATAGGGTCTGGCCAGGTTTGGGGTCAAATTGACAAGGGGGGCGCCTTTTCAGGCAACACCTTAAGTCAGCTTGATTATCTACCTGCAAAAGAAACGGACTTTATCTTTTCTGTTACAGTAGAAGCCCTTGGTTTTGTAGGTGGCATTACAATCATAGCCCTCTTTTTTATACTCTTGATAAGGACTGTTGTAATTGGTGCCAAGGCCAAGGACATGCTCGGGTCCTTGATAGCAGTTGGTGTGGCATCTATGACCCTCTTTCATGTCTTTGAGAATATAGGCATGACAATGGGGATAATGCCTATTACAGGCATACCACTACCCTTTGTTAGCTATGGAGGGTCTTCTATGTGGACCAATATGATTGCCTTTGGCCTAGTATTAAATGTAGGTATGCGTAGACATAAGCTGAAATTTAGGAGGTAGCAAGGTGAATATTGCACTAATTGCCCATGACAAGAAAAAAGAAGATATCGTTAATTTTTCAGTAGCATATCAAAATATATTAGCTCAGCACAAGCTCTATGCCACAGGTACTACAGGCAAGCTGATAGCAGAGGCTACTGGCCTAAATGTTCATAGGTACCTATCTGGGCCTATGGGTGGTGACCAGCAAATCGGGTCAAGGGTTGCCTACAATAGGATAGACCTAGTTATATTTCTAAGGGACCCCCTAACAGCCCAGCCCCATGAGCCAGATATCAATGCCCTCCTGCGCCTATGTGACGTACACAATATCCCTCTTGCAACCAACCTGGCAACTGCAGAGGTTATGGTAAAGGCCATAAAAAGGGGAGATCTAGACTGGCGCTTATTGGTGAACCCACCCCAGGAGGATGACTCCTATTAATCTATTCCATAAAGTATATAAAGAAATGAAACCGACTCTAGTATAATTCCCTATAGTCGGTTATTTTTATGGTTAATTAAACCTTAGCACAACTACTAAAGTACTATGTGGTTTGTGGTTCTGGCCCCAGAAACCCTTATTTTTGCGGAAAATATAATCAAGCATACCAAGCGAGTACTAGTGGATTTGCCCCTTGCAGTCGCTATATTTTTGTAGAAAATCATAATCTCGTCCCCTTGGCAATATATTGGTATAAAGAATGCTAGTGCTTGTCATTGTCAGCACAAGGGGTGATAAAATGGACAACAGACCACCTGTACTTATTAAGGGTAGACCAATTCAAAGGGAAAGAACAAGGCCTAGAGCCTCTCTTAACCGGCCACTTAGCTTTCGTAGTTCTAGAGTTAAGGAGACTTTTGACAGGGAGACTAAAAAAACAAAATCATTGATAGTAAAGTCCCTGCTTGCTGTGGCTATAGCCTTATTTGTCTTATTACTAAATACTATCAAGCTACCCTTTTGCCAGGCTATAGTAGGCCAAGTAAAGACAGCCCTAAGCTATGAGTTTAGGCTCAAGGACATTCCAGAAAATTTTAAGCTAGTAGGAAAGCTTTTACCTAGCCTAGAGTCAGTTTTTTCAGGCCAGCCTGAGGGAGAGGCTAATAAGAATGAATCCTTAGTCTATTATCCTCCATCTGATGGAAGGGTGATAAAGCTATTTAATACACAGACAGAGCTAGAAAAAAGATCTTACGGGATTGATATACTAGCCAAGGATAATAAGACCTTTTATGCCTGTGCCAATGGCAAAATAGCCTCTATAGTAGACCATGAGGTCTATGGAAGGGCGCTGTGGATAGACCATGGTGGTGGCCGCTTTTCCTTTTATGGTGGCATAGATAAGCTAGAGGTAGAGGAAGGGCAGCTAGTAGCTGGCGGTAGCAGGCTTGGTAGTATAGCAGCTATTGATGAAAATAACCATATACTGCATTTTGAGATCTGGATAGATAATGAGCCGGTTGATCCCTTGCAAATGCTTGAAGACAAGGACAAGGTGGTCGGGCAAAAGGGTGTGTAAAATACCATGCGGGTAGCTAGGCTATTCCATGTAGATATATCTATAAGCAAGCTTTTAATTTTATTTTTATTGGCCTTTATTATAGGTGGCTATGGTGATAACATTAGCCTTATTTTTTTGGTATTTATCATCCATGAATCTGCACATATAATAACAGCCCGCCTTTTAGGTTTAAATGTAAAGGAAATTGAACTTTTGCCCTTTGGTGGTGCTGTTCATTTAGAAAGCGTTTTCGAGCTCAATCCAGGCCAAGAAATCCTTATAGCCCTAGCTGGGCCTGTCTCAAATATCCTTATGCTGCTAGGATATTTTGCCTTGGTCCAGGCTGGCTTGATAGAGCAAGGACCCAGTAGAGACTTTGTAAACACAAACCTAATTCTAGCAGGCTTTAATTTGCTGCCAGCCCTACCCCTAGATGGGGGTAGGATACTAAGGGCTGCCTTGTCCCGGGAAATAGGAATAAAGAAGGCTACTAGGATAGGGGCTTGGGCTGGTCTTGTTCTAGCCCTAGTCCTATTTACAATAGGCCTATATGGCCTATTAGGCTATGGGATTTTTAATATGAGCCTCTTTTTTCTGTCTGGCTTTTTA
>DGFG01000131.1:0-679 GCA_002391555.1 Firmicutes bacterium UBA3906
CTCCACGCCTTGACCAGGCCAGCGACCCCTTTAGATCCTCTTTTTATCAATCCTCTAGTATCGGTCCTTCCCCGTATGTTTATTGGTCTTGTATCCTATTATGTATACAAGCTGTTTGCTAGGCTTAAAACTTCTATTTCAAGCTTTATTGGAGGGGCTGCGGGTAGCCTTACCAATACTGGCTTAGTATTTCTAATGCTTTATTTGGTGTATGCAAAGGAAGTGGTCGATGCTGTTGGTGCACCCTTTAAGGGCATCATTATTTCTGTATTTACAAGCAATGCTATCGCAGAAGCTGCGGTATCTGCTATAGTCACAGCTGTGATTGTTACTGTTTATAAAAGGTACCAAAAAATTTAACTGGGGGAATTATTGTGTCTATTATTATCGGGATTGATATAGGTGGAAGTACAACTAAAATCATAGGTTCAAAGAATAACAAGCTATTTAGTCCATTGCTTGTAAGGGCTAATGATCCTATAGCTTCGGTTTATGGTGCCTTTGGAAAGTTTATGAGCACTAACTCCCTATCCCTAGATGATATAGACCATATTACAGTAACAGGAGTTGGCTCATCTTATATTTCCGGCCCCCTCTATGGTATTCCAACAGGCAAAATTACTGAGTTTTATGCAACTGGTAAGGGCGGCCTTTTCTTAAGTGGTCTTTCTAGAGCCCT
>DGFG01000131.1:873-4623 GCA_002391555.1 Firmicutes bacterium UBA3906
GGCGTAGGTGGAGGAACCTTGCTTGGCCTATCAAACAAGATGCTAAATATTAGAGAATTTAAAGATCTTATAGAAATGGCCAAGGGTGGAAACCTGTCAAATGTTGACCTCAACATAGGAGACATTACCCAAGACAAAATGGAGACTCTGCCTGCTGATGTTACTGCATCTAACCTTGGTAAAATAAGCGACCTAGCTAGTAAATCTGACATAGCACTAGGTATTATTAATCTTGTTTTTCAGACAATCGGTATGATGGCTGTTTTTGCTTCTCAAATGCATAATACCAAAGATGTAGTCTTGACAGGCAACTTAACTCATGTACCCCAGGCCGGGCCTATATTCGAGACTCTCCGTAGACTCTATGGCGTTAACTATCATATACCTGAAAATGCCGAATTCGCTACGGCTTCAGGGGCTGCCTTGACTAAAACAGACCCCTTATAATACCCTCTCTATCTACATCTATACTCTCAGCTACTGGTTTTTTTGGCAAACCAGGCATTGTCATAATATCACCTGTTATGGCAACTACAAAGCCTGCACCTGCAGAAACTCTTATGCTATTGACTGTTATTGTGAAGTCTTTAGGGCTTCCTAGCTTCTTAGGGTCATCAGACAAGGAATATTGAGTTTTTGCCATACATACTGGTAGTTTTGCAAAGCCGAGCTCTTCAATTTTTTTAAGTTCTCTTTCTGCTTCTGGCTTGTAGACTACTTTACTGCCTCCATATACCCTTACAACAATTTCTTGGATTTTTTCTTTAAGGCTTAGATCATCTTCATAGCAGTAGCTAAAGCTATTATTAGCTCTCTCATGGTTGACAAGAGCCACAACTTCTCTTGCAAGGTCAAGACTACCCTCACTCCCCTTTTCCCAAGCCTTTGAAAGGATGGCCTTTACCTTGAGCTTAGCGCATTTTTGTGTTAGATAATCAATTTCTTCTAGGCTATCTGTAGGAAAATAGTTAATAGCAACTAGAGCAGGCAAAGAAAACACATCTCGGATGTTTTCTATATGCTTCTTAAGATTAGCAAAACCTTTATCTAAGGCCTCTATATTAGGCTCACTTAGCCTATCTATTGTAATACCACCATTGTACTTAAGGGCCCTTATAGTAGCTACAATTACAGCTACAGATGGCTTTAAATCACCCACTCTACATTTTATATCAATAAACTTTTCTGCCCCTAGGTCAGCACCAAAGCCAGCCTCAGTTACTACATAATCGCTAAGCTTTAGGGCAAGTTTTGTAGCTACTAGCGAGTTACACCCATGGGCTATGTTTGCAAAGGGGCCACCGTGAATAAGGGCCGGCGTACCCTCTATGGTCTGTACTAGGTTTGGTTGAAAGGCATCCTTTAATAGGGCCACCATCGCCCCCTCTGCCTTTAATTGACCTGCTGTAACTGGCTTGTCATCATAGGTATAGCCTATGATAATACCTTTGAGTCTTTTCTTTAAGTCCTCTAGATCAGTGGCTAGGCAAAATATAGCCATAATTTCAGATGCTACAGTTATATTAAAACCATCCTCCCTAGGGACACCATTCTTTTGACCACCTAAGCCATCAGTAATATATCTAAGTTGGCGATCATTCATATCTATTGCTCGCTTCCAGTTTATCCTACGGGGATCAATATTCAAACTATTACCATGGAAAATATGATTATCTACAAGGGCAGCTAAAAGATTGTTAGCAGCTCCAATTGCATGAATATCACCAGTAAAGTGTAGGTTTATCTCCTCCATTGGCAGGACCTGGGCTTGACCTCCTCCTGTTGCACCGCCCTTTATACCGAAAACTGGTCCTAAAGATGGCTCTCTGAGGGCAATTGAGGCCTTATGTCCTAACTTTCGTAGAGCATCACCAAGGCCTATTGTCATAGTAGTCTTTCCCTCGCCTGCTGGCGTAGGGTTTATAGATGTAACAAGTATTAACTTTCCATCCTTTTTGTCCTTGACTTCTCCTTGGATTCTGTAATCGATCTTCGCCTTATATTTACCATAGGGTACAAGATAGTCTTCCTTAATCCCTATAGTATCTGCAATCTCCTGTATTGGTTTTAAAGTAGCTTCTTGGGCAATTTGTATATCGGTTTTCATCTTGTCCTCCTTAATGGTGTTTAGATATGCTGTTACCCTTACTTACCCTTATAGATAGTATCTGGTCCCTCTACTTCTAAAGGCATCTTTTATGTGATTTATCTCCATTTTATCATGATAGATTAGGAGCTCTATAATGTCAAATCTATAGCTTGAATACTTGTCCTTACAAGAGTTTATAAAATAAAGGGCGGTTTTAATATATCTTTCCTGCTTTTTATAATCTACTGCCTCTGCTGGCATACCGTAGCTAGTGGTTCTTCTTGTCTTGACCTCAATAAAAACCAAGCTATCATCTTTAGCAGCAATTATGTCTATCTCACCTGCCTTAGACCTATAGTTTCTGCATATAAGCCTATACCCATTTGCCTCCAAATAGCGACAGCTCTGTTCTTCTCCAAAGTCTCCTAGCTTCTTATTATTTCCAGACATTGTTTACCTCTATTCTTTCTTTTTCTTTATTAGTAGAAATATTTTTATAACACAAAATAGACATCTGCCTATATTATATAGATAATTTATATATATACAAGAAAAAACAGACTTAATTTGTCTGTTAATTCTATTTAATTTCCATTATAAACTATCGAAAAAGCTTGATTTTTAGCACATTTGTACTATACAAGCTGGAATTTATATAGTATAATATATTCGAAACATATATTTAATAGTTTTGTCACATTTAATCTTTCTGGTGGGGTGGTATCATGAAAAGAATCCTTTCAATCTTACTTATTGTAGCTTTACTTATTTCATTACCTCTACCTACATATGCAAGTACCATTAGTGAGCAAAAAGATAAGCTACATAATGTTAAAGATAAACTACAAGAAACTAACCAGAAGCTAAATAATAACAGGAAAACTCAAAAAACATTAGAGCAACAGCTAGAACAGGTTGAACAGGAGCTCCAAGAGAAAGAAAAAGAGTTAAGTAAAATTGAGCAGGAGCTAACAGAAAAACAGACCTTGCTCAGCAAAGTTACAAATGAGCTTAATCTAGCAGAAGAAGAATTAGAAAAGGCCAAAGATGACCTTGAGCATGCTAGACAGGAGCTAGAAAAGGCAATTCAGGATACCAAAGACCATGAGGACCTCATGGCCGATAGGCTAAGGGCAATGTACATGAACAAAAATACTTCCTACCTGGAGCTACTTTTTGAGTCAAAAAGCCTAAATGATTTTTTTGCAAAAGTGGATATGATCAAAAAAATGGTCACTTATGATAACCAAGTTTATGAAGAACTACAAAGCTGCAGAGACCAAATAGAAGATAAAAAGGACGATTGCGAAGAAAAAGCTTCTAATATAGAGCAAAAAAGAAATGATATTAGATTAAAAAAGATAGAGCTAGAAGACCAGACTCAGAAAATAAATGGTGTAAAGGTTAGGGTCTCTAGACAAAAAGAAAGCATAAAGGTCTCCCAAGAAGAGAAAAACAGGCTTAAAAAAGAATTAGAAAAAGAAGAAGCCAGACTAGCAAGAGAGCTTGATGAATTAGAACGCCTGTCAAAAGAAATAGAAAAGAAGATCAAGGAGTTAACAGCCAATAGCAAGCTCGTCTACTTAGGCGGAGTTATGGCCTGGCCTGTTCCCTATACTACACGCGTTACATCTGAATATGGGCTGCGATTACATCCAATT
>DGFG01000140.1 GCA_002391555.1 Firmicutes bacterium UBA3906
GTAGTAGACATGCTTGACAACCACAATATATTGATATATTATATTTATAGCTAAAAATTTAAAACATATGACGAAGGGGAAGCAGGTGTGAATCCTGCACAGGGCCGCTACGGTATTGAATTGAAAATTCTAAGTCCGATTGCCTGACTCATATGTAAAGCACATTTAGTTCCCGGAACCGGAAATAATGTATAGGCTATTATGCCGCGCATTTCTGGTGAAGTGCGCGGTTTTTTATTAACTTTTTGGGTTTAAAGGGTGGATAGTATGTGGATACAGGGCTATACAAGACTTACACTTCAGGATTATCCAGGTAAGATAGCAGCTATGTGTTTTACAGGAGGGTGCCAGCTAAGATGTCCTTACTGCCATAATCCAGATCTGGCTTTAGCCATGACTAAAAATGGTAATGAAGATACTGAAAATGTAGCCCTTTCCTTCCTGGCTTACATAGAAAAACGTAAGTCCCTGCTCGATGGCATTGTCGTTAGTGGAGGAGAACCCTTATTACATAATCTACAGGGCTTCCTTGGCAAAGTCAAAGAGTTAGGTCTATCCGTCAAGCTGGATACCAATGGCCTATTACCAGACCAATTAAAGGAACTTATAGGGGCTGGCTTAGTAGATTATGTAGCCCTAGATTACAAAAGTAGTCGGGAGAACTTTATGGAGGCTACAGGCCTAAGCAGATTTAAGAAGCAGGCCACAGTAAATAGCTACTATGATTCCTGGCTGTTAACCCTTAGTTACCTAAGGGGCAACAGGGTTCCGTATGAGTTAAGAACTACCCTGGTTAAGGAGCTACACCCATTAGATATACTAATTCGTATGGCGGAGTCCATATGCAGGGGAGCTAGTAGTCGAGAACTTTGGTTTCTACAGACTTTTGAAAAGACGGGACTTTTAATGAATGATTATAGCAAAGAAAAGATAAGCCTATCTGCCTATTCTAATAAAGAGATGGAGGTGATTGGGCAAAAGCTTAAAAAGATAATTCCTGGTGTCATGTTAAGACGATAAGAAAATCCAATAAACTAAGGAGAATAATCATGGTTATTGAATATCAGGTTAGAAAGAGAGATGGGCAATTAGTAGCCTTCAATATTGAAAAAATAAGCAAAGCAATTCAGCGAGCCTTTGAAGCTCAATCTGTAAGCTATAGTAAATCGATACTAGAACTCTTAGCTTTAAGGACAACAGCAGAATTTGAAGCATGTGTTAACAAGGGTATTATCTCAGTTGAGCAAATCCAGGATGCTGTCGAGTTTGTCCTAATACAAGCTGGCTATGCTAAGGTGGCAAGGGCATACATCCTATATCGAAAGCAGCGTGAAAAAGCCAGAAATGCTCTAAATACACTGATAGACTACCGCAAGGTAGTGGACGACTATGTAAAGAATATAGACTGGCGCGTAAAGGAGAACTCAACTGTCAGCTATTCGGTTGGAGGCTTGATTCTGTCAAATAGCGGAGCTGTAACCGCTAACTACTGGCTTTCAGAGATCTTTGATGAGGATGTAGCCAATGCTCACAGGAATGGGGACATGCATATACACGACCTGTCTATGTTGACAGGCTATTGTGCAGGCTGGTCTCTACATCAGCTAATCTCTGAAGGGCTCGGGGGTGTGCAAGGAAAAACCACTTCTGCACCAGCCAAGCACCTTGCGACCCTTTGCAACCAGATGGTCAATTTTTTAGGTATTATGCAAAATGAATGGGCTGGAGCCCAGGCATTTAGTTCCTTTGATACCTACCTAGCACCCTTTGTAAGGACGGATAATCTAAACCAAGATCAGGTGCAAAAGTGCGTTGAATCATTTATCTATGGGGTAAACACACCCAGCCGCTGGGGTACCCAGGCTCCCTTTACTAATATTACTCTGGACTGGACAATACCCAAAGACCTAGCAGAGAGGCCCGCTATTGTAGGGGGCAAAATGATGGAGTTTACATATGGGGATTGTCAAAGGGAAATGGATATGATTAACAAGGCCTTCCTTACAGTTATGCTAGAGGGAGATTATGAAGGACGTGGTTTTCAGTACCCTATCCCAACCTACTCTATTACTAAGGACTTTAACTGGTCAGACACTGAGAACAACAAGCTACTTTTTGATTTGACTGCCAAGTATGGTACACCCTACTTTTCTAATTATGTAAACAGTGATATGGAGCCTTCTGACGTACGTAGCATGTGCTGCCGCCTGCGTTTAGATTTGCGGGAACTCCGTAATAAAAGAGGGGGTTATTTTGGGAGTGGAGAAAGCACTGGTTCAATAGGAGTTGTTACCATAAACCTGCCCCGTATTGCTTATTTATCAAAAACGCCAGAGGAGTTTTATAAGCGTCTGGATGATATGATGGACATAGCAGCTAGATCCTTAAAAACTAGGCGTGAAGTTATAACTAGACTACTTGATGCTGGCTTATATCCCTATACAAAACGCTATCTAGGTACCTTTAAAAATCATTTTTCAACCATTGGGCTAGTAGGTATGAACGAGGCGGGACTAAATGCCCCATGGCTTAAAGCAGACCTTACCAACCAGGAAGGCCAGCAGTTTGCCAAGGATGTTCTAATTCATATGCGAGACCGCTTATCTGACTATCAGGAGCAGTATGGGGATCTATACAATTTAGAAGCAACCCCTGCTGAGTCAACTGCCTATCGTCTAGCCAGGCATGACTTGGCAAGGTACTCGGATATTATAACGGCTGGAAACCCTGGACAGGCACCTTACTATACGAACAGTAGCCATTTACCCGTTGGTTATACTGATGATATATTTAAGGCACTCGATATCCAAGACAAACTACAAAAGCTATATACAAGTGGTACGGTATTCCATGTATTTCTTGGTGAAAGAATGCCTGGCTGGAGGGCTACAGCTAAGCTAGTGAAAAAAATCGCTGAGTCTTATGAATTACCCTACTATACTATTAGTCCCACATACTCTATATGTAGTGAACATGGGTATTTGGCAGGAGAACAAGTTAAGTGCTCGATTTGTAATGAAAGCACAGAACTATACAGTCGTATAACTGGCTATTATCGTCCAGTAAACAACTGGAACGAAGGGAAGAGGCAAGAGTATAACGAGCGAAGAAAGTATAGAATTTCCTCTTAAAAGCCTAGCTTAGAATAAAGTTCTATAGGACATAGGTCGGATAGTCCATAGCATTTAGCTAAGGATTTCAAGGGCCCTTGTCCTTTTTTTTATTCTTGAAGCCTAAAGTTTATTTATAAAACATACCATTTACAAAGGGGGTGTAGCAGATGAAGGTCTTTTTCCTTCGCAAGAACTATATAAAGTGGGCTATCCTAACTGTAATTGGTATATTAGTACTCGTTGTTATACTAAAGCTTATATAAGCTCCCTTAAGCTTAACCAATAACAAGCAAGAAGCAAGATATTTTGCTAAAAAACCACCCTTTATTATGAATAAATAGTGTGTTAAAATATATGGGCATTACTTAAAAACACAAATGAAAAATTCGAATAGTGGGGTGGAGAGGCTTATGACTTATATTCCAGATATTAAGGGCAATTTGAGAAGACATATGATAGAGGTACCAGAGGTCATACAAAAAGCTAGTGGTATTAGGGTGTTTGGCAAGCTGATAAAGTCTCTTGCCTTTACTACAGATGTGGCAGTTATAAAAAATATAAATGCAGATGCTATTATTGCGGTATATCCCTTTACTCCTCAGCCTGCTATTACAAGTGCTCTAGCAGGTGCTGCTAATGTGCCCATGTTTTGCGGAGTAGGCGGAGGCCGAACTACAGGCAAAAGGGTAGTAAACCTAGCCCTGGATGCAGAGTTTGAAGGGGCCTTTGGGGTTGTATTAAATGCGCCTACCTCCAATGAAACAATCAGGGCTGTAAGTGAGGTTGTTGATATACCCATCATCATAACTGTTGTGTCTGAGCATAGGGATATAAAGGCCAGGCTAGATGCCGGAGCTCAGATTTTAAATGTATCGGGTGCCTCCAAAACCATTGATATAGTTAAAAAGATAAGGGATGCCAATCCCTATGTCCCCATCATTGCTACCGGAGGGCCGACAGAGGAGACCATTTTGGCAACTATTGAAGCAGGGGCCAATGCGATTACCTATACGCCACCGACTCCAGGTGAGCTATTCCACGATCTGATGGCAAAGTACCGAGAGCAGCTGGCAGAATAGTATCTGCTAGAATAGTATTTAATACAATAGATAAAATTAAGGCTCAGGTTTTATTTTAACCTGAGCCTTTCTAGTGTCTCAAAAAAGCCTGGATAGGAGATATCCACCCATTGTCCATCTAGGATACTAGTTTGCCCCTCTGCAAGCAGGCCTGCTACAGCGCAGGTCAGTGCAATCCTGTGGTCCATAGAGCTTTGAATAGCCGCTCCCTTTAAGGGCTTTGGACCCCTTATAATCATCCCGTCATCAGTGGCCTTAATATCTGCACCAAGGGCTTTTAGCATATTAACTACCGTATCGATCCTGTTAGATTCTTTGACTTTGAGTTCTTTAGCGTCCCGTATTACTGTAGTCCCTTTTGCCTGGCTGGCTGCTAGGGCTATTATGGGTATCTCATCTATGAGCCTGGGTATTAGGTCTCCCTCAATAGTGGTGGCCATAAGGCTGGATGATTTTACCAGGATATCTGCTATGGGTTCACCCTGGCCATTACTTTTTGGATATATGCTAATATTTGCCCCCATTTGCCTGTAGACATCAAGGATCCCTGACCGGGTGGGATTAATGCCTACATCCTTTACTAGTAGGTCTGACTTTGGAGTTAGGAGGGCAGCGGTTATAAGATAGGCAGCCGAAGAAATATCTCCTGGTATCCTTATGTCCTGGCCGTATAGCTGGTCCGGTGGCTCTATGCTTATGGTATTGCCACTGGTTTTTATACTGCAGCCTAGCTGCCTTAGCATGATCTCTGTATGGTCCCTTGAGGCCTTGCTTTGGTGTATCCTTGTTATGTCGCTAGCGTAGAGGCCAGCTAGTAGGATGGCAGACTTTACCTGGGCACTAGCTATGGGCATCCTGTATTCTATACCCCTCAAGGTTCCAGATTCACTTGGCCCTATAGATAGGGGCAGGAGGTCACCCTGACTGGCCCTAATATTTGCCCCCATTTGAAGCAGGGGCCCTACAATCCGTCCCATAGGCCTCTTTCTTAGAGAGGAATCTCCATCTAGCCTAGTTTCAAAGGCTTGGCCAGCTAGGATACCAGCTATAAGCCTGGCTGTGGTACCTGAGTTTCCAGCGTATATAGTTCCTTTTGGGGGGACCAGGCCACGAAGGCCCCTACCGTATACTATGAGTTCATCCTTGTCGGTCCTTATCTTGACTCCCATAGATTCAAAGGCCTTGGCGGTATCTATACAGTCCTGGCCCCTAAGGTAGTTTTTTATCCTGCTAGGCCCCTTTGCTATAGAGCCTAGCATTATAGCCCGATGGGATATTGACTTGTCTCCAGGTACCTGGACCTGACCTACAAGGCCCTGACTTGGGTCTATATCTACTCTCATCCTTTACCTCCACCTATATATCTATCTACCTATTTATCTAACATTTGCCTTTAGACCAACCCCTCTTAGGAGGGACTGGGCCTTTTCTACTGACCTTTTATCATCTAGGGATAGGACCAGGCAACCTGGTTCATCCTCCCTACTGTTTATTACCCTGATATTTTTTATGTTAATATCACTGTGGCCTAATATGGTAGTTACAAGGCTGATCATGCCAGGCTTGTCCTCAACATCGACATAAAGCTCATAAAAGGGCAAGAGGTATAGACTCTTCATAGCAGGAACATCATCCCTGTAAGCCTTGGCCCTACTGAAAAAGTCCTCTAGGCCTAGCTGGTCATCCTGGCTTAGAACATGGCAAAAGCTTGACAGGTCTTTGATTAAGCTTTTTACAAGGCCAAGGAGCTGGTCCTTGTTGGCCAGGCTAATCTGACTCCACATCTTTGGGTTTGAGGAGGCAATCCTGGTTATATCCTTAAAGCCGCCTGCTGCTAGCCTTGAGGCTAGGTGATCCTCCCCATCGAGCCTCTGTACTGTATTTACCAGGGCAGCGGCTGCTGCATGGGGCAGGTGACTGACTGCCCCAACCTTTTCATCATGGTCCTTTGCTGAAATTATTAGGGGTAGGGCTCCAGTTGAAGCAACTAGCTGGGTTAGGGTATCTAGTTCTTCCTTTGAAACCTTTTCCTGAGGGGTCAGCATATAGTAGGCGTTTTCAAAGAGGTGGGCAATAGAGGCATCATAGCCACTTTGCTCTGTACCTGACATGGGATGGCCACCAATAAAGTGGACATGGTCTGGTAAAAGGTCTTTGGCCAGGTCCATGATTTTGCCCTTTACGCTGGCTGTATCAGTAATTATGGTACCACTTTTAACTCGGCTAGAGAGGGCCTTAAGTAGGTCTTTTATTGTATCTATTGGGGTACATAAAAAGATAAGGTCAGACCCTATAGCAATATGGTCAAGTTCACAGGTCTTATGGTCGATAACCCCTTGTGCCATTGCCTTTTCAAGGTCGGCCTCATTGACATCAACAGCTACTATATAAAAATCTGGATTTGTTCTCCTAAGGGCCTTGGCAAGGGATCCCCCTATAAGACCTAGGCCCACAATTGTAATTTTTTTAATCTTCATCTAAATCTAGCTCCCTGTGATTATAGGTCTCTGCCAAGTATTTGTGCTATACCCCTAATATCATCGAGAAGGGCAGTAAAGCTCTCAAGGTTTAGGGACTGGGGACCATCGGACAAGGCTGTGGCAGGCTTGGGATGGACCTCTACCATCAGGCCGTCAGCGCCTGCTGCTATGGCAGCCCTGCTCATGGGCGTAACTAGTCTCCAACTACCTGTTCCATGACTGGGATCCGCAAAAACCGGCAGGTGGCTCAGGTCCTTGGCTATGGGTATACTTGAAAGGTCCAAGGTATTGCGGGTATAGGTTTCAAAGGTCCTAATACCCCTTTCGCAGAGGATTATCTGGTAGTTGCCCTCATTCATAATATACTCGGCAGCATTTAGCCATTCTTCAATGGTGGCTGAAAGTCCCCTTTTTAGCATAACAGGGATCTTCATCCTACCAACCTCTTTAAGGAGGCTAAAGTTTTGCATATTACGGGCACCTATTTGAACAATGTCAATATACTTTGCTGCCAGCTCCAAGGACCTAGTAGAGACTACCTCTGATATAACTAAAAGGCCTGTTTCCTTTCCTGCAGTGGCAAGTAATTTAAAGCCCTCCTCCTCAAGACCTTGAAAGGAGTAGGGGGAGGTTCTAGGCTTAAAGGCTCCGCCCCTTAAGATCTTGACCCCCTTGCTTTTTAGGTAGTGGGCAGTAGTAAATATTTGCTCTTCGCTTTCTACTGCACAGGGGCCTGCCATTATTGATATCTGCTTTCCGCCTATTTGAGTGCCCTTAATATCAAGGAGTGTGTTTTCTGGTTTAAATACCCTACCAACTAGCTTGTAGGGCTCTACTATATGGACTATCCTATCAACGCCAGGCATTAGTTCTAGGGGGGTGTTGGCCAAAATCCGCTTGTCTCCAATAACGCCAATGATAGTCCGCTCCGACCCCTTTGAGATATGAACACCAAGCTCAAGGTCAGCTAGTGCTTGTTCTATGCCTTTTACATCCTTATTACTTGCACTAGCCTTCATTACGATTACCATACTTTTGCCTCCATTTTAGATTCTTTGAATAAACTTATGCCCTATTAAGGGCAGGTTAGTATGTGACTATTATATAAGTTTAATTGGCTGTGTATTTAAAAACTTTTGTACTCCTTGCTTTGATAAATAGGCCAGATGCAACTAGAAGCTACTATGAGCTACCAATAACTATCAAGAGTCACAAAGAAATACTAACTAATACTAAGGCTCACATAGAGCTACTAATAAATACTAAGAGCTAAAAAAGCTACTATAGACTATAAAAGTGGCTACTTAAGATGATCATGATCCCTTGAGGATCTGTGCTAGCCTTACATACTCTATGTTATCAAACATCTCAACCCTGCCAAGCTTGGTAGGCAGGACAAAGACAATTTTTCCAATCTTATTCTTTTTATCTCTTTGCATATGCTTTATTAGCCTATCTGTTTCTAGGTTAGGTAGTTTTATGGGTAGCTTAGCTTTCAGGAGCAAGTTTTTTAGCCTATCTACAAAACCCTTGTCTATTAGGCCTAATAGCTGGGCTAGCTCAGCCTCAGCAACCATACCAATTGCTACTGATTCACCATGGGTATATTCAGTAAAGGAGGTTTCAGCCTCTATAGCATGGCCTATGGTATGGCCAAAGTTTAAAATTCCCCTGATGCCCTTGTCCTTTTCGTCCTGGGCTACTATCTTTGCCTTTATGGTACAGGACTTGTAGATTATATGGTTTAGGACCTTGTCATCAAAGGAAAATACCTTTTCAATATTTTCCTCTAAATAGGAAAACAAATTTTTATCAGCTATAACACCATATTTTATTACCTCGGCCAGGCCCGTTGATATTTGCCTGACGGGTAGGCTTTTCAAGGTATCAGTATTTATAAGGACCCCCTTAGGTTGGTAAAAGGAGCCTATCATATTTTTACCAAGGGGATGGTTGACAGCTGTTTTACCACCTACACTAGAGTCTACCTGGGCCAAGAGGGAGGTTGGTATTTGTAGATAGGGGACACCCCTCATATAGGTCGATGCTGTAAATCCTGCCAGGTCTCCGACTACACCCCCACCTAGGGCGATAAAAAGAGAGTCCCTGTCCATACGAAAGTTTAAGGCAGTAGTATAGATATCCATGGCCTTTTCTATGGTCTTGCTACTCTCACCAGGGTCTATAAGGATAGTCCTAATCCCTATATCATTCTCAGAAAGGGCCTTTATGATCTCATTACTATATAGGGGGCCTACATTGGTATCAGAAATTATAAGGGCTTTTTTTAAAAAGATATTGGACGGGATTTTGGATAGGGTTGCCTCCCAGCCCTTGTCTATAATTATAGGATAGGCGGTATTTTTAAATTGCATATCTATGCGTTTCATATTAGCAGCTCCCCTTGTTTGTATTACAAAAAGCTGAACATATGTAATAGAAGTTTAAGAGATTGTACCCATAAAAATGAAAAATGTCAATAGGTCAGGCCATTTTGTCCTCATTTTAGATAATTATTGATTGGAATTGACCTAAACTGCCTAAAGCTTCTAGCTGACGAATATAATTTTGTAAATTCCATAAAATATACATAAGGATAAACATTTTATTATTAATATGATACAATGTATGTTACAATTAAGAAGGGAAATTGAGATTCTTAGCGAATACATAATTCGAAACGCGGTAGTAGATCCATTTATAGTCTCAGTTAAACCGAAATAATATATCTGTTAATTATACGATAGGGGGAATGTTAATGAAGAGTTATACCACCGACAAGATTAGAAACCTTGGTGTCATCGGGCATGGTGGCGAAGGAAAGACCACTCTTGCAGAAGCTATGCTTTTTAACTCAGGAGCAATTGATCGTTTTGGTAAGGTCGAGGATGGAACAACTACCACCGACTATGACCAAGAGGAGATTAAACGCCAGATTTCCATTAGTGCTGCCCTAGCACCCTTAGAATGGAATAATCATAAGATTAACGTTATTGACATCCCTGGCTACTTTGATTTCGTCGGAGAACTAGTTGGTGGCCTTAGGGTTGCAGATTGTGCCTGTATAGTCGTTGGAGCCGTTTCAGGTGTAGCAGTTGGTACAGAAAAGGCTTGGGACTATTGTGACGAGTACGAGCTACCCAGATTTATTTTTGTAAACCAAATGGATCGAGAAAATGCAAACTTTAGCAAGGTATTAGATAGCCTAAAGGACCTTTACGGTACATCAATAGCACCCTTCCAGGTACCCATTATGGAAAGTGATCAATTCGTTGGCTATGTTGATGTAATTTCCATGAAGGCCTATAGATACGATGGCAAGGATGTAAAGGAAATTGATGTCCCTGCAGATATGGTTGACCTAATCGAACCTATCAGGACCATGTTAATCGAAGCTGTTGCTGAGACCAGCGAAGAATTAATGGAAAAGTATTTCGAGGGCGAAGAACTAGACGAAAAGGAAATCAAGGATGCCCTAAGAGTAGGTGTAACCAGTGGTGACATAGTACCAGTATTATGCGGTTCTGCAGTCAACAACCAGGGTATCAAGCAGCTTATGGATACAGTAGTTGACTATATGCCTTCACCTGGTGACAAACACAAGGAAATAGCCAAGGACCACAAGACTGGGGATGAGCTAGAGGTCTCCAACAAGACAGATGAGCCCTTTGCGGCCCTAGTATTTAAAACCGTAGTTGACCCCTTTGTAGGAAAGCTAAACCTATTTAAGGTTATGTCAGGGCAGCTATCCACAGGGGCCACCATTTACAATGTTAACAAGGAAAAGGCTGAAAAAGTCTCTAATATATACTTTATGCGAGGTAAAAAGCAGATAAGTACTGATAAGGTAGTAGCAGGAGATATTGCAGCTGTGGCCAAGCTACAACACACAGTCACAGGCGATAGCCTATGTGACCAGGGCAGGCAGCTAGAGCTTAGAGAAATAAAATTCCCTGAGCCATCAATTTCACTTGCAATCGAAGCAGAAAAGGAAGGGGAAGAGGACAAGGTATTTGGAGGCCTAAATAGGCTGACCGAGGAAGACCCCACCTTTACTGTTGAAAAGAACACTGAGACCAACCAAATGATTATCTCTGGTGTTGGCGAGATGCACCTTGAGATCATAGCCAAGAGACTAGAAAACAAATTTGCTGCAAAGGCTGTCTTTAAGGATCCCAAGGTTGCCTACAGGGAGACTATCCGCAAGTCCATTCAGGCAGAGGGCAGACACAAAAAGCAAAGTGGTGGACATGGCCAGTTTGGACATGTATGGATTGAGTTTGAACCCCTAACAGATACTGAACAGGAATTTGAGTTTGTTGACAAAATCGTCGGCGGTGTAGTACCCAGACAGTATATACCTGCAGTTGAAAAGGGTTTAATTGAGTGTCTACCAAAGGGAGTTTTAGCAGGCTACCCAATGGTTGGACTCAAGGCTACCCTCTATGATGGATCCTACCATAGTGTTGACTCTTCAGAGATGGCCTTTAAGGTAGCGGCTTCATTAGCTTATAGAAAGCTTATTGACGCTAACCCAGTCCTACTTGAGCCCATTATGAAGGCAGAGGTCCTAGTTCCAGATGATTATATGGGAGATATTATAGGAGACCTCAATAGGCGCAGGGGCAGGATACTAGGTATGAATCCTGTTGAGGGCGGCCTACAGGAGGTAGTAGCTGAGGTACCCCAGGCAGAGATGTTTAAGTATGCCACAGACCTAAGGTCAATGACCCAGGCAAGGGGTAGCTTTAAGCTTAGCTTTGTCAGATACGAAGAGGTACCTGGCAATATATCTGCCAAGGTTGTAGAAGCAGCCAAAAAGGAAGAAGAATAATAAGCATATAGGATAATTTAATCCTTTTCTTTCACAGGTCCGGATTAGCAGGCAAGGCTAGTCCGGATTTTTTTTCTTCTTTGCTAAAAATCCACAAGCTGGAGGCAAGCTTAGGTCCTTTTTTGTTTATCCTCATATATAGGGTCTAAGCTGTCTTGATATCTAGGTGATTAGCTGGCTTGGTATTTGGGGCTAAGGCATCTTGATATTTAGGGGTTAAGCTGAATGGACAATTTTTTCTAGTAGTCTAGTCTATCAATCCTCATATATAGCTTTTAGCCTATGACATAAGATGAGTATCCTTGGTATAAGATGGTATGCATATAAAAAAGAGAGGAATTGTAACAGAAAAGTAACATTTACTTAACAAAGTTTTAAGAAAAGCCCCCAGCTGCTCCTAGCCTGTTTGACTCAAGGGCTAGGCTAACCTATAATTTAGCCAATAGTAAGTTGACATAATATAACCATAGGGGGTTTACAAATGGGAGTTTTAACAGGTGCTACTAAGGGAAAGCAGTTTGTAGCTATAAGAAAATACCTTGCCGCTATAATTATTATTGGGATACTTGTAACTATCCTTGTAGGGACAGTGGCAGAGGCCAAGGCAGAGCCGGTACTAAAGCTAGGGTCTAGAGGGACAGCCGTAAGTCAGGTCCAGCAGGACCTAAAGGGACTAGGCTACTTTAACTATCACCAGGCCACTGGCTACTTTGGAACAATTACTCAGGATGCAGTAAAGGCCTTTCAAAAAAGCAGGGGACTAGCGGTAGATGGTATAGTCGGACCACAGACATGGGCAGCCCTTAACAAGACCTACACAACCCTTAAATTCGGAATGAGGGGAGATGCTGTAGTGACGCTACAGGATGCCCTAAAGAAGCAGGGGGTCTTTTATGCCAGCTCAACAGGCTACTATGGCAAGCTAACAGAGGACGCAGTTATTAGGTATCAGATAGCAAAGGGGCTAAGGATAGATGGTATAGCAGGACCAGAGACTCAGGCCTCATTATTTGGAGCAGCTAATAGTCAATCAGCTAGCAAAGTAGCTAGCACAAGCCGGGCTAACTCAGGTCAGGACGCAAGGGCAGATATATACTGGCTGGCTAGGATCATACACGCAGAAGCCAGGGGAGAGTCCTATAAGGGACAGGTAGCAGTCGGTAATGTTGTCCTAAATAGGGTAAAGTCACCCCTCTTTCCTAATAGCATATATGGGGTCATATTTGAGTATACGGGCAGTGTACCCCAGTTTAGCCCTGTGGAGGATGGTTCTATCTACAATACACCTAATAGCTCAGCCATGAAGGCTGCGGAGGAGGCCTATAATGGTAGTAGGCCCGTTGGAGATGCGACCTACTTTTTCAATCCCAAAAAGGCCTCAGGGTCTTGGATAGTTAAAAACAAGACCTATGTAACTACAATAGGCAATCATGCATTTTATAGGTAGCTAGCTAGTCAAAAGCTTATTTGTATAAGACTTTAAATAGACTAAAAGCCTATCTTATCTAGACTTTTATTTAAGAAACTATATTGCTACTAGTATTTTAAAATGATAAAATAGACATAGTAGCTAAAATCCTCTCTGGAGGGCCTCCGGAGGGGATTTTTTTGATTAGATATAGTATTAAGGGGTATTAAGATATAGCTAAATGACTACTAAAAGGAGCGTTTTTTCAGATGATTAGCTTTAAAAATGGACCCATATTTATAGATGGTAAATGGGAGAGAGGACTTGAACTCAGGGTAAAAGAGGGTAGGATTGTGGACAT
>DGFG01000124.1:0-1017 GCA_002391555.1 Firmicutes bacterium UBA3906
TTCCCATAGGTAAAGGGAGGCTACACTAGCATAAGGTGAGTATCTTTTCCTATACCTTTCGAACCTGGTCCTATCAAGTGTCTTATGGCCATATAGCATCATTATTCCCTTTTTTATGCCAAGGTCACCCCAGCTTAGGATATCAGGCCTTTGCATAGAAAATATCATAAGCATTTCAGCGGTCCATTCGCCTATACCGTTTAGTGTTGTAAGCCTGTTTTTTACCTCCTTATCTGGGAGGTCTCTTAGCTCATCTATGTTGAATTTCCCTGTGACTATTTTCTCGGCTGCATCTTGGATATAGAAAACCTTTCGGTTGGTCATCCCGCATTTTTGTATTTGCTCAGGGCTCTTTGACAAAATCGCCTGGGGCGTAAAATCACCATCTATCAGGTCAACTAGCCTATTCCAAACGGTTTCTGCAGCCTTGCTTGATATCTGCTGCCCCACTATGGAATTTACTAGTGCAGTGAAAAGGTCTGGTATTAGCTGTCTTTCTATAGGACCTATACGGTCTATAGCCCTGGCCAGTCGCTTGTCCTTACCCTTTAGATAGTCTATTTCTTTTTGCCCATACTTAAATATTTTCATTTTGCCACTCCTTAGGATCTAAATTTTAAATTTCCCTTCCAAATTTAGCAGATATCTTTTTATATCTAGTCCGCCGCCATAGCCCACAAGTTGACCATTTGCCCCAATAACCCTGTGACAGGGTATGATAATGGGTATGGGATTTTTATTGTTGGCCATACCTACTGCTCTGGCTGCATTTTTATTGCCAATGGCTATAGCAATATCCTTGTAGCTTTTTACCTGACCATATGGGATAGTTTTTAAGGCCTGCCAGACCCTTTGCTGAAAGTCTGTGCCGCTAGGGGCTAAGGGTAGATCAAATTTAAAGAGTCTACCCGAGAAATATTCATAAAGCTGGCCCCAGGCCTCCTTTATTAAGGGGCTTTCTTTAATTAAGTAGCCTTGCTTTATATATATATCCAGGTCATTATCGGCTAGCTTGTT
>DGFG01000124.1:1223-3146 GCA_002391555.1 Firmicutes bacterium UBA3906
ATCAATCCCAGTTATGGCATGACCATTATCTGCTATAGCCAGGTAGCCAATTTCGGTTTTATAGCTATATATATTACCCTTCATAAGCCTTGTCCCCTTTTATTTGATTTTCTAAAACTGCTTTTCTCTATGGCCTGCCAAATTTTCAAACTTTCGAGTTTACTTAATTACATTATACAGGATAAGGGCTAAAGTATATAGGCCTTTAGGCCCCTTGGGTTTACCTATTTTCCCCTTAGAATGAGGGCTAGGAGTAAGGTCACTTAGCTATAAAATCTACCTAGATAATTGGCCTAAGGCTACTTGCTTTTAGCTTTTAATTTGCTTGGACAAAGGCCTTAAAACTGTGGTATTCTATAGGAAACAGATACTAGCTAGCAAATAGGAGGGACCTAGGTGCATCAGGATATGGGGATAGAGCTTTTACAAGCAATACCACTTGAAAATACAAAGATAAAAAGTGATTTTTGGTCTTCTTATATGGACCTTGTCATAGAAAAGGTAATACCCTACCAGTGGGAGGCCTTAAACGATAGGATAAAGGATATAGAGCCCTCCTGCGCCATTAGAAACCTAAGGATTGCAGCAGGCCTAGAGGAAGGCGAGTTTTACGGCATGGTTTTCCAGGACAGCGATATTGCAAAGTGGCTAGAGGCAGTAGCCTACAGCCTGACAACCCGTCCTAACAAGGACCTAGAAGGGCTAGCTGACTCCCTTATAGACCTATTAGAAAAGGTTCAGCTACCCGATGGTTACCTAAACACCTATTTCATAGTAAAAGAGCCGGGCAAGAGGTGGACCAACCTATGGGAATGCCATGAGCTATACTGTGCCGGTCATATGATTGAGGCTGCTGTCGCCTATTACAGGGCAACTGGCAAGGATAAATTCCTGAAAATGATGTGTAGGTTTGCAGACCATATTGACTCTATCTTTGGACCCGAGCAGGGCAAGCTAAAGGGCTATCCGGGCCACCAAGAGATAGAGCTGGCCCTGGTAAAGCTTTATCAGCTCACAGCGGAGCCTAGGTATCTAAGGCTTGCCAGCTTTTTTATAGATGAGAGGGGAAAGAGGCCCTATTACTTTGATATAGAGTATGACAAAAGGGGAGGCAAAAATCACTGGGGAGACAGGCATCCTTCTGGCTCTAGGGACTACAACCAATATCACAAACCAGTTAGGGACCAGGACAAGGCAGTTGGCCATGCTGTACGGGCGGTTTATATGTATACTGCTATGGCTGATATTGCAGGTCTAACCCAGGATGAGGACCTTTTAAATGCCTGCCGTAGACTTTGGGACAATATTGTAACAAGGCAGATCTATATAACAGGGGGGATAGGCTCTACCCGCCATGGGGAGGCCTTTACCTTTGACTATGATCTGCCAAATGATACTGTTTACCAGGAGACCTGTGCTTCAATAGGCCTAATATTTTTTGCTAGCCGGATGCTGCAGATTGAGAAAAAGTCTGTTTATGCAGATGTTATAGAGCAAGCCCTATACAATAGTGTTCTTTCCGGAATGTCCCTTGATGGAGAGAGCTTTTTCTATGTAAACCCCATGGAGTCTTGGCCCATGGAGAGTGAGAAAAACCCTGATAGGAGTCATATTAAGGCTGAAAGGCAAAGCTGGTATGGCTGTGCCTGCTGTCCTCCAAATATAGCCAGGCTCCTAACATCCCTTGGTCAATATGCCTTTAGTACTAGTTCCGATACCATTTATGTTCACCAATATATAGGGGGAGAGGCAAGGCTGGGCCTGGCTGACTGTGAGCTTGTCTTGGTCACTGAAACTAATTACCCCTGGGCTGGCTGGATAAGGATAGAGCTTAGGGGAATTAAAGAAGAGACCTTTACACTAGCCCTTAGAAGGCCCGGCTGGTCAAGGCAGGGTGGCTTGACTATAAATGCACAGGGAGCG
>DGFG01000081.1:0-6421 GCA_002391555.1 Firmicutes bacterium UBA3906
AGATGTGTATAAGAGACAGTTTATACACTTATTATTTTCTTCAGTGGATTTTTCTAATTTATCTTTTAAGCATATAAATGCTTTTCTAGAAGCCTTACCAAACTTATAATTTTCAAATTCAATTCTTTTTTTCTTTGAAAGTTCATGATTATTATCATAGAGTTTTTATGTTCCTTTAGGAGACATTCCTTTTCTGCCTTATCTGTATCTATTCCATTCATTGTCACAAACAAAAAAACTCTATTGTTTTAATCAAATTCCATCCACTGATGCTCTATCTTTCTCTTCTTTTCATCTTGATGTTCTCCTTTTAAATAGGTAAATAAAAGATCTGCTGTAATCTTATCTTGCTCAGGACTTAACATAAATTTTCCCTCTGGATCTAATACACCTAAGCCCCTTGGTCCAGAAACGACAACATAGCTTTCTGGAAGAAAAATCTGCTGTTCTTTGCCTACCGATATATTGTATTCATATTTATAGTCTTTAAATTCTTTTACACCATTGTCTGTAATCATAAATACCTTATCAGTGGAATAACAACTTGCAAAAAATCCAGAACCTAGATAAAATATGGGTTCATCAGTATCACATGTAATTTTATATTCCTTGTCATCAACGGTATCAAGAACATAAGTCCCATCTTCTCTACGATATATCAGATAATTTGATCTCTCAATCATATAGCTTGTAAATTTTTCTGTTAATTTCTTCTTATTTTTACCAAAATACCTATACTCTTTTCCTTTATGAAATATATATCCTATTTGATTATATACAGTAATATAGTCATATTCTATATCACTTTCAAGATGCAAAGAATACTCATTTCTCATATTAGGCCTTTTTGAATTATAAGCAAGTCTGCATAGCCCTTGTTTACCATCCTTTACTAGTATTAGGTAACAACTATAAATAAAAGTATCATATTTACTACCTACGGATTGTTCTTGATATGGTCTATCAATTGTAAAAATATTGTCGTAATCACAGGGTAAAAGTATGTCATATATAAATGAAATACCATCAACAGAGATAGCAATTCCATATTTAGAGTCCTTTTCTACTCTGAAAATTGGAACCTCACCCTCTAAAATGCTTCTAAATTTATACCCATCCCAATCAAATCCTTCGTAAAGTTTCAGGAAATAACTAGTCTTTTGCGGCAAAATCCTTAGTCTTTTCAAGGGTAATATTTTATAATTATTTTCTCCATCTAAGAACCCTATTAAATTAATATATTTATCTAAATCATTCTTCTCCCCTTTTATTTTAAAGATTATTTCTAGAAGTAATTTAGTATTATCTATTGGTGAATTGTTTTCTTTAATCAAGTCAACTAAGTTATAATATTCGGCTAAGTTTTTTAAAATATATGGAGGTGCCATTCTATCTCTACTTATGGTCTTGATATCCAAAATCCTCATATTTTCAAAGAAATTTCTATATCCATACTTATTTAAAAATCTATCTAAAAGAGTAGTTGTTTTATAGGCATCGTACATTGCATAAACAGTGGTCTCACTATAAGAAAATATGTCTTCCATTATTTTAACCATTGTTTCCGCTTCTTTCCGAGCTATAGAATCTCCAAGCGATCCATTAGTGCTTCTTTCTTCAAATTGATAACTTATCTCGATATGAGGTTGTCTCATTTCCCCTTTGTCATGGATATTTTTAATAATTAATATGCCAATCTTATAGATTATATCCCCTGGCTTAGATGTAATATCTTGAATTAGGTCTACTATTACAACTCTTTCTAACGGAAACATTTTACCACTTCCTTTATATATCTACATTTATTGTTTTAAACAATATAAAATCCTTCTATCTCAACTTCGTCTTCTTCATCCTTCATAATATAAATATGTTCTCCTTCTATACCCCTCATCTTCTTTAAAATGTCAATATTGGTGCTTTCATTTAAAAAGAAAAAACTACGTTTCTTATCTATAAAACTTTCAATGCCAGAAACATATTTTAAATACTTAATTTCCTTTTCTTTTGACTGCCCAATATGCTTCAAATCAGCCAAACTCAAATTTTCATCTAGATAATTATTGGAGCCTCGAATTAACATTCGGAAATGATCCATGGAAGGCTCATCTTCAAAAACAAATATCATGCCTTGTTCCCTTTTAATAAATTCTTTAAGCTTATCTTCATATTCTTTCCCACAAGTTATTAAAATTATAGAGCTACCTATTACATTATCAGGAACTTTACCATTTATTAAAATCATATCTTCTCCAATAACTGGTAGTTCTACGTCAAAGTCAAAGTGAGGATCTTTAAAAAAAGACAAACTAAGTCCTAGTTTTCTATGCTTAGTATCTGCTTTTCTTATAGCATCATAAAGCTCAGCTTTTGTTTTGAAACCTTTGATTTCTGCATAAGTCATAGTTCTTCCTTTTCCAAATCTTCTAGGTCTTTTTATTGATGCGTCGTCTTCTATCATATTCTCTAATTTTCCCCAGTGGAATGTTGTATTCTATAGCTACACCAGAGTTGTGTGGTATATCTCTGTCATTTAGTACCTTGTACATATACTGTAATGAGTTCTCCCAGGCACGGTACTCAGCCTTTGGCGTTTTCCTATGCATTTTTTCATATACCTCATCTGCAATTTGCCTAGGTAAGGTGTCTTGATCCATACCGTACATAAAGTCTGTCTTAACACCTTCATAAATGAGCATTGCCTACTCCCCTTCTGCTTGAAAAACGTGTTTGTTTGTGTCAAATAAGGTCAGCATTAATTTACCCTATATTATATCACACAAAGGGTTTATAGCAAAAAACTAGATTGTTCAAAAAACAGCTATCCTCATGTTATAGGTTTTTATCCTAAGAACACATTATCATTATGCCATTGTAAATACTTTGGATCTGGTAGCTGATCTTGCTTATTAGGTATAATAGTTAGCTTTTTTCCATGGTGTGCATAGTACTCTCTTCCATTACCAAAGTCCTCCTTGATGCGACGGCTGACCTCCACTGTCAAAGACTTATCCACAGTAATATAACCCCTATCAAGAAGGGTGTGGAAATCCCTTCTTAGTAAAAGACCGTTTCTTATATCATTTGGCCCATCTACGCTATATGGTTTAATATGGGCAGCCTCCAAGACTGGAAGAGTCTTTTCGCCAGTAATTGCACACCTTCTATGGTAGGCATCTGCAATTAAAACCTTAAATGCTCCCTGTCCTATCCTAGGCCTTACAATCCTTTCTGGTCCATAGCGATCGTTCAAAGAATCGTCCTGTATAGATGGAGGGCTGTTTTGTGCTTTATATATCCTCCCCTGAAGCTGATGATATAATTTGAGTCCATATTGCTCACTTGTATCATAAATCTTGCCTTGTACTATGTTCTTACTCCAATTCTCTGGAACAGGTATCCAATCTTTTTCATCTAAGTAAAAAGGCAAAGATAGAATAATGCAGCCTATCTGCGGATCAGGATCTGTAAAATGATTAGTTTTCCTGTACTTATATATTCGCTCATGAAGTTCTAATAGGCTCCTAGCACCATTTGCAATACCAAATGCTTCCCAGGCCAATGACGAGGGAATAATCGAAAATTTTAGGAAAAGCCCTCCGCCAACAATGAAGTCTCTAGGACTGTGCAGCTTAAACAGAAACAAATCTCCCTCTTCAAGGGCCCTAAAGTTGGTATTGCCTCCTGGTCTCCAAAAGTTTACCTCTTCGCATTTGGACTGACTTAATGTCTTGTACCAATCATAGTCAGTAAGGCCAACATACATTTTCATATTGAATCACCGCCTAACTAGCTTTTAACTCTCTATTTTAGATTTTGTTTGCACTACATTTCAATGTTCAAACATCCATGCCCTATCATGAAATATATAAAGTAAAAATCTCGCCCTGCTAGCCCCCACATAAATATCTGCATCTGTACATGCACGACTATTCGGTTTTATACCGATTAAGAAAACCAGATCTGCCTCAAGACCCTTAAAGGACCTTATGGTCTCAAATTTGATAGCGTTGGGCTTGTCCTCCCCTGGTTTGGCCAGAGCCCACTCCTTGATTTTATCTGTATTACACAGACTGCTATTCTCGTATCTGTTGGGAGATAATATCATTATACGTTTTGGTGATATTCCCTGACTTACAAGTCTCCCAGCCTCATCCTCTATGAGCTTCTTCTCCATCTCCGGTGTATCCCAGGCAAAAGTTCTCACTGGTAAACCACCCTTTATGATACTAGTCAGTCTTGCTTCAGGAACCAGATCATTTATCCAATCATTTATATGTTCTGTATTGCGAAGGTTTCGGGTTAACTTTTGCTTTGAGACAGGTAGCTTTAGTAGGTCGAGGTCAGACTCAAACAAATTTTGATTTGGGTCTGCAAAAATATAAAAATGCCCATCCGGAGTCAACATACTCTCAAGGCAGGTAATCCAGGATGACTTAAAATCCTGCCCTTCATCAACTATAATTGCATCAAACTTTTCATCATTAGGTGCGTTTGTAAAGTAGTCAAAGCCCGTTTCAGCTAGCGTTTCATCAAAGTATTTACTTTGATCTGATTTATCTAATACGTATCCCTTTTCCTCTAAAAGGTATTCCAGCAAATTATGAAAGTTAGATGTGGTTAGTATCTCTGAAAGCTGTACAAATTCTATTTCTGCAAGTTTACGATTATAGCAAGTAAGTAATACCCGTTTACCCTCTTGTGCTAGTCTCTTTGATTTTTCCATGGCTACAAAGGTCTTCCCACTTCCAGCAGCGCCTAGAAATATCATCTTGTTATTAAGCTCTGTTTCGTCTAATATCCTTTGTTGCTCTTCATTGAGTATTCGCTTTGATCTCTTGTGAAATATTTCTATTTGGTCATCCAGGTGTGCAAAGGCCTTGAACGACGGCGCTAGTACTTTATCTAAAAGAATGGTAATAGCATTTGTGTTCCTTGAGTCTCTCTGCCCTGTTGGCTCCTTAATTTTAAACAAGTCTAGTATTTTGTTTTCTAGTTCAATCATATCACTAGATAGGAAAACACTGTTAGGGTTTAAGTCAGAAGGAAAATCACCCTGTAACCTCGAACATTCTGGAAATGCTATTGCATACTTAAATGGAAGTGGGAATTTTTCGTCTGCTTTTCTTGTATAGGCATTTAAAATTGCAAAAGCAGCATTCCGTGCTTGCTCCACTGGATTCCTGTGCAATTCACAGTAACTGCCTCCCTTGTATTCTGACCAGATACCATTACGATAGTCTATTTCACCTGACTTAACTTCAACAACAATAAATCCAATAGCTGGATGTACAATAACAAAGTCAGCCTCACAAATGACATCAAAATCTTCGGTGCGCTGTTTATCTTTAAATTTGTAGGAATAGAGCACCGTATAGCCTAGGGGTAATTGCTTTGCAGCCCTATAAAAACTGCGCTCACTACAGTTGTCAATGCCTTCAGGGTCTATGTTTGGTATCATTATCGCCATCTAATTAACCTCCTTAACAATTGCATGACAAAGTCTCCTGTAGTTAAACTACACAATATTAACCACCTGATTTGAGGCCCTAAGTACATGCAAGGGCATAGGCTCTCTTAGCCTATAAACAATGCTTATGGGTGCAGTGCCTTCATGGCTTACATAGTCTGCTAGCCCTAGGCAACGGAAGGTTTCTGCTGCACCATAGCTATCTGTTTTATCCTCCCTAACAAATAAAAGAACTCTTGAGCCATTCTCCATCATATTTATATACCGCTGGCCCGTTGGGCTTGTAACTGTTGTCCTACTTTGAGACTGCCAGTGAAATAAGCGGTCATTTATAGCATAATCTTCATAGCGGGTGGATTCACTAAAGGATTTGCTGGTCTTTTTCAAGGTTATAAAAAATATATCAAGGTTTAAATCCTCTATATACTTAACACCCTCACGAAACTGCTGTCTTGTATATAGATCATGGACTCCCAAAGCAGCTAACACCTGGTTTGTAGAGTAGCTTGCATGTAGTTCTAGGGGTATATGGTCTTCTATGTCTAGTGACCTTGGTAGGTGGTCTACCTGTCTTATTGTATAGTCAACTAGCTGTTCTAACTCATCATATAGGTCTGGGTTATGCTTTTTCATTGCTGAAAAGACTTTAAATAGGTCTTGTCTTGGAGCCTCGTTAAACAAGGTGTAGTAAAACATTAGCAGCCTTCGATTGTCAGCCTCATTTTGCAGCTTTCTTGGTGCTTTAAGGTATTCCTTAACTAATCTGAGTAGGTTAAGGTCATTTATCTTTGCTACCTTCATAAATGCACCCTTAAGGTTGTTGCTAATCCTACTAAAATGGCTGGCCTGACTTGTCTGCATCTCATTATTTCTGAGCTGTGTAAGGGTACTGGTCTTGTATAAATCCTGAGCAACTAGCCCAAAGTGGTCTAGGAAATTGGCTAGGGTAAA
>DGFG01000081.1:6797-7874 GCA_002391555.1 Firmicutes bacterium UBA3906
TTGCGACAGGCTCCATCTTGATAGAGCAACTCTTAGGCAGTGAGGGAAAGTCTAGCTCAAATTCCTTTTTGATAGAATGGTGGCTTCTACCTAAGAGGCTTTGAAACTTTGCCCTAAAGTTATACTTCTTATGAGCCTGGCCGACAAAGTCTAGTACTGTTAGTACCCCCTTGCTTTCATGTAGTCTCAGGCCCCTACCTAGCTGCTGTATAAATATAGTTGGCGACTCTGTTGGCCTAAGGAACAAGACAGTATTTACCTCTGGGATATCCACACCTTCATTGTATAAATCCACAACAAATATAAACTTGACCTCACCCTTTACAAGTCTTGACCTTGCACTGCTTCTTTCACTAGGTGGGGACTCTGAGTCTAGGTATATGCTTGCAATACCCTTGTCTGTAAAGCTTTTAGCCATATACCTAGCATGCTGTCTACTTACGCAAAAGCCTAGTCCCTTTATTGACTCAATAGAGCCTAGATACCTTTTTATTGCCCTAATAATCCCAATATCTCTAGCACTATTGTCTATATAGAGCTGGCTTAGCTCCTCAACATCATACCTACCATTTCTCCACCTTACAGTGCTCAGGTCTACCTCATCGCTGACTGCAAAATAGTGAAAGGGGCATAGCATATTTCTCTCGATAGCTTCCTTGAGCCTTATCTCATATGCTATCCGGTTGTTAAAATCCTCTAATATATTGCGCCCATCTAATCTTTCTGGCGTTGCTGTAAGGCCTAGTAATATCTGAGGCTTGAAATGATCTATAATCCTTTTATAGCTGACTGCTGCACTGTGGTGGCTTTCATCAAGCACTATATAGTCAAAATAGTCAGGCCTAAACTTACTGTATTTCTCATTACTATTTAGAGTCTGAATAGAAGCAAATATATGGCTAAAATCTGAGGGAGCCTCCTGTCCTACCCAAAGCTCACCGAAATTGGCATCCCTTAGCACCCCTCTAAAAGCTAAGAGGCTCTGCCTTAAGATCTCCTCCCGGTGGGCTAGGAATAAAAGCTTGGCCCTGCCTTGGTTTTTATCATAGAACCGTTTAAAGTCAAAGGCTGAAACTA
>DGFG01000081.1:8149-9821 GCA_002391555.1 Firmicutes bacterium UBA3906
ATCTCAAAGAAATAAAAGCTTTGGTCTTCAGGTCTATTTTCTTGATTTAGGGCCCTCTTTAGCCTTGTTCTATCCTCTATACTCTTATGTGTAAAGTCCTGAAAATCATTTGAATTCCAATAGGTTTCAAAGGTGATACGGTATTTTGCAATAATATCTGCTGAGTTATACTCTGATACCTTAAGGTTCCACTCTGTTCCCTCACTGAGGGCAGCTTTTGATAGGTTAGATGAGCCTATATAGGCAGTGCTAAAGCCTGTATCCCTGTGAAAATAGTAGGCCTTGGCATGAAGCCTAGTGCTATGAGTATTGTAGGATAATCGGATCTGGGTATTGGGCAATTTGGAAAGGGCTAGTATAGCCTCATAGTCTGATGCCCCCATATAGCTTGTAGTTAATACTCTGAGCTTTTTAGTCTCAGTATGCTTTTTTAAATCGTCATATATCAGCCTAAGGCCTGAGTACTTTATAAATGACACCAATAGGTCCACCCTATCAGCGGTTGCTATCTCCCGTCTAAGTTCACTATATAGGTGTGGTTCGTGCTGTCCTCCAGTAAAGAGGCTAGATGTGGCAACTGAGCTTTGTGGGATCCTTGTCTTAAATTCATTTTTATCTATAAAGCTATCTGAAATCCCCCTAAGGAGCATATCCTCTGTTATTTTATACTCCTCTATACTATCATCTTCTACTAGCTGGCCGAACCTTCTTATTAGGTCATTGGCAATACTTATCTGCCTTTTCAGGTCCTCTTCACTAGTCTTATAGTGCCTTAGGCCATCTTCAATGACAGCCCTTAGGTATTCTGCCATAAGAGGAACAGAAGAAGTTGCCTCTAGTTGCTCCCTGTGAGCTACTCTTTGATGTGGATCAAGTCTAGCTAACTCCTTGGACAGCCTTTCATTTATAATTGACTCATATAGTTTTATAAAATTACTCATCCTATTGCTCCCATGCCTTTTATATATACATTTGTATTCTATTAGGCTATGGTTTTTTCCTTCAATTTTAGGTAATTATCTACATTCCCCTTGTTTTTATGAGCTTTTTCGCAATAGGTATATCTGCAGGCAATAGGTCATAAGTTAATAGGTCGCTTATTTTGACCCACTTGTAGCTGTCGTGAACAGAAACCTTGATTTGACCCTTTAGTATATTGCAGTAATAGGCAGCTAAGCTAATACTGATGTCTTTATAATCATGCTCAACTAGAGTTATAAAATCACCAACATCAACCTCTAGAGCTAGCTCCTCTTTTAGCTCTCTGGCCAGGCATTCCTTTGGTCCTTCTCCAGCCTCTATCTTGCCACCTGGAAACTCCCAGCCACCTGCAAAGCTTTCCTTTGCTGCCCGCCTGGTAATTAGTACTCTGTCATTGTCGACTATGATTCCTGCTGTTACCTTTATCCTTTTCATAGTTCATCGTCTCCTCATAGGGCTAACTAATCGGCTAGATCAGCTTCCCTACCTTTACCCCTTCGAGTATGTCCACATACTTGTAATTGCTAACTACATCAATTAGGTCCTTCATCTCATTGGTAATTAGTTTATTCTTGTGGTAGACGATGCTAAAGTACCTATCCCACTCACTATCTGTACTTATTATAGGGTACATCTTCCCCTCTTTTATTTCCTCTTCGACTAGGCGAACAGAGATAGCTGCTAAAAAATT
>DGFG01000081.1:10080-17752 GCA_002391555.1 Firmicutes bacterium UBA3906
ATTTTTATTGGCACTCCCTTTTCAAGCATATACCTTTCAAAGAGGTCTCTGGTCCCACTGCCTGGCTCCCTCATGGCAAACTTTAGATTCTTTAGGTCCTCTAACCTGATAGTTTCCTTGTTGGCAAAGGGATGGTTCATACCACATACTAGGACTAGAAAATCCTCTACTTCAGGAATAAAGACTAGGTCTTGGCTCTTTACCCTGCCCTCTACGATACCGATATCTAGCTCTGAGTTTAGTAGCTTTTCTTCTATATCTCTGGTGTTTGCAACGTATGAATATATTTCTACATGAGGGTTTTTGTCCTTAAAACCCTTTACAACATCTCCTAGAATGCAGTTCCCAACTGTAATGGTTGCCCCGATCCTAAGCTTTTCTACATAGTTTTCTAAAAGCATCATCTCTTCCATATCGTCAAACTGCTTTACCACATTTCGGGCATAGGAAAGTAGCCTTTTGCCCTTTTCAGTGATGTAAAGTCTTTTAGAAAGTCGTTCAAACAAAAGGCCCCCATAGTGGTCTTCAAGCTCCTTGATCGCCTGGCTTACTGTAGGCTGAGAAATAAATAGGTTTTTAGCAGCCTTACTCATTTTGCCACTATCTACAACCTCAATAAATATTTTTAAATGCCTAATTGTCATCTAATAGACCCCTTTTCTAAAAGGCTTTGTTTATCAATAGGTTTTACCTATTACTTTGATTAGATAATACCATTTTAATATTACTCTAACAAGTGATATATTGAAATAGGAAACATGTTAAATTTATAACAAAGAAGGTGTGAGCGAATGAAAGTTCTTGTAATTGGAGGTGTGGCTGCCGGTACCAAGGTTGCCGCAAAGCTAAAACGCGAAAAGCAGAACTGCCAGGTTACCCTTGTAACTAAAGGAAAAGATATTTCCTATGCAGGCTGTGGCCTTCCCTACTATGTTGGCAAGGTTATTAAGGAGCGGGACCAGCTAATAGTTAATACTCCAGAAAAGTTTACAAAGCTAACTGGTGTTACGGTAATGACTGAGGTAGAAGTAACTAGGGTCAAACCTAGTGAAAAGGCAGTAGAAGCGATAGACCACAAAACCCAGGAAAAACTTGAGCTTGACTATGACAAACTAGTAATCGCTACAGGTGCCGATGCAATAATGCCACCAATAGATGGAGTCGATAAGGAAAATGTATTTTCACTGAGGACACCTGAGGATGCTGTTGCTATACGCGAGGCTGTTGAGGCAGGTGGAATAAAGCGTGCTGTTGTCGTAGGTGGCGGCTATATTGGCCTTGAGGTCGCAGAAAACCTAGCCGAGCAGGGTGTAAGGATTACTCTTATTGATATGGCTGACCAGATACTACCTGGCTTTGACAGTGAGTTTGCTGAATATGTCGAAAACCATTTAGCTGACCAGGGTATCATGGCCTTTACTAAGACAAGGCTCGAGGCTATTTTAGGTGATGAAAAGGTAGACAAGGTTAAAACAGATAAAAGAGCCTTTAAAACAGATGCAGTGATACTCTGTGTGGGAATAAGGGCTAATACCTCCTTCCTAGAGGGTTCTGGCATAGACCTATGGCCAAACAGGACAATTAAAGTAAACGAATATATGCAAACAAATATAGAGGACATATATGCAGTTGGAGACTGTGCTACTGTGACAAATAGGCTGACTAAAAAGGCTGCCTGGTCACCTATGGGCTCAACTGCCAATATCGCAGGTCGCATCACTGCAAAGAGCATAGCAGGCAAGCTGTCAGATAAGGGCTATGAGGGTGTTTTAGGCACTGCAATAGTAAAGCTTCCTGAACTAAATGCAGCTAGGACCGGTTTGACCGAAGAGGATGCAGTAGCAGCTGGCTTTGACCCTGTAAGTGTCGTATCTGTTGTAGACGACAAGGCCCACTACTATCCCGACTCTTCATCCTTTATTGTAAAGATGATAGCCGACAGGGATAGCAAAAAGCTATTAGGCCTACAGGTCCTTGGCAAGGGCGCTGTAGACAAGATGGTGGATATCGCAGTTACAGCTATTAGCTTAGGCGCTAGCCTTTATGATATAGACAGCTTAGATCTAGCCTATGCTCCACCCTTTTCAACCGCTATTCATCCATTTACCCATACGGTAAATATCCTGCTCAATAAAATAAGCGGTAGCTTTGAAACCATAAAGCCTAGTGACTATGCAGATGGAAAGGCTGATGATTACAAGCTAATCGATGCTTCAATAAATCCAAGTATTGACGGGGTCCAGTATCTTGACCTTACAAAGGTTGAAGGTGAAATCCCTGGCCTGGCAAAGGATGAAAAGCTACTATTGGTCTGTGCAAAGGGAAAACGTGCCTATATGCTACAAAACCGCTTAAAGCATTATGGCTATACAAACACACTAGTTCTCGAGGGTGGTACTAGCTTTAATGAACTTAAAATATAAAAATATATAAAGATAGGGGATAATAATTATGCCAAGTTTAACTATCAGCGCAGCTGATCAAAAGAAAGTAAAAGCCTTAGGCTTTCTAGTAAACAAAGGAACAGATAACTTTTCAGGGAGAATTATCACAGTAAACGGAAAAGTAACAGCAGCTCAAAACAAATGTATTGCAGAAGCAGCTGAGCTTTTTGGTAATGGAATAGTAACCTTTACCTCCAGGCTAACAGTAGAGGTTCAAGGTATTCCTTATGATAAAATAGAGGATTTTAGGGCCTATCTTGCCAAGGAAGGGCTAGAGACAGGCGGAACAGGCTCAAAGGTACGTCCGGTTGTTTCCTGCAAGGGTACTACATGCCAGTATGGCTTGATTGATACCTTTGGATTGTCCGAGGAAATTCACGAAAGGTTTTACAATGGCTATTCAAGCGTACTACTTCCTCATAAATTCAAAATCGGTGTAGGTGGCTGTCCAAATAACTGTGTCAAGCCTGACCTCAATGATTTGGGTATAGTAGGACAAAGGATACCAAACTATGATAGTGACCTATGTAATGGTTGCAAAAGATGCTTTGTAGAAGAAGCCTGCCCAATAGGAGTAGCAACTGTTAAAGATGGTCTTTTAGAGATAGATGAAGATGCATGTAACAACTGTGGTCGCTGCATTGGCACCTGCCACTTTGACGCCATCGAAGATGGTCAGGTAGGCTACAAGATATACCTAGGTGGAATGTGGGGCAAGAGAGTTGCTCATGGAATCCCATTGAGCAAGGTCTTTACTAGTAAAGAAGAGGCCCTAGATGTAGTAGAAAAGACTATCCTATTATTTAGAGAGCAGGGTAAAACCGGCGAACGTTTTGCACAAACAATAGATAGAATTGGTTTTGAAGCTATTGAAGCCCAGCTACTATCAAACGATCTACTTGATAGAAAGCAAGAGATATTAGATGCTCAGCTTCACCTTACAGGCGGGGCCACCTGCTAAAACAAGCTAGTATAGGTACACTCCATAATATAAAAACGTCAGTATTGCTCAGGAAGTGGCTATTTATGCCCTCCTGGGCACTGACCTTTTTAATGGAAAGACTAAATACTATTTTTTTTGATAAGTATTGTTAATTAATTAACTAACGAACCTGCTTTTATCTTGTAATGAAAGGACTAATAAGGATGAGTATTAATTCAAACAAAAAAACAAGCTCTAGCCTTTTTCTAAGGAAATACCTGGCCATACCTGTATGTATTGTTATTGCCATAGTAGCTACATACTTAGGCAAGGTCCAAGGCTTCATAGGCGCACCCATGATTGGACTTTTTATAAGCATTGTCATAGTAAACCTCTTACCCTCTATAGATAAGGACTTTAAGGCCGGTACTAGCTTTGTAGGCAAAAAATTCTTGAATCTAGGTATTATCCTAGCTGGTGCTACCCTTAACTTTAAACAGATCCTAGGCTATGGTGGAAAGGCCCTCCCCCTTATAATTATGAACATAATAATTTCCTTTACCGTCGCATATCTTGTCGGGAAAAAGCTGCAGGTAACTAGAAATACCAGCACCCTAGTAGGTGGCGGCACATCTATTTGTGGTGGTACAGCCATCGCTACCCTAGCTTCTATAATCAAGGCAAAGGAAACTGAAATTGCCTATGCTATGACAGCTATTTTCCTATTTGACATATTCGCAGCCCTGGCCTACCCCTACCTGGCAACCTTTCTAGGCCTAAGCCACAATCAGTTTGGTTTCCTGGCCGGTACTGCAATTAACGATACATCAAGTGTTGCAGCTGCAGAGGCCACCTATAATGTATTGCACAATGCTGACTTGAGCCTGGCCATAACGGTAAAGCTAACCAGGATTACAATGCTGATTGTAGTGGCCCTTGTCTTTACTGTTCTCACATTTAGAAATGAGAGCAAGGACCTAAATAGTCCATCTAATGAGACAGGTTTAGCTAATAATAAATCCGCACAGAAGTTGTCTGTTGGCCAAACCGTTATTAAAGTGTTTCCATGGTTTATACTTGTATTTGTATTTATGGCAGTCTTAAATACCCTAGGTGTTTTCCAACATATTAAGGGCTTATCAGACTTTTTCAAAAGTAGCTACAAGTTTTTTAATACAACAGCCCTAGCCGGTGTAGGCTTTAAGATTCAGTTTAGGGACCTGGTTACAAAGGGTGTAAAGCCCATTGTCCTAGGTGGTTGCACCTGGCTTGCTATTTTTGCTTCATCACTATTATTTGTTATCCTTTTTGCAGCCTATGTAGGCTAAAAGGCATAAAAAAAGCTTTTATTACTTTCGGCTCCTTGTAGGTCCGTCTTGGCCAGGTCCCGAAGTAATAAAAGCTTTATTTTTTTATCTATTCTATATAAAACACATACTGCTTTGTCCCATCTGCAACAGCTAGCTGCTGGGAGCATACATTAAATATCTCTTCTATCTTTCCACTTTTGTAAACGCCCTCTGGACTATCATATATGGCTATCTGTCCCTTTTCCATCAGGCAAATATTATCTGAATAGGATAGGGCATTACTTAGGTCATGTAGGACCATAATTATAGTTTTACCCATCTGCTTTAGCCTTTTTACAATCTGCAAAATCTCAAGCTGGTGATTTATATCTAAATAGGTGGTAGGTTCATCTAGGAAAATGATATCAGAATTTTGGGCTAGGACCATTGCAATATAGACCTTTTGCCGCTGGCCGCCTGATAGCTCCTGGATATTTTTATTTACATAGCTAGCTAAGTTCATTTCCTCTATTGCCCTATCTACTATCTCTTTATCATGCTTTTGAGGGGTACGTGAAAAACCTAAGTAGGGATATCTGCCATGCATGACTAGATTATATACAGTAATATTTGGTACAGACCTAAGCTGGGGTAGAAAGGAGACCTTTCTAGCTAGCTCTTTATCTGAGTAGTCTGTAATAGGCTTATCTGCAACCGATATTTTCCCGCTAAAAGGTTTTAGTAGGTTTGATGCTGTCCTAAGTAGGGTAGTTTTGCCGCAGCCATTTTTCCCAATGATGCTAGTAATTGTGCCTTGATTAAAGCTAATATTTATATCCTTTATTATGGTTATTTTATTATAGCCTGAGGATATATCCTCTAGTTTAATCATATAGCTGACCCCTCCTTCCCTTTACAAGTAGATAGATAAAGAATGGGCCTCCCAAAAAGGACATAATTATTCCTACAGGGATTTCATAGGGGGCAAATAGTACACGGGCTAAAAGGTCACACAGTAGGGTAAAAATGCTTCCCATAAGGGCTGATACAGGTATCACCAGCCTATTGTCATGGCCTACTATGAACCTGGCTACATGGGGAACTATTAGTCCAACAAAACCTATATGACCAGCAAAACTTATAGCTGATCCTGCAAGGATTGCAGCAAGTATCAGGCTGGAAAAGCGGATTCTTGAGATATTTAGGCCCAAGGACTTGGCAGATTCATCTCCTAAGGCAAGTACATTCATATCATAGGAAAGGACCAAGGAAGCTATAAGGGCGATCAGAATAAATACACCAGCAAAGCTGAGCTTGTCCATGGTTATACCAGAAAAGCCACCGATTAGAAAGGCAGCACGAGCTATCATAGTATCAGGCTTTAAGGTTAAAACGGTATCGGTTATGGCCCCAATAAAGCTAGATACAGCGACTCCAGACAGGACAATAGCCATCCTAGAGGCACCTGTTTTCCTAGCTATAAAATACACTAAAAAGACAGCCAAAATAGCACCTATAAAGGCTGCTATCGTTGAAAGGTAGATATTAACTGGAAAGAAGGCCGCTGTTAGGATAAAGAACAGGCCTGCCCCTGAGTTAACACCTATAACATTGGGACTTGCCAAGGAGTTATTAAGGACAGACTGCAGGATAGCGCCTGATACAGCCAAGGCACAGCCCACTAGGACTGCAGCAATCGTCCTGGGTATCCTAACAAAGCTTATAATCCTATAGTTGTTTGAGCCCTGATCCTTTAGCCTAATTGCTGAAACTATATCTGCTAAAGATATTTTGCTAGACCCAATACTTATACTTAGGAAAATACCAATTAGGAGTAATATTATAAGAAGAGCTATAACACTGACGTTATAGCCCTTGCTGCTTTTAGTTAAATTTATCCGGGTACAAAATTTTTGCAATAAATTCATAGCTTTCTCCCCATCTTGCGTTAGGCTTGTAGTGGAACAAATCCTTTGGAAGTACAATATACCTATCGTTTTTTATTGCCTTGAGCTCGCTCCAGGCTGGGTTTTTTTCTATTCCGTCCCTCAAGGTCTTGAGGGCCTTTTCACTGTCTCCCATAGTTACTACAAATATATATTCAGGATCCTCCTCAATAATCTGTTCCATACTGAGGTCCTCTAATAGTGACTTGTGCTTTGAAGCAATATTTACAGTCCCAAAGTCATTCAGGATCTTGCAGGCCATATTGTCATCATCTTTTGCCTTTGCACCACTTGAAAAGGCACGTATAAATAGGATTTGAGGCTTGTAGCCCTCATCAACCTTTGACATGATAGTCTCGATCTGTTTCTTTACCTGTAGACCGTTTTTCTCATATAGGTCCTTTTCACCTGTTATATCAGTACAGACCTTTAGCATATCTAGATAGTCTTCGAAATGCTCTACCTTGAAATAGGCATAGCAGATACCAGATAGGTCAAGGATTTCTGACAGCTTTACCTGGTTTTCAATATCTGGTGATAGGAGTACAAAATCCGGTGATAGAGCAATTATCTCTTCGGCATTAGGCTCCTTGACAGTACCTACTAGCTTTGTTTGGCTAGATAGGTCCATCCGGCCTTCATTTACTACATCATTTGTAACTCCAACTAGGTCTCCTCCTGCTAAAACCCAGGTCTGGGCATAGGAACCAACAAGAGAAACCACCCTCTGGGGTTTTTCCTTTAGCTTTACTGTGTTTCCTAGGGCATCTGTAAAGCTATAGTATAGCTCATCGTCTTTGATTGGCTCTTCCTGCCTACTACAGCCTACAAGCACCTGTGCAAATAAGCTAATTACAAGCAGAACTGAGAGTATCCTGGCTACAGCTTTTATCCCCTTATTTTTGTTACTATCACTAGCTTTATATAAAGTGTTCACTATAATCATCCTTGCATAATGTTCTACTATAATCATATTACTTTATCTATATATTGTAAAATATTATTATATGATATTTTTAATAGGTAATGTCTATATATCAGCATATATGTCATCTAATAGCCTTACCTTTA
>DGFG01000037.1:0-5663 GCA_002391555.1 Firmicutes bacterium UBA3906
AGGACCACTAGCTTTGAAAGCCTAGATAATACGGTTAGGAAATGGGCCCAGGCTGGTCTTATGACCGAGACAGATATTAGGGACAGCCTCAAACAAAGAAAGGCCTATGATAATGAGATTAGGGCTGTTATGGACAGGGCTGGTGAAACAGGAAATATCAATGCGGGCGCAAGGCGCCTATATAAAAAGTGGATAGAGGAGTGGAAGATGCCCTTTGACCTTATTCTATTGGCGGCAGAGAACTCTAATGTGGCCAAGAATAAGCTATCCTATATAAATTCAATACTAGACAGCTGGTATACCAACAATATTAAAAGTGTTGTAGCTGCCAGGACTGACCTAGAGGCTCATTCAAAAAAGCGGGCTAATAGCTTTGGCCAGCCTATAGGCCCTAAGGCTAACAAGAAGGAGCTAGACTTTAACAAGTTCCCCCAGCATACCTATACTGACGAGGAGCTAGAGGACCTATTTGAAAACATAGAAGACCTATAATAGGTTAGGTGTTAATATGAAAAGTAACCTGCTCAAACAAATATTAATCCAGTACGATGAGGCAAGGTTAGAGGAAGAAGTAGCCCTAAGAGCAAGAGAGGCTGAGGCTATGGAAAAGATTCCTGAGCTTGCCCAGCTTCGCTCTGCCTCTATATCTAGTCTAGCAAAGAGGGCAAGGGACCTTATACTAAAGTCTAATAATGGAGCTGGCAAGGAATCAAGCCAGGAGCTAGACAATAAAAAAGACCAGCAGTTAAACCAGGAGGCTATTGAAAAGAACAAGGAAAAGGAGAGAAAGCTCCTAGTAGCCAATGGTTTTCCAGAAGACTACCTGACTATACGATACAGGTGTCAGGCCTGCAAGGACACCGGCTTTGTAGGAGACCTAGTCAAGGAAAAATGCAATTGCCTTATCCAAAGGCTTATCCAGGAAACCTGTAGGCAGTCAGACCTAAGTAGTCTAGATGAGGAAAACTTTGATACCTTTGATGAGACGGTTTTTCCCGACCTACCCTTGGAGGACAAGGGGATCAGTCAAAGAGACTATATGGTCCAGCTTAAAAATATATTTATTAACTACACTAAGGACTTTCCCAATAATGCAAAGAAAAACATCCTCTTTACAGGAAAGACTGGCCTTGGCAAAACCTTTTTACTTAACTGCCTAGCAAAGGAGATCCTAGACAAGGGCTCTACCCTCTTAAAGATGACCTCTTACAACCTCTTTGACCAGCTATTTAGTAGCCCTGTTAGCAGCTGGGACAAGAGTCAACATTCACTAAAGGATAGGATTTTTAGTGTAGATGTCCTTATTGTAGATGACCTGGGCACTGAGACAAAGAGGAATAATATTACCAATGAAGACCTCTTTAATATATTAAATGAGCGTTACCTACAGAAAAAACACACCTTTTTATCAACTAACCTTAGCCTTAAAGACCTAAAGGACTGGTACTCAGATAGGGTTACCTCTAGACTATTTGATAGGGACAACACCATGATAATAGGTTTTTCCGGCCAAGACATTAGGCTCAGGCCAAAGAAATAACGGCAAGATAAAATCAAGCAATATAAGCAATACTATTTCTATAAAAATATTACAAAGGAAGTGGACAAATGAGTAAAATAGGACTACAGCTTTACTCGGTCAAGGAACTGACCGAAAAGGATTTTCTTGGCACATTAAAAAAGATAGGCCAGCTAGGTTTTGATGGCGTAGAGTTTGCAGGCTATTATAATACAGCTGCTAGGGAAATTAAAAAGCTAATGGATGACTACAATATCCAAGCTGCAGGTAGCCACATAAGCATCGAAGCCCTAATAGATAACTTTAATCAGGTCGTAGATTTTGAAAAGGAGCTTGAAAACCCTTATGTAGTAGTTCCCTATCTAGCAGAGGAATACAGAAATAGTTTAGATGCCCTTAAAAAAACTGTTGATCACTTAAATGAAATAGGGGCCAAGCTAAAGGAAAATGGTATGCAGCTATACTATCATAACCATGGCTTTGAATTTGAAAAGATAGAAGGCCAGTACATACTAGACCATATCGTATCTGCTACTGAGGCCGAAAACCTCCATGTTGAGCTAGATACCTATTGGGTAGCCTCTATGAACCTTGACCCCCTAGACTTTATTAAAAAGTATGGCAAGCGGTGCAGCCTCTTGCATATAAAGGACATGAAGGGCAAAGAGGATAGGAGCAGTACAATCGTGGGCAAGGGTATAATGGACTTTGCCTCTATAACAAAGGCAGGCAAGGACCTAGGAACCAAGTGGTATACCATTGAGCAGGAGCACTTTGACGGCGACCAGCTCGATGAATTAGGCCAGGGCTACCTTTACCTTAAGGACCTTTTAGCTAAATAAGAGCAGGCCAAGCCTTGTTAAGCTTTAGTTAAACTTATATTGGTGTAAAATAAGAAAGCTGCCTCACCTAGAAATTTCCCTTTCAGGTGAGACAGCTCTTTTTTTAATAAAACTATAGTATTAATATTCAGATAGGGTCCTTTCATAGTTGGCAAACTTGGTAAAGGGCCCAAGCCAGACTAGCTCTACTGTACCTGTAGGGCCATTTCTTTGCTTTGCTATAATAGCCTCGGCTATATTCTTTTTTTCCGTCTCTGGATTATAGTACTCATCCCTATATAAAAAGATAACTATGTCTGCATCCTGCTCAATGGCTCCTGATTCTCTAAGGTCAGAGAGCATAGGCCTATGGTCCTGCCTAGCCTCAGGTGCACGGCTTAGCTGGGACAGGGCTATAACCGGTACATCTAACTCCCTGGCCAAGGCCTTTAAGGATCTTGAAATCTCAGATACCTCTTGCTGCCTAGACTCATACCTACCCCTACCAGCCATTAGCTGTAGGTAGTCTATAACTATAAGGCCAAGTCCATGCTCTAGCTTGAGCCTCCTGGCCTTGGACCTAATCTCCATAGCCGTTATAGCTGGAGTATCGTCAATAAATATAGGGGCATTTGACAGGGGCTCTGCTGCCTGGACTAACCTTAGCCAATCACCTTCATCAAGGTCACCTGAACGAATTTTCTGTAGCTCAACATTTGCCTCTGAACTAAGCATACGTTGAACTAGCTGGTCCTTGCTCATCTCAAGGGAGAATATTGCTACGGGGACCTGATTATGGACGGCTGCATACTGGGCTATATTTACGGCAAAGCTGGATTTACCCATAGAGGGCCTGGCTGCCACAAGTATAAAGTCCGAAGCATTAAGGCCTGATGTCCTAAGGTCAAAGTCCCTAAAGCCGGTCTCCACCCCGACGATTTTGCCCTTGTTTTTGGATAGCTCCTCTATCTTGTTGTAGGTTTCTAAGAGGATAGTCTTTACCTGTTCAAAGGACCGGGCGTTTTTCCTCTGGGATATATCAAATATCTTTTTCTCTGCTGAGTCTATTATAATATCTAGGTCCTCTGAGGCCTCATAGCTATCCCTAATAATTTCATTAGAGGCCTTTATAAGCTTGCGAAGGATTGACTTTTCCTCAATGATCTTTATATAATAGCCAACATTTGCTGTGCTTGGGACCGATACAGATAGGTCTGACACATAAATACTACCGCCGACTGCCTCTAGGCTGCCCCTTTGCTTGAGCCCCTCGATAACGGTAACCAAATCCACCGGGTTACCCCTATCATAAATATCGAGTATGGTCTCAAAAATCTCCTTGTGGGCCTCAAGGTAAAAGTCTTGCCCCTCTAGCTCCTCTAAGGCTGCAGCTACAGCCTCATTGTCAAGCAGCATTGAGCCTAAAACCGACTGTTCTGCTTCGATACTATGCGGCTGAATATTTTGTATTTGTCTTGCTGCTGTATCCATAGTCCAAAGACCCCCTGCTTATTCTTCGATTACCTTTACATTCAAGCTTGCTGAAACATCAGGATATACCTTTACCTCCAAGCTAAAGCTACCTAAGCTCTTGATTGGCTCTGTAAGTACAATTTTCTTTCTATCAATTTTAAGCTTGTGCTGCTTAAGGGCTGCATCTGCAATATCCTTGCTGGTAATAGAACCAAAGAGCTTGCCCTGGTCTCCACTTTTTGCCCTTACAAGAACTTCTACATCGGATATTTTCTTTGCAAGCAGCTTTGCCTGCTCAAGTTCCTCTTTTTTTCGCCTTGCATCGGCTGCTTTTTTTGCCTTAACCTCGTTTAGGTTTTTATTGCTGGCCTCTATTGCTAGCTTGTTGGGAAATAGGTAATTGCGGGCGTATCCGTCGCTAACATTTACTACATCACCTTTTTTACCCTGTCCCTTTACGTCTTTTGTCAATATTACCTTCATCAACTCTCACCTTCCTTTAGATATTCGGCCACTGCTTCGATAACCTTTAGTCTGGCCTCCTCCATGCTTATGTTGGTCAGCTGGGCTCCAGCCATAGTCAGGTGGCCACCACCACCTAGCTTTTCTAGTATAAGCTGCATATTTACTCCCCCTAGAGACCTGCCACTAATTAATATGCCCTCCCGGGTTTGACATAGGACCAAGGCGGCGTTTATATCCTTTATGGTAATAAGGCTATCTGCAGCCTGGGCTGCGATAAGCTGAGCATTGTCTATATCAGGGTCGCAAATGGACATTGCGATACCCGGCTGTATCATTTCTGCCTTTCTTACAGTCTGGGACCTGGCTGTAAAGGTCTCCATATCATCTAAAAATAGCTGTCTAACAGATGTAGGGTCAGCACCAGACCGTCTCAGATAGGAAGCAGCCTCATAGGTCCTAACACCTGTCTTAAATATAAAGTTCTTGGTATCTACCGTTATACCTGCTAATAGTGCCTCCGCCTCTAACTGGTTTATGGAGATTTTCTCATCAAAGTACTGTACTATCTCAGTTACTAGTTCACTGGCAGAGGATGCGTATGGTTCTAGATAGGAGAGGGTTGCATTTTTGACCATCTCTGCACTTCTCCTATGGTGGTCAATGACAAATAACCTATCGACCATATCTATAAGCTTTGGCTCCTCGACAAAGCTAGGACGGTGGGTATCCACAATTATAAGGAGGGTATCCTTGTCAACAAGTTCCATGGCCTTGTTACTGCTTATAAAGAGGTCCTGGTATTCTTCCCTTTTGCCTAAGATCTGGGTCAGGCTCTCAATCGAGGGGTTGGTCTCGTTTAAGACTATATGACCCCTTACCTTGGCATGGACAACACATCGGTATAGGCCAAGGGCTGACCCGATGGAGTCTAGGTCTGGTGAAGTATGACTCATTATCAGTACCTGACTGGATTGTTCAATTAACTCCCTTAGGGCATTGGCTATGACCCTGGATTTTACCTTGGTCCGCCTCTCAACCCCCTTGCTCTTGCCACCATAGAAATATAGCTTGGTACCCTGCTTGACAACTGCCTGGTCACCACCCCTACCAAGGGATAGCTCTACTGCTGACTGGGCTGCTTCACTAGCTGCTGCAGGCGTCTCTGCCTGCCGGCCAATACCTATGCTCAAAGTAACAGGTATCCTGTTACCTAAGTCAATTTCCCTCATCTTATCTAAGATATCAAACTTGTTTTCCATTAGCTTGTCTAGGGCAGCCTCTTCCATGATTAGAGCAAACTTTTCCTTATCATACCTAATAAGACTAGCATTTAGGTCACTTGCCCAACTAGCAAGACTTGACTCTATCTCAGCTAGTAGCTTTGG
>DGFG01000037.1:5772-8965 GCA_002391555.1 Firmicutes bacterium UBA3906
TCTTCGGTGATATCTAGAAAATAGACTAAAAATATAATCCTGTCCCTACGACTTTTAGTAGCTGTTTTTACGGGAATCAGCTGTACCCTGTATAGCCTATCCCCTATCTTTAGCTCATGGGAGCTACCGTCATTGCCCTCTACAAAGTATCTAGGCTGGAGCTCTGGTATAAAATCACTGATATTGCGCTCTAGGAGCTTTTTTCCCTCAAATAGCTGGCCAAAGTTTGGGTTGTACCAGGTGATACTGCCCCCTAACTCCATTACTACTAGGGGAAGGGGTATAGTTAAAACAGCATTTTTAGTAGCCCAGTCAATGTTTTCTGACAGGGTTTCAAGGTAAAGATACCACTGCTCTCTGCGTTTTCTAGTGATTAGTGTATTGTATATGAGCAAGACCACAGACAATACCAGGCATATGATACCTACTGTTGGCTTAAACCAAAGAATCACTGAGGCAAATAGAAAAATAACAGCCAGGTATATCCTAAGCTCAGGTAGGTTCAGACTCTTTAAATATCTTTTTTTCAAATAATCACCCCTACCTTTTTATTTTTTCTTCACAGTAAAAGGGGCCCTGGGAATCCTACGCAGGTTAAATATATGGTCCATCATACCGATTAGGGTCAGGCCCAGGCTCAATGAGAAAAAGGTCACCACTAGTATAGCTATTGTCCATCTAAGGGCAACATGTATCCTAGGCGTGTCCAAGAAAAACCAGATTACAGCCAGGCCCACTAAAGAAAATACAAAGCTAATTATCAGCCGAATCGTTAAAAGTACGGATGTAAAGAGGCTAATTTTTGCCTCGCTGCCAAGAAAGGCTACTAGTAAAAGCAGTAGTAGCCCCAGGCCCATCCCCCTGGGCAGCTGCCAATATTTAAAGGGAAGAATGTTAATAACCCTATAGCCCATCTTTTTTATAGCAAACCTACTAATTAGGTATATGGCCAGTCCTAAAGAAAAGGAGGTTAGCAAAATAAAAAAGGGGACATATGCCTTGATTTCATTTATAAAAAAGTCAGCCAGTTGCTGCTCACTCGTAAAGTTTTTAAATAGGCCCAGTCCATGATATGTATTTAAGATTCCCTTAAAATCTATAGGTCCTTCAATAAAAAAGCTATTGAGGGATTGCCAAATCATATCAAAAAAACTACTTGCCCTTATCACTGAAAAAGTCTTTAGGTATAAAAGGATGGAAGCAAGGGTAGAAATTGAGGCTAGTAAAAAGCTCTCATAGGGGTCTAGCCTTTTTTTAAGGGCATAGATAGTAGCCCCAATTGGTAATAGGGTTAGGGCTAGGATATAAACACCTGCTAGGCTGTCTACCAATAGGGTAAAAACAGCTATTGCCGAGGCCAAGCCTAAAAGCCCATGGGTTAAGTCCTTTTTTACCCCGATAATGATAAAGGGTACAGGAAAAACTAAAACTAGTATATTGAGTATAGGTAAATACAAAAGTATAATTGTAGCCAAGGCCACTCCTATACCTGTACCTATACTTATTAGTACGCCCTTTAGCGTATGATCCATATATAAAACACCTCTGTTACTTTCTGCCTTCCTTTGTGTATGAGCTAAGCTCTGATAGGTCTCCGAAGTCCTTTTCCACAGCATGCTCTTCTATTATGCCCAATCTGATCTTTCCCTCAAGCTTGCGGTCAATTTGCTCAAATTGGATGCCTAGACGCTTGCCTAGTAGATATGCTGCCAAGATGATGCTAGCAATACAGTCAGCTATTGCCTCCTGTGACCCCTTTATACCACTTGAAAGCAATTTGAAAAGGTCTGCTACCGAAGTTAGCAGCTCACTTTTCAGCCAGTCTATCAACCGGACATTCTTTGCAATATCAAATTCCTTTTCTCTTGCCATCTTTATGTAAAGCCACCCTTCCCCTAATTAGGTGATATGATTAGCCCTATTATAGTCTCAATTGTATAATCATTAAATGGGATTGTCAATGCAGGCCAGCCTATGCAGGGGCCTCCTAAATGGGTCTTTATAAGGTATTTTAGAAATTATAAAACCGCTCCTTTTTCTTGGAACGGTCTTATTATTATTCTGCAGTATATGGCAACAATGCTATATGGCGTGCCCTTTTTATTGCAACTGTTACCTGCCTTTGATGCTTGGCGCAGTTGCCAGAAATCCTTCTTGGTAGGATTTTGCCTCTTTCAGTGACAAACTTTCTAAGTTTGGCAACATCCTTGTAATCTATATGTTCAACCTTGTCTACACAAAAAGCGCATACTCGCCTTCTGGGCCTTCTGTTGCCTCTAAACCTTCTATTTCCGCCGTCGGCCATCCTCTTAACCTCCTTATTTCATTAAAATGGGAGCTCATCGTCATCATCATCGATAGGCTGAAAGCCTGTGTTATGCAGGTCTGGGGCAGGCATTCCGCTAGATTGATCCTGCTTTTCATAAGCTGCGTTACTGTTTGGCTGGCCCCATTCAAGGAATTGGACCTCATCTGCTACAACCTCAGTAACATAACGCCTCTGGCCATCCTGGCCATCGTATGACCTAACTTGTATACGTCCAGATACAGCGGTCAGTCGGCCCTTTGCCAGATATCTTGCACAGGTGTCTGCCAATCCTCGCCAGGTTACAATCGGTATAAAGTCTGCTTCCTTTTCACCCTGTTGGTTGGGGAAATTTCTCTCCACCGCCAGGGTAAAGGTCGTTACTGATACACCACTTTGTGTTGACCTGAGCTCTGGATCTCTCGTTAATCGTCCTACTAGAACTACCTTGTTTATCATATGTGACACCAACCTTTTAATTAGTCTAGCTTTATGGTAATAAACCTAATGATGTCATCTGTAATCCTAAATACCCTTTCGATCTCTTGGGGTACTTGGGGTGCTGCTGTGTAGTTAATCAGAACATAATAGCCTTCGTTGTCATCATCAATGGGGTAGGCAAGCCTTCTCTTGCCCCACTCATCAACATTGGTCACCTCTCCGCCTTCTTGGGCGATGAGGCCGTTAAACCTCTCAACTAAAGCCTTTATGCCTTCTTCGTCTACAGTGTGTCGAATTACATAAATGCACTCATAGTTATTCAATGTCTTTCACCTCCTCTTGGACTATGGCCCTGATATTTATATCAGAGCAAGGACGTATCGATGTTCTATTATAGCACTATTATTGCACAAGCGCAATTAAAATATTGCCCACTATTTTCCCTCA
>DGFG01000037.1:9178-11629 GCA_002391555.1 Firmicutes bacterium UBA3906
ACTACTTTATTTTTATTAGCATGGTCCTAGCCTCATTAAACTCTATATCTATTATGCCTTCCTTTTCTAGACTTTTCATAAGGTCGCTAAACTTTCTAAAGCCTATCTGATGCTCATCAAAGCCTGGATGGTCCTTTTGCAGCTCTGCCTTTATTATGCTGGGGTTAACCCTCTCAAAGCCATTGTCCTTTAGCTTGTCGAGCAGGGCTCTGAATACTGATTTCCAGTTGGCCTTGTTTATTTCACCCACCTTGGCCTTGTCCTTGCTGGTAATCTTGACCTTTAAGGAATTGTGGTCACCAAATAGCTCAAGCCTTCTGTACCTGTGCTTTAGGGTGTTGAGCAGCTTGGCAAAGGAGTTTGACCCATAGGCCCTTTCGCTAAAGTCTGGCTTAAGCCTTAACAGGGTTTTCTTAAGCTCACTGACATACATGGTCCCATCCTCATCTGCCTGATCGGATATAATCTTTTCTAAAAGGTCCATCAGTCCATTAAGGTCATTATAGGAGTCATCATCCTCAGAAATCTTTAGCTCTGACCTGCTTGTAACAGACTCTAGAAATATAAATTCGTTACAGGCCTTGATAAAGATATTAGAGGCTACCTCCGACCTGGATATACCTAGTACATACTTGCCCATGGTCTTTAGCTTTCCAACTAGGGGAGTATAGTCACTATCGCCCGACACTATGCAAAAGCAGTCTATTAGCTCATTTGTGTAGGCAACATCTAGTGCATCTATTACAAGCTGTATATCTAGGTTGTTTTTCTGATTTGCCCCATACCTAAGTGAGGGTACAACGCTAAAGGTATTAGATAGTAGCACCTCCTTTAGGTCAGAATAGGCTTCTTTGTAGCCATAAAGCTTTCCTATTAAAATGTCTCCCTTAATCTTGACCTTTTCTATAACACTATTTAGGGTGGCTACCTTGCCCCCTGTGTTTTCAAGGTCTATAAATATTGCAAAATTTTTCTTATCCATAAAATCTCCACTTTTTTTATTTGATATATTTTTATATCATTATTTTTATACTATTCTTTATTAGCTATCTAATCAATCCTTGTCCAATAATAGGCTAGCCCCTTATAGCTTGCCTAATGAGAATAGCTGCTAGGATCTGGACCCCTACTATCAAGGGCAGTCCAAGGCTAAAGCTTGCCTTTTTTGTTTTGTGCCTAAATATATACATGCCTGACCAGATACCTATAGAAGCACCTAGGACGGCTAAAGTCAAAAGCAGCTTTTCGGATATTCGCCATCTACCTAGTCTTGCTTTGAATTTGTCTATCCCCATAAGTATAAAGCTAAATAGATTCATCCCTATTAGACAAACTAAAATCTCTATATCATCCACGATATCTGTTTATCCCCCAAATATGATAATTTTTAATTTTTGTTTTCTAATTTAATTGTGTCTTCTATATCAGCCTCCCTTTCTTTGAAAAAAGACCTCATAGACCATGGCTTTTACCGAGCAGGCAAAATTACTAGGTCTAATTGCTATCATAGTCTTTGCCTTCTGCCTGTATGGCATATTTTTACCTTATAGGTTCCTGCCCCTAGTCACCAATTATCTTTACCAGTACACGTTTTTGCCGTCTTCCATCAAACTCACCATAAAAAATTTGCTCCCAGGGCCCAAAGTCTAGCCTGCCCTTTGTAACAGCGGCCACAATCTCCCGGCCCATGATCTGGCGTTTTAGGTGGGCATCTGCATTATCCTCAAAGCCATTGTGCATATATTGGTCATATGGCTTTTCAGGGGCCAGTTTCTCTAGCCATTTCTCAAAATCATGGTGGAGGCCTGACTCATCGTCATTGATAAATACAGAGGCTGTTATATGCATGGCATTTACAAGAACTAGGCCCTCTTTTATGCCAGACTCATCTATACAGGCCTGTACCTCCTGGGTTATATTTAAAAACGCCCTACGGCTTTCAGTTTTGAAAAACAATTCCTTTCTGTAGGATTTCATTTTTCTCTCCTTTACTAGCTTCTTTTAAGTCTTAAGCAATTATTTTAATAATAAGTTTGCCTTACCGATAGCCTCATCTAGGGTCAAGCCCACATAATCCTGGGCCCTTATTAGTCTACCGCTTTTCCCGTCATCCATTAGGGCCCCTAACAAGGCTCCTGGTATTACGGTTTCTACACTGTTTGGTGCATTAGGTCCTCCTAGGTCTGTTCTCAGCCAGCCAGGATCCATAAGGTTCATCATTACACCTGTCCCCTCAAGGGTCTTGGCAAAGTCCTGGACAAACTTATCTAATGCAGCCTTGCTTGCTGCATAGGCTGAAAGCTCCGGCTGGTCCTTTACACCGCTGCTAGTATTTATTACCCTGCCAAAGCCCTTTTCTATCATCCTGGGTAAAAACCTATAGCATATATGGGCTACTGCCACCATATTGACCTCAAAGCAGGTCCTATAGGCCTCAAGTGAATGGTCATA
>DGFG01000037.1:11977-19185 GCA_002391555.1 Firmicutes bacterium UBA3906
CCAAGGGGGCTCAATTCCTTGACTAGGCTCTCTGTATTGGCAAGTTTCCTGCTATGTACTACAAGGTTACTACCTAGCTCGGCCATCTTTAGTGCTATCTGCCGGCCCACACCACGGCTTGCCCCTGTAACTAGAGTCCATTTACCCTTTACATCAGTCACTACTTAACTACCTCCCTGTCTTATTCCTGTCTACTAGTGTATTTTTCTGGTCCTTTACCTATTCATCCTGCCTCTTTACTACCCAGTCACAGGCCCCTTGAGACTAGTTAAACAAAAAATAGTAGTAGAGGGCAACCTCTATTGTATCATCCTGTATGCCCTTGTATAGGATTTGGTCAAAACCTCCTATATGAAAACCACAGGATTCATAAAATCTACAGGCCCTTATATTATTGTTCTGTGTTTCTAGCCTAAGTCCTGCTAGTCCCCTTTGCTTGGCCCATTCCTTTGCATATCCGATTAGCCTAGTTCCTATTCCCTGCTTGCGGTAGCTGATATCTACCCTAATATCCTCTATCAGGGCGTAATTATTCCAGCTGGTGGAAAGTATTATCTGGCCTACTGCCCTATCTCCATGGTATGCAAGGTATATAGCCCTGTTGGGGTTATCAATATAGTCTGAGTAGTCATACTGCCTGTCCCGTTCGGGGTACTTTTTTATAAATGCAGGAACCTCTTTTACACTATAATGGATCTGTCCCTCCTCTATTTTAAGTACAGCCTTGGAATCTACAATAAAACGGTTGTCCATCTTGTTTACCTGGTCAATATTGGTATTGTCCGCCTTTACTATATATATATTGGCCACTTAAATCACCCCCTAACAGAAGCTTACACCTAATTATATAATAAATTAACAAGTAATTACACCTTTAATGAAGGAAATGCAAACAAATTACTGGCTGCCTAGTGTATAATAGTAACTAAAGGACTTTTCTAATATACATAAGGCTATCTACAGCCTATCTACCCATTAAAAAAAGCAGAGAATCATCAAAAAGCAAATAAGGAAGGTGTATATGATGAAGGTATTACTTATAAACGGTAGTCCCAATGCTAAGGGTTGTACCTATACAGCCCTAAATGAGATTGCAGCTGTACTTGAAGATGAAGGTATCCAGGCAGAAATAATCCATATAGGAAAGGGACCTATCATTGGCTGTACCACATGCCTATGGTGTAGAAGAAATAAAATGAACAGATGTGTCTATGACAAGGACCCTGTAAATACTATACTAGAAAAGGCCAAGGATGCCGATGGCTTTATATTCGGGTCCCCAGTACATTTTGCAGCTGCATCAGGAGCCATTAGCTCTCTGCTAGACAGGATGTTTTTTGCAGCTAAGGGCTATTTTCAGTACAAGCCTGGAGCTGCCATAGTATGCTTGAGAAGGGGCGGGGCAACAGTGGCATTAGACCAGCTCAGCAGATATTTTACTATCAACAATATGCCAGTGGTCTCTTCCCAGTACTGGAACATGGTTCACGGCAACAGCCCCGATGAAGTAGTCCAAGACAAAGAAGGGATACAGACCATGCACAAGCTAGGCCAAAATATGGCCTGGCTCCTAAAATCCATAAAGGCAGGTAGGGAGGCAGGCATTGAAATACCTAAAGGAGACCCCCGAGTACACACTAATTTTATAAGGTAGATTTAAGAGGCTTTTGCAAAGACGAAATTTGCCCTTAAACAAAAGTAAGACATAAAACAAGTTTTATATACTATACTTAAAATAGCAAAAGGTTTAAAACCTCGCCTATCCAATTTAAAGATAGGCGAGGTTTTTCTATTCTAGCTGTAGTTTTTCTTTTCTAGCTGTAGTTTTTTTAAGTCTAGCTTTAGCCTTATCTATTTAAACTGGAACCAGGAAAAATCGAAATTGGAGCCAGGTAAAAAGACAAAGGAAACCTTGTATTTGCCTACTAGGGGCTCTAGGTCAAACTCATGCTCTACATATGAGCTACTATGGGGGAATTCAATTACCTGCTTTGTTTGACCGGCCTCATTGGTAAATAGGATATTTATTGTGTTTTTATCCGTATGAGACCTGCCACACAGCCTTATGGATCTAAGGCCCTGGCTGGTAAAGTCCATATCCTCAAACTCTATAACCACATTGTTTCCAATATTTTCAATAGCATTGTCTCTCATTTTAAAGGAGTCCCCATATACCCTGTTTGCAGCCTTTGCTTCTAGCCTTTCATAGGCCTTTTCGTATTTTGTAAACTGAAAGCCTTTGAGGTAGAGCTTGTGCTTATTTACCACTAGGCAAAGGGTCTTTACTCCCTTTAGCCTCTTATCAAGCTTGTAGGTCCGGGCCTGATAAACATTGTAGATGGACTGTGCCTGATATTCTAGCTTGGCTAATAGCTTGGCATCCGGGTCGCCCGGCATGTTCTCCCAAAGTTCAAAGGGGATAGGGTCATTGCTAAAAGTAAATATGGGTATGCTTATCTGGTCTGATCCTATCTCGCCAAAGTCAACTCCCTTAAAGCCTATATGGCTTTCTGCATCTCCTAGGGTGCATATTCCACCCTGCAGGCTGTTTTCAAAATCGTGGTTACCAGCATTGTAAAGGCCGGCTGAGACAAAATTATAAGGATTGATTGTAGCATTTCCCATACCGCTTATCTCAAAGTCTAGCTCCGATACTATATCAGAATGGTCAGTGCCATTTTTACTTACACACCTTAGCTTAAAGCTACCATCCCCTAGGGCTGTTAGGACAGCCTCCCTGCCCCTGGCCTCAACCCTAGCTATATTGGTCTCAATGCCCGATATAGTGACTACTTTCCACTCAATATCTGTGTAGCTGGTATTTTCGGGATAGAGCCTAGCACTGATCCTGGTGCTTGTATTTTCAGGATTAAAATGACTTACTCCGTGGTTGGTAAGCTCTATTTTCCTAAGGGGTATCTCATCATTTGGCTCAGACAAGGAATTTTCCATAAGGGCTGTTATCCCTGGATTAGGCTGGCCCTTAACTGCCTTAAGCTTTAGCTCAGCCCCCTTAATGCCCCTTGACTTAACCTTTACATTTATATCTCCAGGCTCTAGTCTTGCAGCTATGATAGCCAGTAGCTTGCCAGAGAATAGTCTCCTTGAGGTCCCCTTGTATTGGTCATAGTCGGTACTGTCACCATTGTCTAGGCCAACTAACCGGCCTGCCCCTGTAACCTCTACATCGACCCGGTTGTTAGCATTGTGGACTGGGTTACCCTCTGCATCCACTGTTGATATTTCGAGAAATATTAGGTCCTGGCCATCCGCCTTTAGCTCATACTTATCAGGCTTTAAGACAATAGCTGCTGCATCCCCAAAGGATCTTTGAATATCTGTTGCCACAATATTGCCCTTGTCGTCATAGGCCACTGCCTTAAGGCAACCCTTTTTATAGGGGACTTGCCAATGGCCACAGAGTTTTGTGCCCTTTTCATGGTCTATCTTAAAATCACCTAGGGACTTGTCGTTGAAAAATAGCTCAACCCTTGGTGCATTGGAATATACCTTAACATCAATTAGCTGACCCTCATTAAAATCCCAGTAGGGTAGTAGGTGGACCATGGGCCTATACCTATAGTCTGTCCAGGCTGACTGGTAGATGTAGGAGGAGTCTTTCCTAAAGCCAGCGGTGTCTATCTGGCCAAAGTAGGAGTTCTTGCTTGAATAGGGAGTGGGCTCTCCTATATAGTCAGTACCTGTCCAAATAAACTGGCCTAGGGTATATTTTGCGTCCCTGTGGTCTATGATTACCTTTTCGGTGCTTTTGGCCCCCCAGTTGGTAGTGCAGTTGTCAAGGGAGGAGCATTGTAGGTCCTCATGGGTCAAAACATTATATGAGGCTGGGAAGTGGTATACGCCTCGACTTTGTACAGTGGACGAGGTCTCACTACCGTATATAACCCAATTTGGATACTTTTCATGGTGGTCATCATACATATACTCAGCATAGTTATAGCCTACAGTGTCTAGCTCATGGGCACAGCTTTGAGCATGTTCACCAAACATATAGTTAGAACCAAGGGTTATAGCTGCATTCTTCCTAGGATCGTGCTTTTCTACTGCCTCCTTTAGCTGCCTAGTTATCTCAAGGCCCCTCTCGCTTATGTAGGTATCATAGATCTCATTGCCAATGGACCACATAATTAGGCTGGGACGGTTCCTGTCCCTCCTGACCCAGGAGGCCACATCTTTTTCATACCAGTCATTGAAAAACCGGCCATAGTCATAGTCGGTCTTGGTCCTTTCCCACATGTCAAAGGCCTCTGATACAATTAATATGCCTAGCTCATCGGCCAGGTCCATAAGCTCAACCGCCGGCATATTGTGGGCAGTCCTAATGGCATTGACCCCCATCTCCATTAGGAGCTCTAGCTGCCTTCTGAGGGCAGTCTTGTTCATGGCTGCACCTAGGGCACCTAAATCATGGTGCTGGCAGGCCCCCTGCAGGCTCAGCTGCTTGTCATTTATGAAAAAGCCCTCCTGGCTATCAAAGCGTAAGCTGCGAAAACCAAATGTTTGACTCTCAGTGTCCAAGACCTTGCCACCGGCTATTAGGTCAGTTTTTATTGTATATAGATAGGGGTCCTCGTGATCCCAGAGCCTAGGCCTTTCAAGGTAAATGGTCTGCTGGTCTACAGATACCTGTTTGCTTAGAACTATATCGTTTTCGGACTCAGCAAGAAGCTGATTTTCCCTGTCAAAAACCCTATGCCTAATAATAGCCTCCTGATGGGCACCTGCCTGATCTATAGCCTCGGTATCGACTAGGACCCTCCAGCCGTCATCAGCTTTGACAGTTGATATGTATATCCCATCGGAAACAAGGTGGGCCTGCCCCCTTTTCTTGAGCCATACATTTCTATAAATACCGGCCCCTGAATACCACCTAGTGTTTGGACTTTGGTATTTAACCCTTACCTTTATTTGATTTTCCCCCTCCTTGAGTAGCTTGCTAATATCAAACTCAAAGGTGGAATAACCATACTTCCACTCACCGGCTTTTTGGTCATTTATATATACTGTCGAATCCATATAAACCCCTTCAAACCGTATGGAGTAAAGCTGGTCCTTTAAATCCTCAATAATAAAGTTTTTCTTGTACCAACCCTCACTGTCCTCATATAGGTTTTTTGTATCATAGATTAGCCAGTCATGGGGTAAATCTACCTGCTTCCAAGCTATATCCTTTCCCTGTATTCCATCGAGCCCTGTACCTAAGTCTTGCTTGGTAAAATACCAATTATCATTAAATAGCTTCTTTTTATCCATATTGTAATATACCTCCATCTAGTAAGATACTTGTCCAAGGCTAAAGTATTACTTATATTTATTGTACCATATAGGAGCTATTATTAGTAAAAAGTCTTTCTTTATTATTTCCTTTGCCTGGCCAATTAGGGACCCCTCCTCCTTGCCGCTTTCAAGGCAAAAATGATGCCTGTAGCCAGTAAGGCAAGTAAAATAGAGGCTACTGCCCCAATAGCCAATAGTTTGGGCCTTTTAAGGACAAAGCTTAGCCTATTTAGGTCCATCAAAGATATATCCCATTTATAGGTCAGGCCATCCTCTGAAACCCAGGATGCATTATGTTCCTTTAGCCTTATGGGTAGGGTAAGTATAAACTTAAAATCAGCACGGGCTAAAAAGGTCTCATTTGCCAAGGCATAGTATTGGCCCATCCTATCGCGTAAATCAAGGTCTATGTCAAACTTATAGGAATCAAAGAATAGGCCCTTTTCAATATCTAAAAAGTCGGCTGTCTCGGAAAAGGTTTCCCTTTGCCTAGTATCTGAAAAAAGGTCCTCAGGCCTAGGGAAATGCTTGATAGCCTCAAAGCCCTTTATATCATCCTCAACAAAGGTCATAATCTCATAACCATCTAGCTCAAAGCCCTCTAAAATCGACTCTACTGATTCTCCCTGCTCTAGCCCATAGAGTAGGTCAATAAGGCCCCTAGCTGCTCCTAATCTTATAGATACATCAACAGACCCATCCCTGTTTAAAGTGTAATGGGCATGACCCTTTATACAGCTAGCCACCAGCAAGGGCAGCAATAATAGCAAGAAAACCACAAGATACCTTTTCAAGAAGGCCACCTCCTAGACTGGATTTTTTTCTTTTTAGTAACAGCTGTCTATTTGCCTTTCCCTTCAAGTATATGCTAGTCTATTAGGGCTTTAGTATCCTTTATGTAGAAAAGCCTTTAATGGGCCTAAGTCATAAAAGGCTTCCTTAGGAAAGGACCAAAAAAACAGCTCCTATAATGAGTATCTTATAAGAGCTGCTTTAAGGCTTAAGCTAATACTTTTATTATTTTACTATTGTCTAACCCTGGCTATAGTACAGGGAGCAAGGGGCCTAATCTACTTAGACTAGAGCCTGCCTTATAGTGAGTCAAGCTCCTCTTGAAGCTTTTTTAAATCCTCAATGATAGTAAGGTTTTGCGGACAAAGGCCCTCACATTGGCCACATTCTACACAGTTCTTTGCCTTGGCCTCCTCCTTCATATCCTGACCCCACCGCCATTTTGTTTCACCTACGTTACTATATATGCCATAGCCATTCCAAATGGAAAAGTTTCTTGGAATATCAACACCTGCAGGGCAGGGCAAGCAGTACTCACAGCCAGTACAGCCATTTTTAGCCCTACTATTTAGCTCCTTTACCACTTGGTCTACTGCTTGATATTCTGCCTCACTTAGAGGCTTAAAGTCTTGATAGGTCTCTAAATTATCCTTTACCTGGTCCATATTAGACATGCCACTTAGGACAACCTTTACATTAGGCAGGGATGCTATCCATCTCATAGCCCATGAAGCTGTAGACATACCTGGAGTGACAGCATCGAAATGCTCTGTTATAGACTCAGGATAATTTGCCAGGTTTCCACCCTTGATAGGTTCCATTATAACTAGGGGCACACCTAGCTTTTCTGTAAGCTCATAGCCCTTTAAGCCTGCCTGGATATCTGTATCCATATAATTTAATTGGATTTGGCAAAAGTCCCAGTCCCTATACTTTAGGATATACTCAAAGGCCTCATAATCATCATGGAATGAAAAACCTAAATATTTTATTTTGCCCTCTTCCTTTAATTTTTCGCAAAATTCCAAGACCCCTAATTCCACCATCCTGTCAAAGGACTTTCTATTTAAGGCATGGAGCAGGTAAAAGTCCACATAATCCATTTGCAGCCTTTTAAG
>DGFG01000037.1:19395-25691 GCA_002391555.1 Firmicutes bacterium UBA3906
ACCTTGCCAGTAAAGCTCTCACTTTCTCCACCATGATAAAAATAGGCAGTATCAAAATAGTTAACACCATTTTTATAGGCATAGTCTAGCATTTCCTCTGCCTGTTTGCTATCTATAGTCCCATCCTCTAAGGTTGGAAAACGCATACATCCAAAGCCTAGCAAAGAAGCCTCTATTCCCAAATTGTCTAGCCTTCTATATTCCATTTAAACACCCCTTAAATTTATTTTAATTGAATCATATTGAATCATAAGTCTATCCTCTAGACTTTGATAAGCTAGATAGACCCACTATACATTTTAACATAGAAATGTTATAAAGCAATTTGAAAAGATTGTACAAAACTAGCCAGTTGATAGCTATTAGCATAGATCTATCATACTTTGTAGCTACCATTATCTATATCTATACTTTAATAGCTTATTACTTTAAACCCTATTCCTTATTTGAGTTAAAATATGAGATAAACTCCAGACTTTTTACTGTCATTTCTACCCAGGCTGGCCTAAATCCACTTTTTATTGCATTTCGTACAGACCTGATATTTGGCCAAGCAGCACAGTAAAATGGTACCTTGCCCTCACCGATTACCTCAATAGCCAGCCTACTAGTTAAGGCTGAAGCTATACCAGACCTCCTGTATTCGGGCAATACATCAATGCCTATCTGCCACATGGTGTCACAATCTGCTGAGCAGCCTGCCATCCCAATGATCTTATTTCCATCAAAAGCAGCAGCAGCCAGCATATCTAACTCCCTGCGCTTGTCACAAAGGGCGTTGCTCCACTCGGGCAGGTAAAGGTCCTTAAACTCAATAGGGCTAAGGATCCTTATCTCATAGGCACAGGGCAAAGACTTTAGTAGGCTCATATCTGGTAGAAAATATTCTGCTGTAAAGCATACTCCCAGGCCTCTTTTTTTTAATCCTTCGTTTAAAACGTAAAGGTTAGGAGGTTCAAAGCAGTGCTCTATGGGGTACTTGTTGATATAAGATTCAACCAGGTCCACAAGCTCTGGGTTTACCGAGGCCACAATGTTACTCCCATAGGAAACCAGACAGCAAAAAAAGGGTAGCGTCAAGTACTTTCGGGCACCCTCCTTGGCCACAGACTTGACAACAATATTTTCTGTCCTGTTAAAGTCCTCTAGGCTGCAATTTAGGTCAACAGCTGATTGGGCCATAGCGATTGACAATATCTCACTATTAGTCACAGCAATCCCCTTTTCAGTAAAGTTTACGTGAGTCAATGTAATGATTGTCTAGACTACTAATACTAATATACCATGTAAAAGCTATGATAGAAATACCTATAAAGAATCACAGCTATCAATACTTGTTATGGCCATTTTAATAATTATTCCTGTCATTTACCCATAGATAGGCTACGTATACCTGGCTATCTTCTGAATCCGCCTGAAAGCAAAGGGTGTAGTCTCCAACCTTATATTCTAAAGACCAGCCACCGAATAAGAGCTCTGAATTTTCATTTTCCTCAGCACTGACAATTGTAGTAGGCTGGCCCAAGACCTCTATAATCTGCTCAAAGGTCATGCCTAGCCTTACCCCATATAGGTCCTGATTTTCCGAGGAGATGCCTATAACAACTACCTCACCATGCTCTGTTATTTCACCAAACTGGCCCTGGGCACTAGTGAAAAAGACCAGGTCAAGGTCATGGTACATAAGATAGAGGCCACCTAAATAGTAGTCAAGTTCATCGGCTGGACCAAGCTCGCTTATGACCTTTTCCGTACTATCCCCTGCTCCTACCCCTATGCCCTCAACCCTTCCTTGGCCTACTAGGTCCAAGGGGCTAGTATCTGGACTGGGGTTTGTTTCTAGTCCATCCGGGTCTGGGTCATCGTCATCATCTATATCTCCTGATGGCTCAGTCTCTTGGGGACTTTTATCTGTTTCCTTTGGACTTGGGTCCTCTGTAGGTTCAGCTGTTTTATCATCAATACCTGGAGCTGGCGATGGGCTAGTGGTTATTTTACCTGTTTCCTTGCCTAGCAAGCTACAAGAGGTAGCCAGCATTAATATGATTAAAAGTAGTATAAAAAAAACCTTCCTTTTCATATAGTCCTCCTCGTCATCAGTAGACTTTTGTCATTTTTTAAGTTCTACCAAAGCTCTTTTAGGTCTTCTTTCTAAGCCTTAGTCAGCAGAGCCCTTTACCGGGCTTTACAATGTCCTATTAGGCAGCCTGGCTGCTAGTATTATTTATCTAGTAACTTATATAAAAATAAAAACTTTTCTTCTATATTTGCCTATGATTACATTTTACTTGATAGGATAGCTTCTTACAAGAAAATACTCAGTTTAATTAGGTCTGCCCTGCAAGGGCTTGCCTAAGCTACTTTAGCCTTAAAGGTTCCAGCTATCAAAGCCCTCCTGGTCTACTAATCCAACCATGGTCCTTAGCCTTTGGGGTATATGGTCTGGCTCTAGCATATATACAGTCAAGCGAAAGTGTCCTTCTAAAACAGTTAGCTGGCCACTATCCCTATTTGCTACTAATATCATTGGCGGAAAGGAGGCCCCCTTAAGTAAATCCTTGGCCCCCTCTAAGAAGCCATCGTTACTGACCCCAAAAACCTCTATACCCTTGCGGATATTGGTAGCAGCAACTTTGGCCAGCCTAGTATGGCTAGAAAGCTCATTCCAGTAGCTATAGTCTATATACCTGACCCTCTCTAGATCTGCCCTTGAAAGGTCTACCCATACCCACCTAATATCCCCTGGATAGCCCTCAAACATCTCAGCATCTCTGCCATAGCCTCTAAAGATAGATAGTATTTCCCTGCGTAGGTCATTTTCCTCGGCTGAAGCTAAGTTAGGCTCAGTTACTATTGACTCTTTTGCCTTTAGCTGGTCTATTGCAGCTAGTATCCGGTCCCTAAACCTAGTAGATTTTATTTCTGTCTTTAGGAACAAGGCAACCATTTCATCCTCGGATGCCTCCCGAATATATATCATATTAATCCCCCTTTAGCCTGGACCAAGGCTCTATATCCTAGCATACTGCATAAATGTATATGTAAAAGTAAAATCAATAATTGCCTATATGATTTGATTATTTATACTGGCTTAGAAAGTCCTTAAAGTCAGCTACTGCTTTACTTGTAAATTCCTCAACAAAGGCTGGAGGGTAATAGGGGGAGGGACCAATATTGTTATCCCTGTGCCAAGTATGGTTTCTACTAATTAGCCCTTGTATATCATCGGCTATAAAGCTGTAATTATTGCTTAAAAGCCCTTTAGGATATGCCTCCATCTGCTGCCAAAGCCTTTGCCCCCAGCTTGTATGATGGTAAAGCCACGCACTGGCTAGGCCAATCTCATACCTATAGGCCTGTAACCAGCCTGGACCCTGGTAGCCCTCAATAAAGCCTTTCATAGGGCCTATGTCCCATTTATAGTCCAAGAAAAGGTGTAAAAGTATGCCTTGGTCCATGTCCGACTGGTCCTCATAGGCCCTAGCAAGCCTAATTAGGGCCTCAAGCCTATCAGACCTGTCCCTAAGGTGGGACCTGTCCTTTTCCTTCCAAGTACTAATAGAGTCGGGGGCAATATTGCCTATAAAAAAAGCAGTATTTGAATCCTTGTTAAATTTATAGGCAGTTAATAGATGGACCATTAAAGAAGGCATATGTCATCCCTTTAACCTTTCTATATAATCATAAGTCGATTACTTTTAAATGTCACCTATTAAGGCACAAGCTTTTATCTGGCTAGACCCTCTTTAAAAGGGCTAGCTATAGCACAACATAATAGGCTCTAAGTAAGATCGGGCTAGACCCTCTATATAAGGCTAGTTTATAGCCTTATACTAGTAAAAATATTATACCACACTATTTATTAATATGGCCTAACCATGGGCCTTTAAAGGAATTTATTTAAAAGAGTTGACAGACAGGTGTATTTATGCATATAATAGTAAAAATCCAATTGGGGGAAACTATAATGGCTATCCTCACTAGCAAAACTGTATATGGCTTTTTTCACTCCTTTACCTGGTTTTTTTACTTTAGCAACTTTGCCGGGTAATTTAATATGTGAAAAAAGACCAAACAGAATCAATTGGAAAAAACCATAATATTAGGTGACCAAGAGGCTCGTTTGAGGGCCTCTTTTTTATACCCTAATAATTATGGCTTATAGTTTTATAATAGCTAGACAAACACTATTAAACTGAAAGGTTAGGAGGTATATCATGGTAGTAGTTTTAAAACCCAATACAAGTATTGAGGAAAGAGAAGAATTAATAAGCGAAATAGAGGCTATGGGCGTAAAGGTGCAGATAACTCAGGGCACTGGAACTTCCATTCTAGGCCTGGTTGGCGACACAACAAACGTAGACAAGTACAGGATAGCTTCTAAAGAAATCGTTTCAAACATTTTGCAGGTCCAAGAACCCTTTAAAAAGGCCAACAAGATGTTCAAGCCCAATGACACTATTATAGATGTAAAGGGAAGGAAAATCGGCCAGGGCTACTTTACTGTGATTACTGGACCCTGTTCAGTTGAAAGCGAAGAGCAAATTGAGGGTATTGCCCAGGCAGTTAAGGAAAATGGCGCTAGCCTTTTAAGGGGTGGTGCCTACAAGCCAAGGTTTTCCCCATATACCTTCCAGGGCTTAGGCCTAGAGGGACTTGACTATCTAAAGCATGCTAGCCAGATAACAGGTCTTCCTATCGTATCTGAAATTACTGATGTCCAAATGCTAGACCGCTTTGTCCAGGATGTTGATATAATCCAGGTTGGGGCTAGAAATATGCAAAATTTCGTTCTGCTAAGGGAGCTAGGAAAGGTCAACAAGCCTATACTCCTAAAGCGGGGTTTTTCGGCTACAATCGAGGAATGGCTAATGAGCGCTGAATATATCCTAAGTGAAGGAAATGAAGAGGTTATCCTATGTGAAAGGGGCATAAGAACCTTTGAAACCTACACAAGAAACACCTTGGATATAAGCGCAATACCCGCAATTAAAAGGCTAAGTCACCTACCCGTTATCCTTGACCCGAGCCATGCCACAGGCAAGTCCTGGATGGTGGAGGCCATGTCCAAGGCTGCTGTAGTTGTAGGAGCTGACGGAGTTATTATCGAGGTACACAATAATCCAGCTAGTGCCCTTTGTGATGGACCCCAATCTATTACACCCAAGCAGTTTGAAAAGCTCATGGCCAAGCTAAAAACCTTGATTGAGATTGAGGGGAAAATCCTTAACTGATGGCTTTAGCCAAAAGAAAAGGGTAAAACCACTAAATAAAGGAGCAAGCTATGAAAATGAAGCTAGATAAGGGGAAAGAAATGGGGCAGTTAAATAAAAAAGGGGCAGTTAGCCCAAGCCCAGATAGGATAATAGGCTATTATGGGTCTCCTGGTTCTTATAGTGAGGAGGCTGCCATACTACATTTTGGTAGGGCCTGTCAAAGAGAGGCTTGTGATAGCTTTGAAGACCTGGTCATAAAGCTATTAGACAAAAAAATAGATTTTGGTGTTCTGCCAGTTGAAAACTCCTCAACTGGAACCATTGCCCCTGTAATGGACCTTATTCGCGACAATAGGGTATATATTATAGGAGAGCATATAAGTAGAATCCGCCACCAGCTCTTAGGACTAGCAGGAGCTAGGCTGGAGGATATAAAAACTGTATACTCTCACCAACAGGGCCTTGATCAAAGTGCTCCCTTTTTAAAAAAATACCCTTGGGAGCAAATTGCCTATCAAAGTACAGCTAGCAGTGCCAGGCTGGTAAGTGAGCTAGGAGACAAAACAAAGGCTGCTGTTGCCTCAAAGGCCTGTGCAAGCCTCTACGGGCTTCAAATACTTGCAGAAGATATCCATTATAATGACAATAACTATACCCGTTTTATTTGTATAGGAAGGGAGCCCCTGCTAGATGAGACCTGTAATAAAATCAGTCTAGTCATGGATATAGCCCACAGGCCTGGATCCTTATACGCCATATTGGGCCTCTTTAATGAGCAGGGCTTAAACCTAATGAAGATTGAGTCAAGACCCATCATAGGTAAGCCCTGGGAATACCTCTTCTTTTTTGACCTTGAGGGTAACCTGGCAGATGATAGGGTAAAGGACCTACTAAGGGGCCTTGAAAATGGAGGACATGCCTATAGGGTACTTGGCAACTATAGGGCCCACAGGGACGCTAACAATTCATGCCTCTAGGCCGGGTCAATACCAATTTTGCCTTAGTATCCATAGCTGGTCCCCTATAAAGATAAGCTTTGCTGGCTACTTTAAATTTAATCTACAAGCGCTACAACCCTAG